>CAJWXP010000077.1 GCA_913049785.1 uncultured Dehalococcoidia bacterium | reverse complement strand
CCCGGAGTCTACCTTGTCGCACTATCGACCTACCCCTTTTATCCTCACTAACCGTTCGGAAGTTTTGGTCTGTGGGCGCTGGTGGCGTTCTTTCTGGCCATCTATGCTGGCAACCTTGCCGGGCCCCCACCGGAGAGTGCCAGCGCAATTGCCATCGTTGGCCATGCTCAGTGGCTCCTTATCGCGTGGGGTTACTGGGTGGACCGTCACCGCACAGCAGTGGGTTGAGGACCGATGTAGAAGGCCCGCCTCTGGAGATGGTACAGGATCCTCCCACGACAAGGCCGCCGGTGGAATCGCCCAGCATGACATAAATTGGAGCCGACGAACTTTACTGTTGGCTACGCATCTCCAATCAGTGACTCGCTGGTCTGGACAGCCTGTTCAATGCAAACGAGGAATCTGGTCGCGGCTCAATTTTGCGTTATGCAAGATGAAGACTGTGGAGGCACCATTGCTTCATTCTAGTCAGTAAGGACAGAAGGCGTAACTCAGACTGAATCGTCAGCCGCCAGTCGCTGTATCACACGAGGTCTTGGATGCCACAGATCACTATCGGAGCAGCGCAGTCCTTTATGGAAGCCGCCCTTGGCGACATTGGCTTGCCAGCGTCCAATGCAACTCAGGTTGCTGAAGCTATCCTTGACAGTGAGCTCCGAGGTCACTCTGACCACGGGTTATACTTCTGCCGAGATGTGATCATCGGCATGCATCAGAGTGGTCTGATAAACCCTACCCCGAACGTCCGGATCGTAAAAGACTCGAGCCTGGTTACGATCGTCGATGGTGACAAGGACTGCGTCGTCGGTATGAACGCAGCCATGGACGCGAGCATAGCCAAAGCCAAGTCCCACGGTATGACGGCCGGATCCGTTATCAACTCTTCTTACGTCGTCGCCACTGACCGACCCCGCCGAATACGATGGAAACCTGACGTGGAGGAGATCTTCTACGCCGGTGAGCGTGGTCAGAAGCGAATGGCCCGGTTACGAGAAGAAGGGATCGTGCCCCTCGGTGAGGCTGCCTGGGAAGCGGTACTCGGGATGAGCGAAGAGCACGGAGTTCCAGTCCCAGAGTTGGCCTAGTCAACCAGGCGGGTCGGAACAGATTTCGACAACTGGAATTTGACGAGGCTGCCTGAGGCCCTCGTTGGCGGGTGCGGATACCCGCACGGTGACCGAATGCCGGTTGAGCCCACGTGCAGCGACCAGATGAGTCTTATCTGGCGGCACCGGACGCACGAGAATGGGCCCGGATATTTTCTGTCCATCGGATTTGATCGATGACGAAGGTCGCGGCGATGGCCAGGAGCATCAGGGGAAAGACATAAAAAGCAGGGCGGTCGAACTCGGCACCCATAGGGCGGTAGACGCCACCCGTCAGGGCACAGACCAGCAGGTACAGGGACGTGATCAGGATTCCGCACCCAGTCCACAGATTCAGGTCCACGGAGGCAGGGGAGGGCTTCATCCGGATTTCACCACCCCGCTGATCCTGTAAGAAGACGGTGCGCCATTTCTGCAAGTCCCACAGAACAAGGCCTGCTGTAGCGGCAAACAAGAACGTCACAACCGTAGCCGTGGGGTAGACCGCCGTACTCCAGCAGAACACAAGAATGGTCGAAACAATGGGCAGAAGGATGAGCGCCCCTACCAAGGCGAAACGCTGAGACAGCAGCAGCAAGGCCGCCAGGAGTTGCAGGACGCCAACGAACGAGTAGAAGGCGCCCGTGGCGTAGAAGGCGTGGAGAAACTCATGAAAGAGACCCGTGTTCTGCGGATCGGTAAAGGGCTGGTATATCACCTTCTTCAGCCCCGCCGGCACAAAGGCAAAGGCGAGGCCGATGCGCAGAGTTACCACCAGCAGGTTCGCCCACCGCTTTTGTCTGGCTTGATGTAGCAGTCTCTCGAAGATCGCAAACATGACCGGCATTGTACGGACAGGCATTGTCAGGCGCCATCGTCCATACGGTCGGTTTTCAGCAAGGCTCTTCGAGATTCCACGCATCCAGATAGACATCGGCGGTGCTCATTCGTCGAAGAATGGGTATGGCTCGCCCACACATGGTTGCGATACTCGGGTCGTAAGCGTGATGCAGGA
>CAJWXP010000076.1 GCA_913049785.1 uncultured Dehalococcoidia bacterium | reverse complement strand
TGGTGGCCACGGGCCGGTACTGGTGCAGGACCGCACACATCGACGCCACAGCAATACCGTTCCCCGAAACTTTTGGTAGCTCGGGCGGGTCCCTTTTGCCGACAGGCGAGACCCCAGTGGGGTACGCCCCCCCCCTAGAGAAGGGTCCCGAGGTACCACGAAAGCCCAACCACAGCTAATACGAACACGAAAAAAGCGCCAATGAACCAGAGACGGCCCTTCTTGCTTAGGACGAAAGGAACCGCCCAGAACAGGCCCCCAATCGCACCACCAGTCGTCGTCTCGAGAACATTAGCGCCTCCAAAACCCATCCCGAACACAGGCATTGCCCACGTAAGAAAGGCAATCGGCAACAGAACCCGCCGCTGGACCCCTACGCTTTTCCCCACCGCTAGTCCCACCAGTAACGGTAGGATCAGGGACAACGCGAATTCTTGGTTGTCGAATAGCTGATCACGAGAGACAAGATCCATGAAGACTGACCAGCTAAGACCAGTACCGAGGCCAGTCAAGCAGCCTCCCAATACGATCTTCTCTTTGGAACTGGTCACGAGAGCGTTTCCTCCCTAGATCCAGAATCGAAGCCGGACCGGAAAACCGTTCAGGACGTATCTAAGTTCACAAAATTAGCTCCATGCACGCACGTGTGTGAAAACGCATTGCGCACCCGTGGGAATCTGACGTTCCCGTTCGGAGGGTTTGTTGTGGTTTTTGTCGCTCAAGGACTTCTTCTGCCGTCCTGATCAGCGAACAAATAGCTGAAGGCCAACGGCTGTCCCGCGAGTGGTTAGAGGCGCACCGTTGAGGTCGGGCTGACCCTTCAGGGCTGGCGTTTACGATTTGGCCGGAGGCGCAAGGCTACGTAGTATGGATTGCTATACGCTGCACCCGGAGGTTGATGCAGCCTCTTTCACGGTGCGAATCAAGGGATACTCAAGACAGGAGGGGTATGGTAATGAGCAAAAAGGTCATCTTTCCCACAATCGTGGCCATCATGTTGATGGCATCGAGCAGCCATCTCAGTGCACAAACGAGCGACGAGGTGTTTGACCAATTGAAGAGTCTGGCGGGTGAGTGGTCTGGCACTCTCCACAGGTCGACCGGCGAAGAAGAGGCGCTCAAACTGACCTATAGCCTGAGATCAAACGGTAGCTCAATTCTGGAGGAAAGCGACACTGACGGCGTTGCGATGCTCACCATCTTCAACAAGCAAGAGGAGAGTCTGCTCCTTACCCATTACTGTGCCTTGATGAATAAGCCGGTGGCAAAGCTGGTCTCGTCAGCCGATGGCGTATTGTCGTTCACCACGGATGCTGCACGCAGCGGCTTGCAAGAAGGCAAGGACCAGTATGTCAAATCGTGGACCCTGAGCCTGGAACCTGAAAACCCCGACCAGTTCACCTACGAATACACGGTGATCAGTCCGGACATGACAGAGTGGACGGCAAAGGCAATCGTCTCGAGAGTCAAGTAAAGAAATCGTGGATAGCCGTTCCAACCGCCCTATCGAGGCGAGAGGCGGGGAGGGTGGTGTTTTGAGATGGGACGCGGAGGGAGAGGCCGGAGGTGGGAACTAGCTGATGAAGAAAACCCTGCTATTCGCCCTCGCTCTGATAGCGGTCGGGTGTGCTGAAACTGCTCCAATCAATGTGGATGATCCAAACATTGAGCAGATCAAGGATGTCTATATGGCATACGTTCAAGACTTTATAGACAACGACTTTAAAGGCATTGCCAGTCACTTCCAGACGCCTGTTATGCGACGCAGTAATTGGCGTGCTCCGACACGCATAGCTCTGACGCCAGATGAGTTGATGGAGAGCTACAGAGATGACAAAGCAAATATTCAGGAAGGTTACAAATACAGCACGATAGACCGCATAGATGTACATAAACTGGCATCCACCGTTTATTACGCTGATGTCGACTTCACTCGCTATAACCACCAAGATGAAGTCATCTTCCAAGGACGTTCCTTGTACTACTTTGCCAACGAAAGTGGTAGTTGGAAGATGTTTGCGATGGGCCCAGTAGAAAGAGACTGATTCCGTTCTGGATCGGCTCAGATGAGGTGCCCACTCAGAAGTGATATATGTACTTGGAACTGGCGCAGGTGCCCGTCCGAAGGCAGGAGTTCAACAAGTGTTGGGGTGCTAATATGTTGCGAATCTGATCCTCACTCGGCACCATGATCACGCACATGTCGAGCGTTAGGACCTATAGACAGTGTTTCACTCGCCCGATCAGGCTAGTACGTTGCGAGAGCACTTCTGGTGGAGGATGGCCTCGGGATACAAGGTGCTGGACCTTAATTATTGTCTAACTGAAGGGGAAAAAATGAAAATTATGTACCGCTGGAAATTCTTGCCGGGCTGCTATCAAGAGGGAATGAAGCTGTTTTTGGAGACAGGTGGACCCGACCCGGAAGGGGACCTCAAAACGATAGGGCGGTGGCATGCCCCTGGTTCACGGTACGGGTTCCACCTGGTGGAAGGAGATCCCGTGGTTGCGGCAGAACTTTCGGCTCAGTGGAGCCATCTGGTAGAAATTGAAGCGACGCCGGTTCTTGACGATGAAGAGGCAAAGACGGCTCTGAGGAAGGTGTTCTAGAGGGGCAGACGACAGAGAGTTGCTTGAGGCTGGTGCAGCTGCCTGCGAATATCCGTGGCACTGTGATCCACGGTGTGCTCGAGGTTCCGCCGAGGCGGGCAAGCGAGAAGTCAGGCGCGGAGTCTCCCGGAGCGAGCATGGCGCT
>CAJWXP010000075.1 GCA_913049785.1 uncultured Dehalococcoidia bacterium | reverse complement strand
GAAAGATGTCGGCAAGCTGTTGGCGACGCGGCCCCATCCGCCGGAGTTGGGCATCCACTTCTACGATGGCATCGCGGATATCATCGGACTGCACTTCGCTCTCCAGCACAACGGCTATGGACGAGCCTTCAATCGTTGCATCGATCCCTCGCGAAACCAACGCCGTCACCAACTCACTCCGTTTGTCATCCACATCTATGAAGATATTCTGTGTCTCCTGGGTGTACATGGAGACGTCCCCCGCCTCTTTCACACGGCCCTCATCAAGCACGATGATCCGTTCACAGGTGCTCTCAACATCGCCCATGAGGTGTGTGGAGAGGATGATACTTATGCCGAACTCGCGGCCTGTGCGGCGGATAAGCTCCAACATCTCTTCCCTGCCACCGGGATCCAGCCCTACCGTGGGCTCGTCCAAAAGCACGATGACGGGGTCATGGACAAGGGCTTGCGCCAGCTTCACGCGCTGCTTCATCCCGGATGAGTACTCGCCTATAGACCGGTACCGCTCTTCGTCCAGGCCAACGTGACGTAGGATATCCGCCGCACGGGTCCTGGCGTAGGCGGGTGGCAGGCCGCTGACCTGCGCCATGTGGGTGAGGAATTCAGAGGCCGTTATCCCAGTTGGTAGGCAGTCGCCTTCAGGCATATAGCCAAGGAGGCTACGGGATTCGATCGACTCGTAGGGGTTCTTGCCTGAGACTTCGGCGGAACCTGACGTAGGCTTAAGAAGTCCCAGGAACAGCTTGATAGCTGTGCTCTTGCCGGCGCCGTTGGGGCCAAGAAGGCCCGTTATCCCTTCAAAGACCTCAAAGTCTACAGACTCTAGCGCTATCGTCGCTCCGTAGTGCTTTGTGAGCTTACTGGCTTTGAGAAGGGAAGTCATGGCGAATACTATACCAGTGACACATATTCTCTGTTTCCTCCGTGTTATACGTAAAGTTGTCGAAATACGGTTTCCGTGGTTAAAGTAACTCCATGATCATAGACTCGCACGTGCACGTGTTCCCTCCGGGCTTTCGCGACCGACGCGATGAGCTTGTTCAGCGCGATGCCACGTTCCGGGAGTTGTACAGCAACCCCAAGGCGGTCATGGCCACGGTTGAAGAGTTGATGGAGGCCTTAGACGCCGCCGAAGTAGACGCCGCCGTGGCCGTGGGCATCGGGTGGTCGGACATTGAACTGGCGCGAGAGGCCAACGACCACCTGGCAGAGGCCGTATCGCACTCCGACGGTCGCCTCATCGGCTTCTGCGCCGTCAGCCCTGTGTGGGGCGTTGATGCACTGATCGAAGTGGAGCGATGCGCGGCTGCAGGCCTGAAGGGCATCGGTGAGCTGCACCCGGACACGCAGGGCTTCCGAATCGACGACGCGGCGACGATGGCACCGCTGATGGCAGCAGCCAAACGACTGACCAGATAGATCGCTAAGGGTGCCATGACCAGTGACAATAGCAGCAGTCGCCAGCAAATTATGCCAGCACCCACGAGACAAACCGTCATTTTTAGAGGTTCACGGATCGTCTTTCCCATCAATGTTGAAATTCCGCGCGTCAAGGCTCCCATGTCATTGGTGAAGCGAGCCATGAGTCCCGCGGTATGGTCTTCTCCAAAGGTACTCAGGTCCAATCGGAGCGTTCTACGGTAAAACTGTTTACGCAAGTCAAAAGTGGCCAACTGCGCAAGACGCTCCACTAGGACGATATTGCCAACCAGGAATAAATCCTTGATCAGCGTACCCGTAATTAAGAGGATGACGACAATCACCAGCGTCGAAAATGGTGTGACTGGAAGATAACGATGCGCATGCGGTTGCACCCAGCGGGCCCAGTTTAGCGATTCCTGTTCCGCGGCTAACTTTGTCTCGGCCTGCGCTAGTTGATGCTGTAGATCAGCTCGCCTGGCAGCAGTGATTCGGTCGCTACCGTTGAGCAACTCCTGGTAGCCCGCGATCTGCTCATTCGTGTTACGGGATGCGACCTCGAGCTCAGCAACTTCCTCATCTGCCCATTGTGGTACGGACTTGTTCTGGAAAACAACTTCAATTATTGGGTAGACCGTGCCAATATTGGCACTCCACAAGAGAGCGACCCCCAGGCAACAACCAATCGATCCGGCAATGGTCCAGCGGTATGGCGAGATGTGACGAACAGCACGAAAGAAACTTCTCATGGTGAATCCATTCAGCCCAACAGGATCTTCGCTCCGACTGCCCAACTCATCCCTGAGTTGCACCAATTTTTACCAGATGCCCCTGAATTGGCCAAGATCGTGTCTTCCCAAAGTTGGGCGAACGCCCCGCTACAAGGTTCCCATCTGAGGTGACTCGATACTTAGTTGCTAGCAGTTTAGTGTCGTTTCCTTTTGCTCTCCGCTGAATCGCTCCAGCGTCTCTTGGTCTGACCCAACCTTGCTGATTATAGGGATTCTAAGGGAACTAGCTAACATAACGATTTGTTCAATTTTGACTTCTGTAACGCCGATGATCGTAGCAGAACAGTATCTGCCCAGACTCACGGTCTGATTTGCTGTGGCAGCCGTCCTGAACTCTGGTGATCAAAGAAAGTTGCCGATCATGAAATCTGCGTTTTTTTCTTTAGTGGTGATTGGATTGCTTTGTAGCAGCGGCTGTTATCGCAATCTGACCTGTAAATCATGTCAACAATCTGAAACAGCGGGTGTGGTATCACCAGGGGCAGTAACCCCTGCTTCGTTTGGAGTGGCAGAGGGTGAAGGGCGATTGGTCGGTAGGGGGGCACGCGGCCAGGGTGG
>CAJWXP010000074.1 GCA_913049785.1 uncultured Dehalococcoidia bacterium | reverse complement strand
AGCTGGAGCCTAGGCATAATCGCCTCGGATACCGGCCGCCAGCACCGGAGACAATCAGCTTGAAGCAGGCCGTCGGACTAACATAGCGACTGGTACAACTATTTGGGGCAGGTCACAACTAGGAGGTAGGGAGATTAATCTCAAACTCACAATATCGTTCCTTCTCCCCGCAGTATCTATGTTGCTGCTGGTAGCTTGTGGCGGTGGAACTCAGATTGCTGATACCCCATCTCCTGAGGCCACAGTGGTGGCTAAGGTAGAAGTTGAGCCTATGCCTAAGAAGGATCCTCCGAAGCCACAACCAACAAAGCCGCCAACTCCTAAACCCAACCCAACTGAAGCCCCAACCACGGCACCAGCAGCAGTGAAGGCCACTGAAGTGGCCCCCGCTTCAACTCCTCTACCGACACCCTCCGATACCCCGACACCTACTCAGGTGATTCCTACACCCGTTGAAATTACACGCGGCATCGACCCCACCTGGGAAGAACAGGAAGTGCTTTTTTGGAACGAGCCAATGTGGAAAGGTCTTCCAGAATGTACCACCGAATTCGGGTTCAGCCACCAGTTGGTAGCGGCCGAAAGTGTGGGACAGATCATGTTTGGCCCGGGAAGCCATGTATGGCCTCACGAGCACATGACTTATTGGGCTGTGGCAGATGAAACGGGCGTGGTACAGCTTTATGCACCCACCGACATCTTTAGAATAGACCTTCGTACAGGGTCCCTTTCTGATCTTGAAAGGGATCCATATACTGAATGGGGAGTCGCTCTCTATCTATGTGATGGTCACGCATTGGGGCTTGGGCATGTCGCAGAACCATCAGATGTGATTCTAGCCATCCTTGCTGAGGCAGAACGCGAATGCGATGTGGGTTGTCGTTGGAATACTGAAACCTTCATTCCGGCTGGAACACCAATCTTTAAGTCAAGTCACTATGTAAGAGCCTTCGACGTTGGGCTGAGAATAGCAGGACTAACAGCGAAACAATTACAGGAATTGCCCGGATATGGGTACTCCATAACACCTTGGAGAGCTCCTGGAGGAAACGCAGTGTGCTCTCTAGAGTACTTTCCTGAACCTATCAGGTCAGACTATCTGAATTTATTACATAGCTCCACCTGCGGCCCGTTCAACCAAGATGTGCCTGGCACTGCCATGGGATACTGGATGCCATCTCCATCACCTGATATCTTCCCCTCTCTCCCTTCGGAAAGAGACGTGCCTGCCGAGGAGGAAATAATCTGGCTCCACCAAACCGTCACTGAAAGCACAATGCACACCATCTCTGTTGGCAGCGCCACGTTTGGTTTGGATTTCGGGCACTACGTGTATACCACTTCCTCTAGTGGACTTGTAAACAGCAGATGGGACTTGGTTAAGCCAGGTCACACGTACTGTACGGAGTTGCGAACAAAGATCAACCAATACATGTGGGAAGATGACGTGGAAAGAATTCTGATATCCCGACTTTCAGAAGACGGAGCCTCGCTAACTGTAGAAGCGACCAATAATGACAAGTGCGGTGATGGCCCATGGCCTTTCCAGGGGGGGGAACGGACCTTTTACCGTTGAGGGGTACTGCCACTAGGGGGTACGTCTTCATCCACCCGGCCCCAGACACAATCTTCTAATTCAATAAGAGAGGGTAGTCCATAAATACCAAACGCCTCTTTACGAGCGTCCTACGGCTTTAGAGATCTGTCCAGTGGCTAGGAGACCCATTAGGGGGATTAGGTACAAGGAACAAGCGGAGGAGGAAGAACCATGCCTCACCGCGCGCTTAGGGAGGCATTCCTTGGCCGAAGGTTGCGATCGTTCCGTCAATGGTGGAATCCAGTACGTCGCAGTTGAAGGCGAAATTTCAGCACTCGCACCCTCACCCTGGCGTTCACCCCGAGGGTGAAGGGGATAGTGCGCGGGGCTGTGTGATGCCAAGTCAAGAGGATCAATCACTCTGGTCAAATAAGAATTTCCGTAAATTATTGCTATCTGGCATGGTTCTGGGGGGCATGCGGCAGCTAGAGACGCTGGCTATTGCGGTGTTCGTGTTCCAGGAGACGGGCAACGCCTTTTATGTGGCGATGATGTTTTTCATCCAGCGGGCGCCGTTGATTCCGTTTGGTTTGGCGTTTGGGGTTGTTACCGACAGGTTCAATCGCAAGGCAATGTTCATCCTGGTGTTCGCGATCATGGCGATGACCGCGGCAGTCCTTGGGGTACTGGCGTTACAAGATCGACTTGAGATCTGGCACATTGTCATTGGCGTGTTCATTAATGGCGTTGCGATGACGACCGAGTTCTCGCTTCGCAAACCGATGCTGGCTGACAGCGTTGGTAGCGCTCAAGTGGGACGCGCCGTGGGGCTTGATGCTGCTCTGCTCACCTCATCATTGGCGCTGGGTCCTGTGATAGGTGGCGGGATACTGCAATTCGTGGGAATTGAGGGCGTCTACTTCTTCGGCGTGTTGGCTTACGCGTTTGCCGCGTTCCTCATTTATGCCGTCAGGTATCAACGTCCGACTGCGCCAGTCAGCAGACCAAATTTCATCGCTGATTTTGGCGCGGCTCTCAGCTTCGCACGCTCTCGCAGAGTGATCATGTCGATCCTGGCGATCACCGTGATCGTCGATCTCTGGTCAACTCCGATCAGGAGCATGATTCCGGTGATTGGAGAGGATGAGCTTGGTGTCAGTCCTTTGCTGGTTGGGGTGTTGGTGTCCGCTCAAGGCGTCGGTTCGTTGATTGGCGCCGTAACCATTGCGCTCAGGATGGCTCCAAAACAGTTCGGACGGGTTTACCAGTATGGAGCGTTTCTGTATCTGCTGCCTGCGCTTCTCTTTTCGCTTTCCGGTTGGTACGCGGTTTCGCTGCCGCTGATTTTCATTGGTGGGATGGGTCATGCCGCGTTCTCATCGACGCAGTCAGCATTAATGCTTATGGCTACGCCGCTTGAGATGCGATCCAGGATGCTGGGACTGCTTTCCGCGGGGATCGGAGTTGGGCCTATAGGGATTCTGAATATTGGATTAATGGCGAGTTTGTTTGGAGCACCAAACGCGGTGACTATCGTTTCCATTGAGGGGCTAATTGCGCTTGGCGTTGTAACGCTGGTGTGGCCGATGTTGAGACGGGGTGAGGACGTTTCGCCGGCGGAGTAGGTTCCGCGCGACCGCTGCCGGAAAAGTGCCCTTCGAGTGGCCTCAGGGAACCTTTCCTTG
>CAJWXP010000073.1 GCA_913049785.1 uncultured Dehalococcoidia bacterium | reverse complement strand
CCAGAGCGCCTAAGCAGCTCAAACATTACAGCATTACAAGGGAAGCCCTCAGCCTATTAATAGGCTGAGGGCTTCTTAGCTTCTGCGATACTCACCTGTAATCTACGTTTGAATTCCTACCTGATAAAGCTCCGCTATCGCCTTTACCACTTCCAACCCCGGTTTCACCACCCAACTCTTGGGCTCAGGTAACGTATCCATGACCGTGGCCTGCTTTAAAGCCTTGTCTGCGTGCTTGCTACAGACCCACCCCAGCCAGCCTTCGCCCGTTTCCGGTAGTAGCACCATCGCCTTGTCCAGTGGCAGCAACTTGGGCTTCGATGCCGAGCCGCACCAGGGACAATGGCCATGGGTGAAGCTCAATGGGTAAGCGTATTGGCCCCGGAACCCGATGTCGTGCTCAATGACCGTGCCCCACAACGCCACCTGCCCCACCATGCCCATCTCATGATGCACAGTGCTTGGAGCTTCTCTGTAGGCATAGATGCCGCAGAGGGTGTCATCCCCGGGGCAGGATTCGCAGGCACAGGCCGGCGGGTTCATCTCAAGATAGCCGCAACGCGCTTCCATCGCCTCGCATGGCGTCCATGCGCCCAGCGCTGCCGATGTTGACACGCTGTGCAGCGTTGGCCCGCTTTCGGACATCCAGACGCGCCACGTACGCCACGCCGTCAGGTACTCAAGCTTGGTAAGGGTTTCCAAATCTTCTGACATCACAATGTAATCAACGTTGTGTAGGAACCGGCTCGCGCGCCGGTGTGCTCGTCTTCCTGGGTGTGGCAGGCTCATTCGGGGCAGACCTACGGTCGGGGACAGGGGTTTGGAGGGGCCAATACTCGACTTTGCGCTTCGGTTTTCCTATCGTGCCCATTTCGTCCTCCTACCTAAGGAGACTGCTATAACCTAACCAAGGGAGTCTAGCTAAACAGCAGATATAAAATCCCTAGAGCCGCCGCTCCCAAAAAGCCAACGACAATGCGAAACTCTATTTTCGTGAGACCTCCACCTTTGCCAACCCCGCCTCGCAGATTCTTGTTGATCTCGTGTCGATGCCAGGGATCCCCATGGGGCAGGTGCGGGATATGAATGTGTCCAATGAAACTCATCTGCTCAACCTCCACATCACAACATTACACATTGAAATCTACGTACGAACTTACGCTTTGGCCTCAACGGCTCCTGACAGGCCCACCTTGTCTTTGAAGTGCGGCATCACGTCCCTTGCGAACCGTTCCATGGACTTCAACACTTCTTTGTGCTCTAACCGTCCGATAGCGAATACGCAGTTCAGGTAAGTGATTCCCGTAGTATCTAGCAGTCGTTGGAGCTTCCGATGAGCCGTCTCAGCGTCACCGAAGATGAGCCACTCGTCGTACATCAGTTGGGGATCCGGCTCGTTGGGCTGCTCCTGCTCGATCGCCAGGCCATTTACAACCTTCTGCGTGTTAGCTCTCAGAGCGCCTGCAGACCGTAGGTGCCAGAGCGCGTTCTGCGTCTGTTTCCGGGCGATTTCGTCATTCTCAGCTACGTGCACCTGAGATTGGATGGTGAACTCCTGGGGCCAACCGATGCCAGCCTCGTTCACGGCGTCACGGAAGACCTCCCAGCTCTGCAGCACTCGACCAGATGGGGCGCTGGAACCGCCAGTGATGCAGTTGTACCCACGTTGCACCGTATCAACGATGCTGGCGGGAGCCTGGGCTGCTATCCAGAATGGAGGGTGGGGTTGCTGGATGGGCCTCGGGAAGATGGTGGTCTCAGGTATCTGGTAATACTTCCCATCATAGCTGAAGCTCTCTTGCGTCAGAGCCAGTTTGATGATCTCCAACGCCTCGTCAAACATAGGCCTGCTGTCATCCAGTTCCAGGCCAAGTCGCTCAAACTCGTATCGCTGGTAACCTCGACCCAGCCCAACGTCCAAACGACCGTCGGTAAGCTGGTCCGTCAGTGCGATCTCCTCCGCCAGTCGCAGGGGGTGGTAGAGCGGAAGCACCACCACTGCTGTGCCGATGCGCAGGTTCTTGGTCTGATCCGCGATCTTCACTGCGAATGTCAGGGGGTTAGGACTGTAGCCATAGCTGGAGAAGTGATGTTCTGCCAACCATACACCTTCAAACCCCAACTCATCTGCCAGTCGTGCCTGCTCCAGAGCGTTGTCATAGACCTCCTTGGCGGGGCCTCTGTCAGCGGAATGGAGTAGTTGGAAGATACCGAATTTCATGGGGCCTCCAGGTTATTTATATCGTTTGCACCGGTAGTTCGAGTTGCAAGTACAGCATATACAAGCTGCAGCAAAGCCGCAAACAAGAAAGAGCCCCTACAATAGGGGCTCTTTCTTTCCAGTTCTCTTTGAGGTTACTTGTTAGACGTAAGCCCCGGATGCTTCACAAAGGCCTTCCGCAGCTCCTCTGTCCCTTCAAGCCAGTCAGTCTCCTTCGGCAGGATAACGCCACCGGACCTGATCGCATACATCTCTGGGTGATCAACGGCAGAAGTCTCTATACCCTCCTGAAGCCCCTTAGCAGCGCTCATGAGTCGCTGTCTCGTCTTGATCACCATAGTGTCGCTTGTGCCCAAGTGCTCCTTGGTACGTTCGGATATCGGGCCCATGCTCTCCGTAATCACCTGGTCTTGGAGCGTGATGCCATCGATGCCCGTATAGTTCTGGTTGCTCTTTTGGGCCTCACGGTCGATCCGATAATCATTCCCGGCATTCGCAGCCAAGTTCCAACGGTCCAGCCAGCCGGTGCCGTTGGGGAGGTAATCGGTTGCTCCCTGCTTACCTTCAATGTTCACACCACCCCTGGGAGCGCCTGCTCCACCCTGCCCGCCAGATGCGCGGGTGCTGGGGACAACCAGGTTCCAGAACATGGTGTGCTCATCATCAATGGGTACCCACCCTCGAGCTAGAACCTGAACGCCCAGGACTCCCGTGGGAATCATGGCCCAGAAAGGCATCAGGAAGTGGGCGAACCGCCAGTAGTATGTGTCCGGCTCCGCCTCACGATAGGCGGCGTAGGTCGTTCCGTATTCAGTATCGATCACCTTATAGCGAGGTGACCGGACGTTCACGGTGTAGTAATCGTATGAGCCAGGAACGGCTCCTGCCGGGTCAACGCTGCCAAGGTGCAGGAAGCCCAGGTGGGAGGTATCGATATCGCCTTCAAGCGCCTGAACGAAGTTGCAGCTGCGCATGATGGAGGAAACAGCCCACTCACCTTCCGGGAGCATGTTGGCTTCCAGGTCTGGCAGGGGTGGGAGTGCTGACCTAGGACCCATGTAGGTCCAGATGACACCGCCGCGCTCTTTGGTGGGGTATGCCTTGATCTTGACCTTGTCCTTAAAGTTGCTCTCAGCTGGCTCTGACGGCATATCTACACAGTCGCCGTTAACGTCGAACTTCCAGCCGTGGTACACGCAGCGCAGGCCGCTCTCTTCGTTGCGGCCGTAGAACAAAGACGCCCCGCGATGAGGACAGGAGTTGGCGAGCAACCCGAGGCGCC
Source organism: uncultured Dehalococcoidia bacterium (assembly GCA_913049785.1). Taxonomy (GTDB): domain Bacteria; phylum Chloroflexota; class Dehalococcoidia; order Lucifugimonadales; family UBA1127; genus UBA1127. The sequence continues at coordinate 38 of CAJWXP010000073.1, read as the reverse complement.
CCGCTGTATCGCGGAACAGGATCAGGTCCTCGCCCAGC
>CAJWXP010000072.1 GCA_913049785.1 uncultured Dehalococcoidia bacterium | reverse complement strand
CTATGATGACTGGCTGCGTCAGCGCCCCCAGGAAGCAAAACCGAGTAGGGCATCTACCCGCAAGAAAGCCCACCCACCGGCTCAGGTACCTAGGGCAAGGCTAAAATTCGGGTTTAACCAACAAAAGGAACTGGATGCACTGCCGCAGACTATCGAGCGCCTCGAAAGGGAACAGCAGAAGTTGTTCCAGGCCATGGGAGATCCAGGACTCTACAAAAAGGGCAAGGCTGACATTGTTGCCATGAATGATAGACTACAAGAACTTGAAAGGCTTTTGGCTCAGGCCTACGCACGTTGGGAAGAACTGGAACAATTCAGGCTAGATGCCGAAAACAGCAGACTTTCAAAATAGAGAATGCCAACCAGCGTTGAGACGAAGCTAGTCGGGGGACGTGCTCGCTTGCGAGAAGGCTACAATGCCCCCATCGAAACGTAGTTGAAGGGACGACCATAATGTTCCGGGATTGGATACGGCTCACGAAACTAATCCTGCCGCTCTTGGCACTCTTGCTAATGATAGCTGGGTGTGATGGAGACGGGAAGCCAACCCGCACTCTCGAAGTAACGGTTGCAGCTAAGGGCGGAGGAGCCGCTCAACCGATCACGCCGATGAGTCCTCCAGAATCTGGCACCGCGGCAGTACCGCCCACGCTGGCCGCGCGCTCCACAGAAGAACCCGGGTCCAAGGTGCCACGGATCCTCGATATGAGTGCCATTAGTGATGCCGTCAGTTCTGGAGACATCAGCGACGTCGACGCGCTCTTGTATCAAGTGTTTGCCCAGTTTGGGGTCCTCAAAAAAACGTCGAAGTTCATGAAGCTCGTGTCTGGTGAGGAAGAAACATCGTCGCTATCTCATACTGCGTTCACTACACTGCTTATGCAGGCTGATTCGTTACCGGAACCATACGTCGCAGTGCTCCGGCGGCTAATGCCAAACGATTCCAATCTGACGGCCCGCACAGCGGCACCTAGCGCGGCAAAAGTAACCCGGGTGCTGTCAATTCCTACGCCGCCTTGGCTGGGAGACATCATGGACGATTCCTCCTCAGAGTGGCCCCAGCATAACTCTTGCTATAAGGCGTTCTATATTCTTCCAACTGTAAATGACGGATGGGTTCACTTTTGCTTCCCGTGGCTCCTGCCCGAACCATATGACCCTATTTTAGGTGTCTCGAATGGCGGTGGGCTCACACCAGCGCAAAAAACTCGAGCATTGGAAATCAGAGACCTCCTGAACCGCGTGACCCCTGAGCTTGAACAGGTTCTCCATCTGGAAGGATGGAAGCACAATCTCTACATTCAGATGCACGAGGACACCACCATCAGTTTTCCAGGATTGCCAGTCCCCGGCGAAACGGATGGGAGCTTCATTTACGGCTACGCGAATCAGTCTGCACCCTGGGATCCCGGCACTTCTGGATACTGGACTACTGACTACGGCGCACAGAGCGGTGTTTGCCACATCTGGCTCTTTGGTTCTGGAGAGTGGCAGGCCACGATTACCCATGAATTCTTCCACTGCTTGCAGTATTCCAAAAGGGTGTTCACTCCTGATTGGTTAATGGAAGGGACCGCCACTTGGGCGGAGCATATCGTTAACCAGCATTACGAGCCGCCCCGGCCACATATGGAACATTTCAGGGCCACAAAGAAGTGGACAACCTGGTTCGAGAAAGATTTCACAGATCGAGCTAACGATGTCCTCTTTCCGCTGCTTTATGCGGAATTTGGGCCGGGCGGCGGCGGGATCGATGCCATTGGCGCTATGCTCCGTGCTTCTTGCTGTGGGCAAGACGCTTTAGAGAAGCTTCCGATGCTCTTTCCGGGCGACTTCCCGACTCTCTGGCAAGAAGTATCAGTCATGGGGTTCAACCAAGATCCTCCTGTCGAGAAGTTGGACGACAACGGCGCTCAGCTTGCGTTCACGCCTCAAAACGGGCCTTTAGAGATGCAACCTGTTGAACTGAACAAAGGAACTGAAGATCGCTTCGACCTTAGCATCGCTCCATACTCGAAACGGCTCTATTTGTTCGAATTTCAGGAGGAGACGAAACCCGAATTAAGCCGACTGCACCTTGATTTATCGGAAGTGCCTGAACCATTCCGCATAACCGCAATAACCAAAGTCGACGGGGAATGGGAAAAACCTCCAATTGATTTGTACCAAGAAATCGAGTATGTGTTTTGTCGGATGAAAGTAGGCCTATGCGCAGACGCTGTGGAGTCGGACGAGCTCGACGAAGATGAGATCAAAAACTACGAAACTATCGCGCTTGTGATCACCAACGTCACGGGGGTAGAAGAGTCGCTCACGCTACGTTTCCATACGTACAACCCGCATTTGCATGGCCAATGGAAGCGGACTCAAATGACAGCCGACATTGGGGGGTATGTTCCACCGTTCGTAGTCGTGAACACAAAACTAACTTTTGACGAGAGTGTCTCTGGGACATCAAACGATTGGATGAAGGAAGAGACCGGAAACTACCAACTCCAACCAGACCTAAGCACATGGCAATGTGACTATGGAGGCTCTTATCGTGTCTACATGCGGAGTGCCAGCCCTGACGCGGGGTCACCTGATTATGAATATCGTGACTGGAACCCCAACGAAGCACACGACAAGACCAATTCCGTCGGATTCGTTCGCTACATACCTGGTCAGGGACAGAGTTTGATTCCCTGGCGGAATATGTGCACCTACACGCATGGTCCTGGTTATGGATCTTCCTCTGCTTCCAATCTACATATACCTCTCACCTCTTCACCGGATCTCAGTATTGGATTCAAGATAGTGGAAGACGACACACTCATAATTAGTTTGCCCGGCCGAACCTATGTCTACGAACGAACAAGCCACGACCCATAAACGATCCGCAACTAGAATACCGCGCAGAGGTGGCTGGGGACTATAACGCTGTCAAAAAGGGCAAGGTAGAGCCTATCAGTGTCCGCAATTGGTTGCGTCGTTGTTACGGGTGCGCAAACACAGCCCGACTATCTGCGCAGTCTCGGAAGGAAGCCGCGGATTTGTCTCACTCACCGATGCGTCTGTCCGGCGTTGCAGAAGACACGGAGAAGTTGTGACCATAATATCTTGGTCTACAGCCCGATGTGCCTGGGCGACAATAAGATCGGCTAGCATCGCCTTGGAATTCGGGTGGGCCTCTGCGCCTCCACCGACTAGGAGAGTAGCAATCCCAGGCCATTGCTCTCTACGGTGTACTCCCGTCCAACTGAAAGCCGCGATTGGATTTGTGCTATCTGACATCGTGATTACCACGGGAAACACCATGTCCGCATGCGAAGAAAAGCTAAAAGTTGCTGGAGCGGCGTCTGTCTGGGGGCTAGCCTTTGCCCGGCAAGGCCCGTAATATATCTGGCGCCCCAAACCGACCTGGTTGGGTATGGCAAGGCGGGTGAGATCCAAATAAAACCATCGCCACCCTATTCGTAACCAGCCCGCAATACAAAACTAATCGTTTCCAAGTTGGAATCTGGATGCAGGTGGGTTTCAGCTCGATTCACGACGCAGATTTTGACCTATCCACGTGAACATTCTCGGTATGCTCACGTTCATCAACGTGTAGATCACGGGCACTACGATAAGCGTCAGGAATGTAGAACTGAACAGACCTCCGATGACGACAGTGGCCAACTCGGCGCCGATTATGCCGCTATCCGTGGTGGAAAAAGCCGCCAGCGG
>CAJWXP010000071.1 GCA_913049785.1 uncultured Dehalococcoidia bacterium | reverse complement strand
CTACCAGTTCAGTCTCATACACCACCCCCGGGGAAAAGAGGGATACACCTTTTGCGTCGCGGATTGTAGCAAAGGCTGCATCTCTCTCATCGGGATCGTTTACGGCAATGATGACATCGCCGCCCACAGTCTCTTCCACCGCCACGGTCAGCCCGGATATGAGCGTGTCCGCCAGTAATAGTATGACACCGATACCCAACACGCCGATGCTCATGGCCAGCAGCAGAGATGCAGCCCGGGCCTTACGACGTCGCCATTCAAGCAAAGAAAGATGGAGCGTCAGTTTCCCAAAGCTGGGCAATCGACTCAGCACGTAGACAACGCCTATGAGAACCAGGAGCAGCACACCCACACCTAAGAACGCACCCAGGGTGCCGATGACGCCCCACTTCAATGTCCCTATGAGCACGCCCACCATCACTCCCATGATCAACGCAAGAGACACAAGCAAGATGACGCTGGTCAGCCAGCTTCCCTTCACCAGGTCCTTATCGTTTGGACGGATGGCTGCCATAGGTCGCACACGCCCTGCTCCCGCCGTTGGCAGAAGGCCAAATGCCAGAGTCACCAGCACGCCCACGATGAGTCCCGCTACTACAGGGCCTGCTCCGATAGTCCACGTCAGGTCAAGGAACCCGATGCCCTCGATGACTTTGATGACGATGAAGCTGAACGCAAGGCCGACCAACGCCCCGATGATGCTCCCAACCACACCGATGATGAGCGCCTCCGCTAGGAAGACCATCATCACCTGACGACCCTTCAGACCGATGGCCTTCAACACGCCAGCCTCTGGGAGGCGTCGACTGACCAGCACCTGCATGGTGTTGGCGATGCCGATGCCACCGATGGCCAGCGCAACCAGTCCGAACACCAGTATCACCACACGCAGGTTGTCGGCGCCCTCCTGGTTGTCCTCTTCCATCTCAGCCGGCGTGGTCGATTCGATCAGAGGGGAAATAGCCTCCAGACGGGCATCGATGCCCGCCAATTGGGCATTAGTGGCGTTGGGCGCAAGGACATAGACAGCATTGATAGCGTCAGACAAGTTCGGGAAAAAGCGATCGATTGCAGACTGAGAAAAGACCATGTTTCCTGCAAATGGATCGCCATAAAGCCCAAGGGCGGAGCCCGGAAGTATTCCTTGCACAGTGAATGGCTGATCGATCCCGCTGAGCTTCAGGCTGTCAGACACGTTGATATCGTGGCGGTTCGCCAGGTTACGCGTGATCGCCACATCGAAATCGTCCTGAAGCACCTCCCACAAGTCGCGCCCATCTTTGTCCTGGACGACTCCGTAGTAGGGAAACACACCGCGCTCAAAAAAGACGGGGGAAAAGAGGTTAAGTGTCGCGTCTTTGTCCGTCCTACCTACAACAGACGCCTTGAACTTGGTGTAATCACCGAAAGTCGAGGGCGTGCCACGAGTAGTGAAACCCTCAATTAGCCCCTCATCCACCAATGCCTGCACCATCGCCAACTCGCCGTCGGTGAAAGGGCTGGGTTGTTCCTCGGGCTCACCCTTCACAGCACCCACGTCGCCCCGGATGAAGGTACGTACGGAGGTGGTCAGGGAACTCTCCAGGATGTCAGCAGTGAGTTGGAGACCAACGATGGCAGCAACGCCGACCACCACGGTGAAGATGGCGAAGATGGCCCTACGTCGTTCCCGTAGGAGTGAGAGAGCTGCGTTTTTGAAGTAGAACTGCAGGCGTACCAGAGGTAGCTCCTGGTTGAAGCGATTGGTTGGCTATTCAGCCTATCCTGCTCGACGAAAACCGTCAATGGCAGGCGTCGTAGCCGTTCCATTGCGAGGGCTTGGTATACTTAATCATGAATATCAAACGACTCTGGATCGCAGCATCGGCCTTCAGCCTCATGGCGATGGCCGCCGCGTGCAGCAGTGGAAGTCCTGCATCCCCTCGCGCCTGCTTCGCTCAGCGACACGCCAACGTCAGAGGCTGAGCCCACGCCGACCATACCCTCTGGAGCGCTGGCCACCTTCTACCGTGTCACCTTCGGCTCTAACACGGACTACCTGAAGGGTTCCGGGTATAACATCTCCTGGGACAACGATACCAAGGGCATCCTCCGCTACATCCCGGAGACAGACCAGCTGGACGTGATGACGCGCATCACATCCCCCAGCTACGCCAAGAGCTCCATCTACCCCGTGACTATAAACGGCAGGCTTTTCTCCTACCGCGATTGGAGCAGCACCGACCTTTGGGATGTGGATGAGATGGACATCGTCACCGGCAACACTTTGGGCACCAACGTCTTCACTGCGGCGTCCTTCACTGTTGCAGGCGACAGTCCTACTACCGCACGCCAATAAATCGAGACCTCTTCGGCAACCCCCGTGGCGGCGGTCGACTGAGGGCCGTTGGCCTCGGCACGTTGAACGAGGAAGATCTTAGTCTGCCGGGCGTGCGACTCCGTGGCGTAGGCGATGACCTGATCTCCTTTGCTGACAACACCATCATCCAGCGAGACCCGGTCACCGGCGCTGAGGTGTCGTCCAAGACCCTATCGTTGAGGCTCATGCAGGGCATCTGGCCCTCAGAGCGACACATCTTCTACGGGGGCAACGCCCTCTACTGGGCGGTGGATCAGCGTGTACCCAACCAGATCGCCATATTGAAAGTGTCGCTGGACGGCAGCTTTAAGCAACTGACCATCGTAAACCTGCAAGAGGGAGAGGATGGCGTGCTGATATACGATGCCCAAGAGTGGGTGGCCATCGGCCTTACAGGTACAGAACCACCTCGAGGGTACATCGTGAAGAGGGTTCTCCTCTATAACACTGAGACCCAAGTCCTAGAGGAGATTGAAATCAACCAAAATATCCCGCCGTCCGGCGCCGATGTCGGCTGGCGTTTCCAGATAGCGATCATGCCTTAAGGCTTCAGCAATGCCTTCAGGGGCTCGGTGGGTGTCACGCGAGTCCGCAGAAGGAAGTCGGCAAGAGGGATCACGATGTTCAGGTTCTTGTTTGGTCTCGCGTGATGCTGTAGGTGATGCTCGTTCAGGAACGTGAACCACCGTGTACCCTCAAACCATCGGTTGTTCGGCACGTGCATGCAGAAGTGTAGATATTCATAGCTGGCCTGGTATAGCGTCAGCGCAGCAAACACACCCACAGCTAACGGGAGGCTCACAAATATCGCAATCGCAACCAGAGCAGGCATGTGCGCCATGACGGGGAATGGCATTGCCCACCAGGCAAGCTTGATATCCTCTCGGGGTCGGTCTCCCACAAGATAGGTGGAATCGGAACCGTAGATGCCGTGATGAACCTCTGCGTGTCCGTGGTAGAAGTGTCTGAACTTAGCTAGCGGACGATGCATGAACGTCCCGTGGATGACCCATTCCGCAAATGTGGCGTATATGACTGCCGCGGCGAACGCAGCAATCCCAATGATGATGGCTTCTAGCATTTCAAGTTTTCCTCAATCAGAGACTGAATAGCTTGTTCCTGGAGTATCGGGAAGCCATCCAAACTTGAAGTGCGCAACACTGTTTGAACTCTTCACGGGGTAATCAACTGGTCCGCCCGGAGGGATTTGAACCCCCGACACCTGGGTTCGAAGCCCAGTGCTCTATCCCCTGAGCTACGGGCGGCTAGCCATAGAACATATTCAAGTATCGCCGCTGTACCTATGGCGGTCAAGGATGCAACGGGCAGCGTTACAGCAGTCTTTGGCGCGGATCAAGCACATCGCGGAGGGCATCGCCCAGCAGGTTGAAGCCATAGACCGACAGCGCAATGGCCAGTCCCGGCCAGATCGCCATCCACGGCGCAACGTTGAAGTAGTCGCGACCCGGCCCCGCCAGCATCCCGCCCCAGGACGGCTCCGGTGCCGGGACCCCCAGGCCAAGGAAACTCAGTGACGCTTCCAGCACGATGGCGATGCCAAGAGCGTTGGTGAAGATGACGATGAAGGGTGCCAGACAGTGGGGCAGCACGTGCTTGAACATGATCTGCACGCTCCCTGCGCCAACCAACCTCGATGCCGCCACGTACTCCGTCGATTTCACTGCCAGCGCCTGACTCCTGACGACTCG
>CAJWXP010000070.1 GCA_913049785.1 uncultured Dehalococcoidia bacterium | reverse complement strand
CTTCGCCAGTGGTCTCTTCGCCCTTCATCGTGGCAACGAGATCAGTCAGCCAGGCGTGTTCGAACCAGTGGCCGGGGACGCCGGAAGCGAGCACGGTGACGCGGGCGCCGGCTTCACGGGCAGCGGCCATGGCGTCGGCGAGTTGGCCGATACCGGCCCAGGAGCCGTGGTTGTTGATCTCGGGGTTGGACATGGTGATGACGGCGACGCCCTCGGCCGGGGTCTCACTGGTCACGATGGGCATAGTGGCGGCTCCTTGATCCGAGCCGGTGTGGCTCAGCGCCGCAGAATTCTAGCGGCCGGACTTGTTGCGATCTGTAGATTCCATACAGCGTCTCGGTCACGATCCGGTCTCCACGGACTTTGATGACAATGCAGAGCGGCAGATCGACATCCGTCCCGACAGGTGGCTGTCCAGGGACGTCGTTGCGGTACGTGGCTCGCATGGTCCCCTGGAAGGCGAGCGTATCGCCGCTCACCGCGGTCCACTCCAGCTGGAAGGTTCGCGGTCCTGTAGCGGCAAAGGTGTCCTTCACGCCCGCTCGCAACTCGTCTCTCCCGTTCACCTCGACGCCGGACGGATAGAACTTCGCCCGATAATCTTCGGTGCAGATCTTGTCGGGATATTCCGCATCGTTCTGGATCAGATCGAGCCAACGATCAGCCACCGCCCGGGTGTGTGCCTCGTCGGGTGGCATTACCTACGCACGCTCCGCTCCTGTTCAGCTCGAGCGGGTTGGCGCCGGCTTGCTCTTCGACTTGTAGGTCTCGAAGAAGCGACGGCCGGTGGCCTTCTGGTTTTCGTAGATCGACCCGCCGTGGACGGCGGGCGGCAAGGGCATGCGCACGGGCACGTCGGTCAGGCGAGGCTCGGTGGTGCCATTGCCCATGACGAGCCATGAGTCGAAGTCTTCAAGCGAGCGCGTGCCCAGCCCGGAGAGCGGCCAGGCGTCGGCGGCGGATTGGCAGGTTACCTGCTCGACTCGTCTACAGGAGAAACATGGCGCCTTCACGATGGAAAGCGAGAAAAGGTCAAAGACAAGGTGTCGCGTCGCTAACACCAATCCCCAGCTTCCGACCTCACAGGACGTTCCCGTCGAGATCAACTGCTGTTGTTACCTATGATTATCGGAGAACGGCTAAAAATCGGCTGTAGAGAGGGAGATTGAACGAAGAGAGGTCCGTTCAGATCGACTTTTCGTGTCGATGAACGGACCTGAAGCCTACCAGCGATAATTGGTCCTATCGGGACTCGGATGATGTCGATCCCGGATAGGCAACCGGGGGGTAGAGGTCGTGGCGTTTTCTTTTTCTAATGCCTTCAGCCGTTTGGCATCGGCTAACTCCATGTCGCCGTATTTCTTTTTCCAACGGTAGAAGGTCTGCTCGGAAATGTTGTGCTCGCGACAAATGGACTGGGCGGTTTCGCCCCCATCGGCCTGACGCAGAATGCGGATAATCTCTTCGGTGCTATGCGTTTTGCCTTTCATTAAATTACCAGATCCAACTCGCGCTGAGGGGGAGGACGAGTCGCTGCGATGACCAGAGGTTCGGCCACATAGTAACTGTTGTTGCTGCCCGTCAAAGATTTATTGACCGGCGCTACAATATCGAGAAATGTCTAAAAGTTCATAATTCCACGTACCATTTTTATTTTCCTGTAGATCGGATCTCCACTTGGTCTAGGCCTTCACCAAGAGGTAGAGGAACTATCGCACCTGTTCTGTGAGAGATGTGCATCGCGGTAATTACTTCTAACGCTTTTAACCCGTCTCTACCTGTGCCAACACTCTCTCGGTCTTCTATAAAACACCTTACGCTTTCAAGAGAGGCACTGTAGAAATAGTCGTCTAGGTCGAGGTCAACAGGCATATCTGGGATATCTTCCCACTCATATGTTGCGCCATATGATACGCCAGAAGATTCTACTAGCGGTGCATATTGCCAGATACCTCTCAGTTCTGTGAACTGGATCCGACCTTCAGTTCCTGCAATCGTAGTAGCACTTTCAGATTGTCGTCGTGTCGCAATACAATTCACAAAGATTACAACATCGTTTTCACATATAACCATTCCACCGCCACCAGGGTCAGCGACAGGTTCGTCGCTAAGGAATCCACTTACTAGCTTGGGTTCAGCGTCTGCCCAGTAAAATGCATAATCGACTGTGTGAGTTCCATTGTGTAAAAGCGGTCTGGCTCCAGAAGTTTCTACCGTGCGAACATCTCCGATCAAACCATCGGTGATCATTTTCTTGATTTTTTGATAATGAGGAAGAAATCTTCTGGTGTGTTCGGTAATTAACCTTGAGCCTGAGTTGTCACAGGCATCTACCATTTTCCGTGCCCATTCCACGCTGATAGCAATCGGTTTTTCTACCATGATCACCTTAATTCCAGCTTCAGCAGCTTCTATTACAGGTTGGTGGTGGTATAAATTGTGTGTGGTAACACTAACTACGTCGAGATTTGCTTTTGAGTACATCTCAGATGCTGTGTTATACCTGTGTTCTTCAGGTATTTCCCATTCGTTTCCAAACTGGTGTAGTCGTTCTTCGTTTATGTCAGCTATAGAAACTAATTCACACTCATCAATTCTACTGTAACCTCCGGCGTGAGAATTCTTTCTTTTACCAAGACCTCCAATTCCGCCAGCTCCAACTATGCCTACTCTTACTTTAGATGTCATTTTAGTCTCCTTATAGTTGTATTAGGTATTCAGGTATGATCGAATCAATCTGAGTATTGGTGGAGTCCCATTAACCTTGTGGGCGGGCACCGCCGCTCTGCATTGGTCTCCAACCATAGCCCGGCAAACACCATGGCCCATAGCAAGGCACCAGCCACGCCCACCTTCACTGCTTCGTCAGGCAGTGCGTGGCCTCGATGCCACCGGATCAGACCTACGGCCAGGTAATACGACGCAAGAGTGCCCAGGACGAGGAATAGCCACAGAAAAGGCGGCCACGCCAGGGAGGTCTGGCCGACTACAAACCAAGTCGCATGGGCAGCAAGCCAGAACATGCACGCGGTCACACCCAAGGATTCGGGCTGTATCCCCGGTTGGGTAGATCCAGTGTCAGATGTTGAGGGCATGGACCTCTCTCGGTTAGGGTGTCGCCAGGCGGGTCCGACGCAGCGACTTCAGAGTCAGGATTCTGCGCATTGCCTTCACCAGAGTGGACCAGGGTCTGCCTCGGTCGCGTATCGACAATTAACGAAATTCCACACTGCTGGGCATCTGCATAAGCACCAATGCACCCGGTGTATCCGCCAGCACACATCCGCGTGTTCTCTACTACACACTGACGGGCATGATCCGTGGTGCCATCGCTGCGCCACAGGGGAACTGCGTTCTGGCCTGTCTCTTGCATTACGACGGGAAAGAGGGGGCAGATCATGGACAGGGAACACCCCGTCGTCTTCATCCACACCGAGGACACCGTGCTGGCCACCCGGCTGGTGCGGCTACTGAATCAGCAGGGGATCAGCGGATTCTGGGTCACCGAGGATGTGGCCATGCAGGAAAAGGCACAGGTTCCCACCACCAACAGCACCAGCGCATTGCGATACCGATTCGCTCGACGCTTGTGCGGTGGTATCGATTTTCCCAGTGTTAATCCCCTCATAGTCGTTCTCGTAGTCTGCGAGATCGGCACCCATTCTTCTAACCTTTGACAGGAGGTTATACCATGCGTAGGTGGCAAATGATGGCTTCAATTGTCCCGTTGCTGTTCCTGTTTGGCGAGGCCCAAGCGGACGACAAGGAAGACGTGCTGGCTCGCATGGCCAGTTTTTATTCTGCACTCAATGCTGGCAATGTCGATGCGATACAATTCACGCCCCACACGGCATATAACGTGGAAGGTGGGTTAATTGCGACACGTGACCCCGAAAAAATGAAAGCCTGGATGACGGGCGCATTCGCTTCTGGCCTAAAGGTCAATGTTCGAACCTTTCACGAAAATGCAGATGTATACGGCAACACGGCGGTGTTCACTTGCTATGAAAGAGTTAAGGTGAACCCACCCGAAGGCGAACCGATTAATGACACTCGTCGCGTGACCGTGGTTTTAGTCAAGCAGAAAGGCGAGTGGGGCACCGTGCACGTGCATCTGTCATACTTGACTCCTGTCAATCCCGAATAAGCTATAGCCTTGGGATCCCGCCATAGGGAGAGCCACCGAAAATACCTAAGTCAATGAGACTGGGGCGGTTACGTTGAACGTGACCGCCCCATTGTGGTTGACCTGCCCCAGCGGGCTGCTCGACCCGTGCCCGTGGAGTAGTCGGACCATGCTGATGGTTAGGTGCGTATCAGTTGTC
>CAJWXP010000069.1 GCA_913049785.1 uncultured Dehalococcoidia bacterium | reverse complement strand
GTGCTGGATGCGACCGGGTTCACCGATGTAGCTGATAACGCGACAAAGCCCGCCCAACACTCGCTCAGCGCCAAAGATGGCTGAGAGTTGTGTAGGGGCGTCAACGCCGTTCTCAAGCGGCAGAATGAAGGTGTCCGGGCCGACGATGGGTTTGATGGCCTCCGCAGCCTCGGCCACGCTCCACGCTTTCACGGCAATCAGCACCGCGTCCACCACGCCTATGTCCTTGGGGTCGGACGTTGCTTGTGCAGGGTTGATCGCGAAGTCGCCCTTTTTGCTCGTGACCTTGAGGCCGTTAGCTTTGATCGCATCAAGATGTGCACCACGCGCTATGAACGTCACGTCCTGGCCTGACTGAGCCAGTCTCCCGCCAAAGTATCCACCAACGCCGCCCGTGCCAAATACTGCAATACGCATGATGTGTCCTGCCCTTAGCTTTCTCTCGTGATTAGTTCATTGACCTTCTGCTCAATCTGGTCGCGGATCCGTCTGACCTTGTCCATCGACTGCCCAGCAGGGTCGTCCAGCTCCCAGTCTTCGGTCAGCATGAACGTGGCTGGGCACGCCTCTTCGATCGAGCAGCCCATCGTGATGACCTGATGCGCACCATCGGCCATCTCCTGCGCGAGCACCTTAGGCTGGCTGCCTCGAATATCGATGTGCTTTTCCAGCATCGCCTCGACGACAACCGGGTTTACGTGCTCGGTGGGCATCGGGTTCGACGACCTTGACGGCTGAATCGGCGGGCACGATGCGTTGAGGAACCCTGCTGCCATCTGACTTCTGCCGGCGTTGTGGACGCAAACGAATAGGATCGTCTTCACACAAACCTATCCACGTCACCATCCGGGGTTGCGCTGTTCTCGCCTCGCAGCCACCAGTAGGTCACTGCTGCCAGGGACGCTCCGACAATTGGGCCTACCCAGTACGCCCAGTGGTCCAACCATGTCCAGCCGACCAGCGCGGGGCCGAAGGAACGTGCCGGGTTCATGGACGCCCCGGATACAGGCCCGCCGAAGATTGCCTCAAGACCCACAGTGGCACCGATGGCGATGGCTGCGCTGCTGCCTACGGCTCGCGAGTCCGTTGCCACCGCCATGATGACAAACATCAGGAAGAAGGTCAGCACACCCTCAAAGAGCAAGGAGTCCCAGACGCTACCCGATGGCAACGTGGCACCCATGTTTGCTACATCGCCAAAAAGGGCTCGCAACACCAGAGCCGCAGCCGATGCGCCCAGGAGTTGAGAACTCCAGTAGTGAGGAACCCACTTCCATGGAAAGTGACGTGATAGGGCGAAACCCAGGGTGACCGCGGGGTTGATGTGCGCGCCGGAGATGTGGCCCGTTGCGTAGATCATCGCAGCCACTACCAGGCCGAAGACGATGCCGATGCCGAGGTTGGTGACCTCACCGCCGGAGGTGAAGTCCACCATGATCGCGCCTGCGCCTGCAAATACCAGGCCGAAGGTGCCGATGAACTCGGCAGTACATCGACGCATGACTGAGGGGGACGTTAGCTGCATAGTCCGTTAGCGCTCCGGTCAGAGAGATTGGTTGGATTGAGCGTGGTAATTCTAACGGATTTCAGAAAGTGTGTCGTGTACACGGTGAAACGAAGAAAGGCCGTCTATTAAACGGCCTTTCTCATAGCGACTTAATATAGCGAGGTTTTGGTTAGACCAGCCCCTCGGCCTTCAATGCCTCGTCGAGCTTGGGCGGGTTGTACCCAACCACCTTCTGGCTGCCAATGGTTGTTACGGGAGTGGTCCTATGTCCAAGATCCAACACCTCTTGTCGCGCTACCGCATCCAGCGATACGTTCTTCTCCTGGTAGGAAAGCCCTTTGCGTGAAAGATACACTTTCACCATCTGACACGGGCCTCAGCCAAGGGAGGTATAGACCGTGATTTCAGGATTTGTCATTCTCTTTTCCACCTTTCTGAGACCCGTGAAAATCGGACTTTGAGAGGTAATCCCCTCCAAAAAGTTCCGTACCCTCCGGGATAGCCTCATCTATCGTCTGGGAAAAGGCCTCTCCGGCCTCATACTTGCGAAGAAACTCTTCGCTTACAAAAAACATTCATATACAGAAGCCGTCTCTGGCGATGTCCTCATGGTGTCTGTCACATGGGCAGATTTTTTTGCGATCCTCAACGGGATCGCCACTAAGAGGCATTCACGGACAGTAACGATAGCCGTTGGCTACCTCATTCGCAGCCAGCCCTTTTTGCACTTCCAGAACTATCTCAGGCTCCGGAAAGAACTTGTAAGGTCCTCGGTTGGTGTAGGCTTCCGAGAACTTTTGAGCACGCGCCAACGCCTCATCAGGCGTCAGTTTTTTCTTCTCGGTCAAGCTTTGGCCGCTCCCCCTACATCTTCTTAGATGTCACTACGACGCCCCAGATGCACAACCGTTTCATACTACTGACAGTATCAGGCTGATTCAATAATATCGTTTGGAAATCAGACTCGTCAACTTTGCGGACACGAGAAACCTCTGATTCTACTGACCTCCCCAGGTACCGATCCAATCTTCCACCAGGGTCCAAGACGTAGACGCTAGCAGGATCAGAACGATCATCTTGGTCGTGTTAGCCATTGTCGCCACCCACAGGTATTTGATGAGTGGGTACCTCGTAGCGCCTGCGGTCAGGCCTACGAAGTCCATAGGAAGCACAGGGATGAAATTGAACAGGAAGATGATGGGCGGGCCAAACCGCTGCATAGCATCGCCTGCCCAACGGAGGAAGCGGTTTGTGGCAAAAGTGTCGGCGGCCTGCATCCCCACGTAGTACGCGGTCATCGACCCAAGCGCGAAGCCGACGCCCGATGCAGCGCCTAGCAAGTAGGGGTTGAAGTCCCTTCCCATGAGCACCACCGCTGCGCCGCCGGGGGCTGGCAACAAGATGGTGGCTGAGCTGATGAGGCTGATGATGAACGCGCCAAGGTAGCCCCAACTCCCCAACCCAGCAATGGAGTCGCGGAACACGATGGTGAGGACAGCGGCCAATAACGATAGGAAGACCATCAGGAATACTTTCATCTTGAAAGACATTCCCTTTGATGCAACCTGGAGGCTAGCCACTGCTGCTGCCTTTTGTGGGCGTTTCCGCTTGGTTGCCACTGCCATGGTAGCGCGAGTCGTTCCAGACTTGGATGGTCTTGCTGTGGGCATCGTTAGCTGGCACCTATGTCCATTGAGCAAAGGCCATAGCACAGCCCGTTCCCGCAGGAGACCGATAGCAGGGCACGTAGTCGAATAGCTCCATGTCCAGGTGCTCTGCGGCGCCGCCCAGGGAAATCCAGTTACGCGCCTCGGAATTGCCCGAGTTCAACCGTTCCCGCGGCAACTGGGAGAGCTGGACGATGTCCTTCTCTTTCAGGCCTTTGATGGTCATCTGGTCCAGCTCTTCATCGACGACGAAGTGGCTGAGCCCACCGGATGCCAGCACCGCTACACGGGCTTTGGTCGGCCATGCCTCGATGGCGCTTCGTACCGTGCGACCGATGTCATAGCATCGCTTGGGTGTGGGCTGGTTGGGCGGATAGTAGGTGTTCACCATGATGGGAACGGTGGGGATTTTCAGTCCGTCCATGATGCGGTGATACACGTAGCTGAAGGCGTGACCTATGCCGCCTCTTGAGCGACCGCCACGGCCTGGGTCAAGGAACCGGGAAGCCCCGATGTCGTATTCCGCTTCGTTCAGGTACTCGATGAGATGCCTGCCCAGGGCTCCCTGCGTGGGCACTACCTTGTCCTCCGGCGGGTAGCCGATGAGCGGCTGGAAGCCCGTAGCTGCGGTGTATTTCTCGCCCTGTCCAAGGATCTTGACCTCGTCACCCCAGTAGATGCAGAAGCTTGGCATGTTGTCGTCGGTAAGGTACTCCTGCTGGTCGTCGCCGAACATCACCAGGATGTCAGGCTTGGCCTTTTTGAGCGCTTCAGCGACCTTGGCGATGCCGCGCTGGTTCGCATCGTGACGTAGCTGCTGTACCTTGGGGTCTATCTCTTTTGCGAGGCGCTTCACATCAGTCCTGGCCAGCAGGTCTTCATAGCCGGAAACAATGCCGTCCGTGCCGATCAGTTCCGGGTTTCTCTTGTCGTTGGAACCTGCCCGTGACTCCCATGCCTCTGGAAGCATGCTGAGCTGTGGGCTGTGTGATGATCCAAGACCGATAACAACTTCTGCCATGACATACCTCCTGCTGGTGAACTTGAATCGTGGAGTTGCATCTTACACGTCTGCGAGGGTCTTTTCACCATCGGCTTCCAACAGCTTCACAAAGTCGCCCTCCGACGAAACGATGTCCAGGGCACGGACGTGGAACACTTCCGGATGCGATGCTGCGTAGGGCTCAACACCCTCCTGCA
Organism: uncultured Dehalococcoidia bacterium; assembly: GCA_913049785.1. Classification (GTDB taxonomy): domain Bacteria; phylum Chloroflexota; class Dehalococcoidia; order Lucifugimonadales; family UBA1127; genus UBA1127. The sequence goes on along the minus strand of CAJWXP010000069.1, from coordinate 922 downwards.
GGTCACGTACCGTCTTCAACATGATCCGCCGCGCCGCGATTATTGCGGTATCGCTAGTGCCCAGGTGCTCCTTCGTCCTGTCTGAGATGGAGCCCATGCTGTCGGTCATAGCGAAGTCCTGATGCCTGCCGAAGGGGATGCCCGTGTAGTTCTGTGTGCGCTGCATCTCGCGGTCGATGAGGTAGTCGTTCTCCGGCGCGCGGACACTGCGGTCAATGTCGATGATCTTGCCATCTGGGAGGGTGTATTTGACCCGCTCCAACTCCATCAAGTCGATTGCACGGGCACGCTCGGCGTCCGTCAGAAATCGCTCGGCGTTGTAGCTGTACTGGTAGGTGATGATGTGCTCATCGTCCACGGGAACCCAGCCACGACCGCCTCTGGGCCATGCCGGGCCGGGGATGAGGCTGAACATGGGGAGCATCCACTGGGTGACACGCCAATAGTAGTTGCCCTCTTCCGGGCCTCTACGTGAGCCGTAGGTGAGGCCGTAATCGGTCTCTTTCACAGTAAGCTGCGGCGCACCGAACTTGTACGAGAGCACAGAGTTCCGGCCGTCTTTTTGGTCTCCTGTACGCATGTCACGGTGGTAATCGATGCTGAGGTCGAAAACGCTGTGGAGGAAAGAGACATGGCTTGAGTCGATCTCGCCTTCCGTGGCCTGCATGAAGTTTGAGTGCTGGATGAATCGCGTGACAACCCGATTGGCGTCCGGCACCCGCGCCCACTCAAACTCAGGAAGCTCCGGCTGCAGTTCTGCTGGCCCCATGTATACCCAGATGCAGCTACCGTACTGCTTGGCGGGGTAGGACTTGATCTTGACCTTGTCTTTGAAGTTGCTCTCCGGGGGCTCCGAAGGCATGTCCACGCAGTTGCCATTCACATCAAACTTCCAGCCGTGGTATACGCAGCGCAAGCCGCA
>CAJWXP010000068.1 GCA_913049785.1 uncultured Dehalococcoidia bacterium | reverse complement strand
AACCCCTGCACAACAACTCTGGCTTCTTGGATGTCCAGGCGGAAATCGCGTGATGCCTCTTGGAGCACGTACGCTGCTCCCCGTCCGGTAGCGGCTTCCCGACCAAGAGAACCTCCCATCTCCACAGGCTTCCCGGTAACGATGGCGGGGGAGTGGCCGTGCAACTGTCCGTAGGCATCCATGATCCAGGCCATTGTCTGAGAGTTTGTTCCCAGGTCGGGAGCCGGGATGTCACGGTTGGGCGCGATCAAGTGATCGATACTCTGGGTATACCGACGAGTGAGTCGATTGAGCTCGCTATTGGAGAGTTGTCTTGGATCGACTTGGACGCCGCCCTTAGCCCCTCCGAATGGGAGGTCAACCAGGGCTGTCTTCCAGGTCATGAGAGATGCAAGGGCTCGCACCTCTTCGATGTCGGCATCCGGATGATAGCGAACGCCACCCTTGTACGGTCCTCTAGCAGCGTTGTGCTGCACCCTATAGCCAGTAAACACTTGAATCTGGCCGTCGTCCATGCGCACAGGTATCTGCACCTGCAGTTCTCGCCAGGGACGCTTCAGCATCTCGCGGAGGCTGTCAGCTAGTCCTAGCCGGTCGGCAGCGCCGTCGAAAAATTGATTGACCGCATCGAATGTGCTCTGTTCCATGAGGATAGTTTACTCAAAATCCTAAACAAGTGTCATTTGAGGCTAACCCCTATCTTTGCGGGTGGTCTTGCCATCGCCCGGGCCTATGGTGAGGTGCCTTGGTTAGTTATTCTCTACGTGCCAGGATTCCAACCGCCCGCTCCTAGACCCCACAGTGATGTTGCCCCATCCATTGGATGATTCGGTCTCAGACCTAACGTCATAGGTGGGTACAAGGGATCCCCCGGTAGGCCAAGAATAGGAAGCGCAGTAGTCTGCCTGGCTGGAAACATCATTGGGGGCTGTTTTGAGTACGCTGGGGACGGAACAACTCACATCCACGAAGATCTCGTTGTAGAAGCTACCTGACGCAATCGGGGTGAATTCCGCTTGAAAGCGCATGATCATCGTGTCCTGCGACATTCCTGCCTGCGTCATCCCCCAACCATCGTCCCATATCAATTCCCATCGGTCAGCCACAGCGTTGTACGTCAATGTCGGATCAGCTAAAGAGGTGAAGCCTGAAGTATCCGTGAAGGTATCAGGATCGCTTGGATCAGCATTGTCCGAGACAAGCTTGTACATTGGAGCGTCACAGCTCAGAAGCGGGTCTCCTTGTGTGGTGCCATTGCAAAAAAGGAAGCCGCCCTAGGGAAGGACATTGTTCAACACTTCCAGCTGCTGGCTGTTTTTTCGATGTTCTCAACGTTGACGGCTTTCTTGAGGGAAATACGTTGACATTAGGGGGTAATGTTAGCCGACGGGTGATTTGACTCTCTGCATCATGATTACCATAAACCAGATAGACAGGAATGTCGGCATTCGATAGGAGTCCCATCTGCTCAACGAAGAATAGTCCTGTCTTGTAATCTCCCCAGTCACCGTCAAAAAGATCACCGGCGATAATTACAAATGAAACCGCCTCTTCTATCGCCTGGTCGATCATTCCATCGAAAGCATCTCTGGTGCCGTCAGTACACGCTCTCGTCCAAGGCCTTCGTACCCGGAAAGTCCTTTTAGAGCACTATCTACAAAAAGCCTGTGACAACTAAGACATTGCACCTATGCCCAGCTTCTGTTCCAATGTGAATCGTATAGGGTCAATTGCGTCTACGTGATTAGAATGACAGACAACTCTACCCAAAAAGTTCGTCCTCATCGTCTTTGCCGCCGACGGGGTGTCCTTCGACAGGCTCAGGGCGAGCGGAGGAAGCGGACTCGCCACCAACTTTAGTAGAACTGCTCTTCTTAGCAGAGGGGCGACGAGTCTTCCGCATGAGGGAGTCGTAGGAATCAGCGGTGCCGTAGTCGCGGACACGGACAGCGACAGGGATAGGCACGGCGTTGCCGAATATCAGCGCCTGCTGTCGCGATTCCAGCCCGGCAAGCACCGAACGCAGCTCTCGACTGCCAGACGTGCCGGTCATCACAGCGTCCACATCGCGATCGTCGTCGAGGAGGCAGCAGACCTTGGTGGCGATCTGGCTCATCACCTCCGGGTCAATGCCGCTGGGCCGCTGATCCACCACCAGCAGGGTCACGTTGTACTTGCGCATCTCCCGGGCGATGATGCCGAAGGTGGACTGCGATGCAACGGCTGGGCTGAGGAAGCGGTGTGCCTCCTCGATCACGATGGACAGCGGCGTGGTGCTCTTGCCTTTGTCTACCGTCTCCGTCATCTGACGGTCTCGATACCGAGCGTAGATGCGGCGAGTCAGCAGGTTGGCCACCAACATGTAGGCAGGTACGTCATCGCCGTACCGCCCGAATTCCAGCACCACGTGGTTGCCTTTATCAAGTTGGTCCATCAGCGCCTGCACCGAGTCCTGGGCGGGCTTCTCCACCAAAAAAGGCAGCCGGGCGAAGCGGTTGGTCAATCGACTGTGGAAACTGGCCAGCGCGGAGGTGTTGATGTTGATGTCGTTGGCAAGCTCAAAGATGGCATCACGGCCCTCCAAGTCGAGGAAAGCCTTGAGCCACTTGCCTTTCCCGAAATGCCGTTCCAGTGAATAGGACGACTCTGCGGCCACCTCAGAGATGTTGAGGGTCTCCCGCAGCACCATGATGTCCTCAGGCTCGATGTCGCCGTAGCCGATCTCCACCATAACGTCGGGCTTCACCGGCCTGCCCATCGCCTTCTCGCGATCAAGGGCAAAGACGGCGACCTGCGACGGGAAGAGCTGCTTCAACCCTTTCACCTGGGTGCCTCGCTCTGCATCGCTGCCAGCCCAACCATACTCGTCGTGCATATCGAAGATGAGCAGCGAAGACAGGCGGCTCTGAAGGACGCCGATGAGCAGCAGCCGAGTCAGGAAGCTCTTACCGGTGCCGCTCTTGCCGAACACGCCGTTGGAGCGCTCCACGAAGGCCTTCAGGTCAAGACAGACAACCGCTTCCATGTCCAGCGGTGTGCCGACAGCAAAGTGCCTATCGTCCTCTACGCCAAAGACCTGAGCGACGTCAGCGTCAGAGGCTTTCGATGCGCGAGCGAAGTGGGCCGGAACCGTGCGAGCAGGAGCTAGCTCCGCGTCAGATCCAGCAACCATTGGAAGCAGCAATCGAGGCCGGACAGTTATGGTGCCGTATGCCGCAGTTCCCGATAGTACCTCCGCAACAAAGGGGTCTGAGAGGTTGGCGGGCGTGGTGCGAAGTCGAGCGTCCGTGGCGGCGAGTCGTACCTCGTTGACCATGCCGAAGAACCGCTTCGTTTCGCCCTGGATGACCACGTAGCTGCCGACGGGTATGTCCTCCACCGAGGCGTTATCGTTGAGCTTGACCTCAACACCCTCCGATAGAGAGCCTCCGACCACTGTCCCTAAGGGTGCACCGCCCTGCAAACCGAAGGTGGATGTACCGTTGTCCGATGTGCTCATGAGATACCCCGCAGGATGGCGTTCAATCGTACGATGTCGCCAGCAAGCTCAGTCGCCAGTGCTTTGCCTGCACGGACGTTGAAGGCGTCGGGGTCTGGGTGGCACTCTGAAGCCAATCGGATGCTCGCCGCTATCACCTCATCGATGGCTGGCGTGGATGATGATGTCAGCAGGTGCAGGTAGTCGAGGCCGTCGGTGAACGATGCGATCTCGCTAGCGTCACAGCAATATACGAATGCGTGGATACGTGGCGGCGAAGACGGCAGCCGGTACTTGGTAGCATCGCCGACTCCGTGCCCGACCACCAACGCCTCGATGTGCGTGGCCAGCAGCCGGGCGATCTGCGGGTTGTTGTGGTACACAGCCTCTTCTGTCAGTTCCGCCGCGCCACGGGCCATGACCCGTCGACCAAGGTCCAGCGCCGCCGTGGTCACGTTGTGGACGATGGCGAACACCGCCGGATCGCCGACACGAACGAGGCTACCCAAGGCAGGTGCGCCGTAGAGTTCGTAACACTGCGCAGTGAAGCCGGTGGAGGTGGTCTCCACGACTTCCGCGATGCGGTTTGGTTCTGGATTATTAGCGGTCAATCGACTCTCACAATTCGGTATTCACACATACCGCTGGCGCTTGGAGCGTTGCTTCTGGGAAGTGTACACCGGCAATCGCTGACCCTCTAGGGCACGTTCGACCATTGCTGCAAATGCTTCGCGGTCTGCGCCGGTGACCACAGCCTGCTCGTGAGCCTCCTGCAGCACCACCGGATAGCCGCCGCCACGCCGCGCGTTATCGATGACTAGAGTGTGGGTCAGCTCAAGCAGTGCGGGGTTGTCAGCCACCCACCCGGGCACTTCCACACGGCCTATCTCCTCTTCGACGTTGACATAAAAGAAATGCACCTTGTGGTCGCCATAGGAGTCACGCACCACAGATGATCGACTGGCAAACAGGGCTGAACGCTCCCCAGGAGCGAGGGTGCGAGCAAAGAGGTCACGGTCTGTGAAGTCGTTGACGGCGTCGCAATGGCGGTCGCCTGGGATGAACGCACGACAATGCCGCTGACAATCACCCAGGGGATCATAGTCGCAGAGAGCAAGTCGCAGCAGGTTAGACACCTCGGAGCTGTTCGGCAGGCTGATATAGGAAGCAGCAGCGATAGGCTTCTGCTGCGCCATGGTTCGCAGTCGAGCCAACGCGGCCAAAACGCCATTGTCCATCAACTGCAAGCGTACGTAAGCGGGGTAGCGGTCACCGCCAAGCTCCCACAACACCAACGTGCCATCGATCAAGGCTAGGGTAGGCAAGTCGCCGGCGGTCTCTTCTACGGCGTCGGCAAGGGCTTCGGCCTCCTGCACGGCACGCACAAGACCCATCAAAGCTCCCTCTACTGGCTGTCGTGACGCCGACGATGCAGGGTCTGCAAGGTATAGCTCAGCATCGCTAGTGCGGAGTCGAGGGCTGCTGAACATGTGCGCGTCCGGGGCGGCACCGTAGGTCAACCTGCAGCCACCGATGTTGATAAGCGAGCATCGGAGTGGCAGGTGCCGGTTCACATCGATGTGGGAGCCATCGACCGCCATTACAGTGAAGTCGTCTGGCAGAGGGCCGTGTGGGTGGGTGACGCCGGGGTCTTCTACGGCCTCTGCTGGTAAAAAGGCGAGTGTACCCTGGGCTGCATCGACGCGAGCGTTCAACGTGGCAGCATCGGCACCCCGAAGCGTCGCCAGCGCGATGTCCATCTGGTGTGCCCGTCGGTCTCCAAGATTGCCGATGTGTGCTGTAGCGACTTCAAGCTGTGCCGCGGTCTGGTATAGGTCCAGAGCCATTGTTATCCCCTTGGGGTTACTTCTCCGCCGATCCCCTAAAAGGCTCAGGATGAAACGAATCGCTAGACATAAATGCAGCCTTCTACGTTGTACGGCTCGCCTGACATTGCGGCGATGCTTGTAAAGCTGTCTAACAAACTACGGGAGAAAAAGGTTTGACGGATTACAAGAATTGGGAACATGACGTACCGTTGCTGGAACGAGACATTCCAGAATATGACAGCAAACTTGCGGTGGCAATGATCCTTGAAGCCAAGTCTATCGCAGAGCAAATTAAAGAGCTAGCACATCCA
>CAJWXP010000067.1 GCA_913049785.1 uncultured Dehalococcoidia bacterium | reverse complement strand
ATACCGTCGGCCCAATGACATGGACGGTTGAGGACACTGCGTTGATGCTACAGGCCATCGCGGGGCACGACCCCAAAGATCCGACATCCAGTTACGAACCTGTGCCGGACTACTCAGCGGCGTTGCAGACTGACCTGAAGGGCATGCGTATCGGCGTTCCACGCCACTACTTCTTCGCAGACGACGTCGGCCTGGACGACGATACGAGGAACGCTGTTGAGAAGGGCATCCAGACGCTTAAGGAGCTGGGCGCAACGGTGCAGGACATCGAGATACCCAGTCTGTCTTGGATCACCCCCGCCAATGGGATCATTATGCTTGCAGAGGCGAACGCTTACCACGAGAGAAATCTGAAGTCGCAGCCAGAGAACTACGGTGACATCGTCCGATCACGTTTCATCATGGCTGCTTCCTATACCTCGGCTGATTACGTCCAATCGCAGCGAGCCCGGAGCAGACTGAAGCGAGAGTTCGCGGAGGCGTTGCAGCAAGTAGATGTGATGGCAATGCCTGTGATGGCCTCACCTGCCGCTGCCCTGAAGGACTTTGACCCGATGGGCATGATGATGACCCCAAGCCTGATGGGGCCTTTTAACCTGACGGGAATGCCTGCCATGTCTGTGCCATGCGGCTTCAGCTCTGCAGGCTTGCCCATTGGCATGCAGTTGGCCGCAGCGCCGTTCAATGAGTCTGTGGTCATCCGCGCAGGCCATGCCTATCAGCAGCAAGCTCGTTGGCACGACCAGCGGCCGAGTCTCTAGACCAGACCAACACCAAACACACGGAGGACCCATGAAGGCAATGCAGGTATTCGGCCCAAAACACATGCGGATGGTAGACGTGCCCACCCCAAGCCTTTTAGACGGTCAACTACTCATCAAGAGCGAGTTCCTCTCCATCTGCGGAAGCGACATGCGGACGTTCCGCTACGCGTTCCCGGAGGAGAACTACCCCCTGGCGGCCTGTGCGCCGTGCCACGAGTGCGTGGGTACGGTCGAGGTCAGCAACTCTCCAGACATCAAGGTAGGCCAGAAAGTGATCGCCCTGTCTGCCCAGCCCGGCGGTAAGCCCGGAACAGGCATGGGTGCCGAATTCGCCGTTTCCTCTGCTGACCGCGTCATCCCACTGCCAGACGGTGCAGACCTGTCCACCTACATCATGTGCCAGCCCGTGGGCACCGTATTGTACGCGGCGCGACGGCTGGGCAACATCCTTGGCCAGACCGTAGTGATACTGGGCCAGGGCGTCATAGGTCTAACGTTCACCAAGCTGCTGGCGCAGATGGGCGCAGGCAAGGTCATCGCCATCGACCACCACGACTACCGACTGGCGAAGTCAATGGAGCAGGGTGCGACCCACGTCATCAACTCCAACACACAGGATCCCATTGCGGCAGTGAGGGAGTTGACCGGAGGCATGGGCGCAGATGTAGTCGTCGAGGCTGCGGGGCAGGAAGAGACAGTCAACATGATCAAGGACCTGGTGAAGATCTTCGGCACCGTCTCCCTGTTCGGCCTGCCGGAAGAGCCGATGATCGAGTTCGACTACGTGGGGCTGATGCGACGTCAGGTCACCATCATCGCCAACGTAAGCTCATCCTCGGACGACCCAACGGGGTGCATCAAAGACGCCGTCGCCCTGGTAGAGCAAGGTGCGCTGGACGTGTCCTGGCTGGTGACGCACCGCATGCCGTTCGATGAGGCTCCACGCGCTTACGAGATGTATGAGGGCTACCAAGAAGAGATCATCAAGGTGGTCCTCACCGTGTAGTGCAGGATTCATACTGCACCTATGCTCCCTGACGGTTACCGTTGGGATACGGAATGTATAAGAACCCTTTCGTGATGAAGGGGCTCTTTGTTTCAATTTCTACTAGCTGTGGCACGCCGTCCTTGTCTCTCTACCCAATTGAGGATGCCACCTGCTAGCAGTCTTAGCTACCGCTCGATTAGCTTCGCCTCGTCCCGTAGAAACGGATTCATGAGCTCAAATTGTGGGTGTAAAGTGTACGAGGAATTTCCGGTCGGCTTATCGGACATCCCGAAACCCATGAGAACGGGAGTGACGCAGCGAAAACCTGCCTCTACCAATGGTCGGATCATCTTTCTATAGAGGCAACTTCACGTCGACTTCCCATGAAACATAAGAATGCGAAGTCCTTTGCCTTCATCGACGTAGGCGGCTTGACTCCATCGATTGTTGCGAAGTGCGACTCGAGCCGAAATCCGGGATGCTACTATCTGTTGTCATTCCTCACCTCTCTTCTTCCATATTCTGTCGTGACATGTCTCTGGTAGAAAAAGGCGTAGGGTACCTTCAGATATGAAGGCACCCTATCAACGTCCTAAACCATCAAGTAGCCTAGGTTAAGGGCTTAACCATTACTGGGCGTTGCCCGCCCGCAGCCAGCCGATGTAGTCGGCAACAGCGCTGTCCAGGGTAAACGCAGGCTCGTAGCCCACGTCAGCCTTGGATTGGCTCAAGTCGCCGTAGGGATCCTTTCGTGCAGCGGGGCTTTTGCCGGCCTGCAGGTCGAACTTGGCTTCAGGTATGACCTTGTTGATGGCGTCCACCAGGTCCTGGTTCCGGGCGCCTCGGCCGCTGCTGATATTGTAGGTCTTATGCGGCAGTGTCTCCGCCGTAGTAATCTTGGTAATACCTTGGGCGCAGTCCTTCACGTAGCAGAAATCAGACTGGTCTTCTGCGAACGGGACACCACCGCGCCCTTCGGCCAGCTTGGGGTCAGTACCGTTCACCGCAGCGTGGACCAAGCGGCTTGGGAGGTTGGCCATGGAGTGGTACAACGGGCCCCAGATGCCGCCGATACGAAGGTTGACCACTTCCAAATTGGACCGTGCGCCGATGTGGCCGCCTACGATCTCAAAGGTCTTCTTATACGTCTCCGTTGGGTTGCCAACGCCGTAGATGGGAAGGGCCATGTCCTCCTTGAAGGGGCCACCGGCCGCAACGCTGGAGTAGATGGCGATGGAGCTTGCCAGACCGATGCGCTTCACTTCCCAGGTGGTAGCAGCCTCCATGATGTTCATCAGGCCGTTCAGGTTGACGCGCATATCGCCGATGGCGTCGTACGCGCCCAGGCCCGTGACCGCCAGGTGAACGATGTTGGTGATGTCATACTTCTTCCCCAACGCCAGGAGGCCATCGCGGTCGGTGACGTCCACCTTCTCCACTTTGACCTTCTTATCAAACTCGTCCTTGATGAAGTCCGGCTCTCGCCAGGTCTGGTAATAGGTGATGACGACTTCCTCGCCCGCATCCACCAGAGCCCGAGTCGTGTGTAGTCCAATAAAGCCCATGCCGCCCGTTACAAGAATCATGGTTTTCCTCCAGTCGATTTGCGCAGCACTACCAAACACCGTGCGCTACGGGCGGTAGGATACAAGACGCGTTGGACGAGGGCAAGTGTGGTGGTGTCTTAAGCCCCTCAGTTGCGAGGGTGGTATTGGTCGGCGTCGGGGAGAGCATCTTCGACGTCAAGGGCGACCAGCACGCGGTTCACGATGTAGCGCACTACGTCGTCGATGGTCTCCGGGCGAAGGTAGAAGGGCGGCTCCGGTGGCAGCACCATCGCGCCTAGCTGGCTCACCTTCAGCATGTTCTCCAGATGCCCGGAGTGTAGCGGCGTCTCTCGCGGTACGATGACCAGCGGGCGACGCTCCTTCAGGCACACATCGGCGGTGCGCAGCAGAAGGTTGTCGGAGATGCCGTGGGCCATCGATGCCAGGCTGTTCATGCTGCACGGCACCACCACCATGCCTCGCGTGGGATACGACCCGCTTGCGATGGGCGCTCGCAGGTCGCCGATAGCGTATTCGGTGAAGTAAGGCGATTCCTTCCATGTGGCGAGAGCCGTGGCGTAGGGCTCGTCCATCTCCTCGGCCCACACCATACGTCCAGCAACGGTGCACACCAATGCCACCGGCACGTCGCGATTCAGCAGCGCGTCCACTGTACCCTTCGCCATGACGGAACCGCTGGCACCAGACACTCCTACCACAACGGGTTTCGTGTTTATCGCCATTACACCACCACCACGGCCAGATACGTGAAGGTCAGCAGCGCAAGGCTGATGCCCGCGTTGACCCAGGAGAACACGAACCGCAGCCTCGACATGTCCGTCGGCGACAGCGCCAGATGCTCATAGACTAGCAGCACAGACGCAATGCCCCAGCCGACGAAGTATGGCCACTCCAGCTCCATCCAGAGGCCCAGAGCAAGCAGCGACGACGACGTTATCACATGCATCGAGCGAGCTACCCAGAAGGCAGCAGGGACGCCGAAGCGCGCCGGCAGTGCGTTGACACCGTGAGCGCGATCGAACTCCCGGTCGCCGACGGTGTTGAAGATATCAAAACCGCTGGCAAACGTCGCAACCACCACGTAGAGCAACACAACCTCCCACGACAGTGAACCGGTGACGGCCACCCAACCCCCTGCAGGAGCGATGGCCAGTGTCATGCCCAACGAGAAGTGGGTCAGCCACGAGAACCGTTTGACGGTGGAGTAACCGATGACGAACAGCGCACCCACCGGCGACAACGCGAAAGCGAGGTCATTCAGTTGCGATGCCGCCCCAAAGAAGAGCGCCATGCCCACCACGGTCAGCGCACTCAGTTCCCAAGTCTTCAGCAGGCCTTTTGGTAGGTGGCGATCTGCGGTACGGGGATTCAAGGCGTCCAGATTGCGATCAAAGACACGGTTCACAGCCATTCCAGCGTTCCTTGCCCCGAACATAGCCAGCGTTACCCACAGGAACGGCTCAACATCAGGCAGACCGTCCGCAGCCAGCATCATGCCTATGTAGGCGAAGGGCAACGCGAAGAGGCTCTGCTCAAACTTCACCGCCGCCAGGATGTAGTTAAGCCTCTGCAGCAGATTAGTGTTGTTGTTAGCTACGTTTTCCATCTAGATCCCGTACTGTTCCCATTTTCGGTCTACCAACGCCTTTATCTCGTCACTCATGAGGATATCCGGCGGCCAATCGCGTTCCCGGCCTTCCAGCGGTCCCTTGGCTGTAGCGTCTATCCCCACCTTGCTGCCAACACCCGCCGTTATCGAAGCGTGGTCAAGGTCGTCCATCGGCCCGCTTGCGAAGAAGATGTCGTACTGTGGATCAAGGTTGTTTGTGACACGCCACGCCACTTCAGAGAGGTTCTGCACATTCACGTTCGAGTCCACAACGACAATGGTCTTAGACAGCGCCAGGAGCCCCATGCCCCACAGTCCATGCACCACCTTCTGCGCCTGCCCACGATACTCCTTTTTGATCGATACGATGACCAGGTTGTGGAAGGCGCCCTCCGCGGGCATGTTCATGTCCACGATCTCCGGAAGCATCATCTGGATACCCGGCAGGAAGAGTCGCTCGGACGCCTTGCCCATGAAGTAGTCCTCTGTAGGTGGGCGACCCACCATCGTGGTCGGGTATATCGGCTCCTTGCGACGCGTCATCGCCGTGACGTGGAACACCGGGTATGCCTCCGCAGGAGAGTAGTAGCCAGTGTGATCGCCGAATGGGCCTTCCAACCGACTCTCGTTCGGGTCAACGTATCCTTCAAGGACGATCTCGGCGTGGGCGGGGACCTCCAGGTCTACCGTCTTGCACTTCACAAGCTCCACGCCCTCTTCACGAATGAAGCCGGCCAGCACGTACTCGTCCAGGTCAGGCGGCAGCGGCGCAGAACCGGCCCACATCGTCGCGGGGTCGGCGCCCAGGGCCACAGCGACCTCCAATCTCTCCAACTTCTGCTCTTGAGCAAGCCTCTGGTGGTGCGCGCCTACCTTGTGGGAGATCGGAAGAGCACACG
>CAJWXP010000066.1 GCA_913049785.1 uncultured Dehalococcoidia bacterium | reverse complement strand
TTCCAACTCCCACAGTTGCCCCTACTCCCATATCCATTCCAACTCCCACAGTTGCCCCTACTCCCATATCCATTCCAACTCCCACAGTTGCTCCTACTCCCATATCCATTCCAACTCCCACAGTTGCCCCGGCTCCAACCTTCGTAGCGTCAACAGCGTTTGATTCGTTTTCGGAAGAAGTTCAGAGGACGTTCACTACGACCGTTGACAATGAATTCACTGCGGCTTACCAGACGGCGGGAGTCAGTGTTGCTGTGTTCGATGGCAAGAATTTATGGACTGAGGCATTTGGAATTGCCTCGAATACAAACCAAATGACCCCAACTACGCCCATGCTCATCCGAAGCACATCGAAGACTTTTTTAGGCGCGATGATACTAACCCAGATTGAAGATGGACTCTATGAGCTGACCGATACCGTGGAAACACTGCTTTCCGATCATCCCGACTATGCCCTGATCGATATTGACTACGTCAATACCGACGTCACCGTGGAGCAATTATTAACCATGACTTCAGGTATTTTCGATTGGTCAACACCGGAGGATCTCAGCAAGAGAATGGAAATTATGCTGGCGCCTACATGGAAGCCAGCAGATAACCTCAGTAAGATTTCATTGCCTTATGTCGAACCTGGGTCTTATCACTACTCATACGCCAACAGCATCCTTCTTGGTTTGATCACCGCCCATTATGGGGGAAAGAACCTTAACGCTCTTTACCAGGAAACGTTTTTTGAACCACTAGGCCTTTCCGGTGGATTGTTGACCGAGGTTGCCGAACCACCGGACACGGCAACAGCCTACGACAACCTCGAGAAGTACGGGGCAGGAAGCGGCTTCGGAGATCTAAGCTCAGGGCCTATGGCGATTTATAAGGGCAAGGATCCGAGAATCAGCTGGGCAGGGGCCGCAATAGTGTCCACCCCCGAAAACATCGCCCGTTGGGGATTCGAACTTTTCAGCTCATCAGGATCCGCACTCTCCAATGCAGTCCAAGCTCAATTGATCAACTCGCTCACAGTGGACATCGGTCAGGAGTCGCCGAGTGGTCTTGGAGTGCACACATACGGCTATTATATCGGCATGGCAGACGTCAGCCTCTCAGATGGTACACGCATCAAGACGTACACTCACCCCGGCGGCGGCGGCGGGAGGACTTCATGGCTTTACTACGCCCCATCCCTCGATGTGTCCCTCTCGCTTCTAGCAAACTCTCCACTCCTCCACGATCCTGGGACCTGTGGCTATCAAGGCATGAATTACATGTCTGTCGGTGAATGTATGGCAGGAGGGATCTTCAGCACCCTTCTTGGTATGCCTACCGATCGGATAGTGGCTGGAGCCGCTGGTAAATCTGGTTACTGATGCCTTGGTTGATAGGCAGAACTGGAAATGGTCTGATGGGTGGTATATCGAGGTCTCAACAACGATACCTCTGTCTATCGGTAGCCCTATGTACCAAAATACGTTTTTGGCTATAGGCCCGTAGGGGGAAAATCGGTGATTATCATGATAATCATCGCCGTTTTTAACCCCACCCCTGAGACCAGTCCCTTAATAACGGATGGGGGGGTCTACCACAAGGGGTATCCCAAAATGTTCTGGAGTACTCAACCATGGGGGAGGCTACTATACCCACTATATATAGGCAAGCGCGCATCAATGTACCCCCCCATGCCGGGGGGGCGCTTTACCACCCACATTACCACCCACTAGCATGATGTTCCTTGGTTCGTTATGACGCTCGCTGATAGAAACGAGTTAGTAGCTGATAGTAAATGATGTGGCATGATGCCGTGGGACGGGATGGACAAGAACTGAAAATCCGTGTGTCGGCAGTTCGACCCTGCCCCTCGGCACGCTCACCCAGCAAAACAAAACCGGCGGCCAATATGGTCGCTGGTTTTTCGTTGCGGACTGCTGCAGCACACTAAACGCTATGTTCTAGGTCTAATGCAACATCTACCGCGTGGGACAAGCGCTGGCAAGACCCCCCATCGTTGACCTCAGGTCTACAACGGTGGCACAGTGGCTTGAGATCGCTACCGATGACACTAACGGGTTTTGTGCATCGAGCATGGCATCGCCTTGAACTGCCGAGCCCTACCGCGCAGATGATCGACTAACCCCGGGATGGCGGTCTTGACCTCTAACATCGACTTATTTTTAGCAACCTCAAGATTTAATACTGCGTTGGTGCCGCATGTGCATGACACCACAAAAAAGAACTGTTGCGCGTCTGGAACAGTAGGTAACCCAAGACTTAAACTCGCCGTTGCCCCTTGAGAAAAAGATGGTAGGGGCCTCAGCGAAGCATCGTCGGAGAGCGCCTCCACTAAAAGTGCATTGATCTGTTGGCGCCTTGCCTTGTCTTCTTGCTTATCTGGAGCTGCCACAAACACCCCGCTCCTTGCTACACACCATCCACACCATCGCGTGGACGGCTAGCCTACCAGCTTTAGCTTCCTGAAGCAGCGGAACTTCTGAGGCGGGTCAAGCCTTCTGCCGTACACGGTGTAGGAGACCTCGCCTACGTACAGATTGCCCTGGGAGTCCACGCCGAACCCGTGGGGGGCAATGAACTGCGTGGGCCCATCGCCAAGCATCGCGTCGCCTATGCGTGCCAACCGCTCTCCTGCGGTGTTGAACGCGTTCAGCCTGTGGCCCACCATCGGGTAGTCGGTCAACTCTGTGTCCATAAGCATCTCACCCACGTAGATGATGCCCTTCTGGTCCATGCACAGCGCCTGTGGCCGGTAGATGTTCTGCCAGATCGCCTGCAGGTCGCCCTTGTTGTTGAAGACCTGGAGTCGGTAGTTCTCACGATCCGTGACGTAGACGTTCTCGTCTTTATCCACGACGACATTGTGCGGTATCTGGAACTCGCCCGGCTCCACGCCTGGCGCACCCCAGGAAACGATGTGCTTCCCCTCCGCCGAGTAGCGGTGGACCCGACTGTTGCCGTACCCATCGGTGACGTAGATATCGCCGGTGTTGGGTGAGACAGCCATGTTGGTGGGTCGATGGAAGGGTGTGCCGCTCCACTTCTCTGCGGCCTTGTTCTCCTCACCGATGACCATGACCAGCTTGCCTTCTCTGGTGTACTTCTTGATACAGTGCTGGCTGTCGTTCACGGTGTAGATGAAATTGTCCGGACTGCAGTGGATGCCGTGGGCACGCTGATCGAACTCGCCCTCACCGAAGGAACGTACGAAGTCGCCGTTCTTGTCCAGCACGATGACCGGATGCGCTCCCCGGTTCAGGATGTAGATGTTGTCGTCTGAATCAACGGTCACACCGGAGGCGTCAGGGAACTCATAACCCTCTGGTATCTTCTCCCAGCCCTCCGCCGTCTCATAGGTGAACCGTTCGATCCCTATTCTGTCTGGCATGTCTTCCCCCTCTACGCGGCTATACCAAGATGTTGCGTAGACTATAGTGCGCCGTAGGGTGGGGTGCAATACGAATAGCGGTTGAATGCCGTGGATGCCAGATACCCATACAACAAACGACTAACGGAATACCCGTAGAGGGCTTCCGCGACGAACGAATGTGAGGATTGTCTAAAAACAGCGTTGAGGGGGAGTTTGGGAAACTACCGAACGCGGGCGTTACATCGCTCGCAGCTCAACACGTTCATGCTCTGCATACCGAATGTGGCGTATACCGGCTGATGCCCAAACAGCTTGCACTTCAACCTACGAATAACCTTCAAACCTGCCTCCAAAGTCTCGTGACCCATGCTGATTCCGCGCGTGTACCCTCCAAGCGACACGCCTATAGAACGATTGAACATTTCAAAAGTTCCAATAATTACAATCTACCAGGGGTGATCACTCGCCTTTATTACGCTTCCTTGGCACGAATGGATCTGCTGATATCGGCCTGAAACTCTATCATCCACATTTTGGGGTGGCCGTATTGAGGGATAACCCCCAACGTGTTTGAGGGTTTTCCTGTACCCCCGTCATTGGCAGAAATGAAACCAAGGTGGAAATGCCATGTTATGCACAGTCGGATTACTGATGTGTTACCTGGTTTCAAGAGTCCGGTTACATCAAATCGTTTCTGCAGATACAGGTTATTGGCCGTCGCACATACCGAGTAGGCCCGACGCGCTCAAGTTTCTGCTCCAAAGGTGTCAGATATAATCCAATGGCCGTTCAAGCGCTCAAACGTTGACGACATACCGACCCATCGATACACTCATTCACCAACACCACTCACGCGAGACTACTGCGTGTTGTGACCAACAAAAGGGGGGGGAACCACATGGCGATCGAGATGACCGAGGAAATGGTAGAGCACGTAGACAGCGGCCTGGCAAATCGCAAGGCATGCATTTTGGCTACCGCTGGCAAAGATGGCTGGCCTAGCATGGGATTTCGGGGCAGCATGATGGTGTACGACAAGGACCATCTAGCTTTTTGGGAGCGGTCCGCTAAAGATGGCCTAGAGCACATCCAGGAGAACCCGCAAGTGCTGGTCATGTACCGAGATCCTGAGGCGAAGGTTGCGTTCAAGTTCTACGGCCACGCCACCGTGCATACCAGCGGCGATACGTTGGAAAGCGTTTGGAATAGGACAGTCCAGCCGGAGAAGGACTCCGACCCGGAAAAGAAGGGCTGCGCGGTGGTTATTGAGATCGAGAAGATTACCAACTACCCAGGCGTCGTTCTTCAGGAGAAGTAAACACAGCCAGGCCAGTATCTAGGAAACGCAAAAGAGGCTTCGTCTCGATTGAGACGGGGCCTCTTTTCAATCCAGAACTCAGCCCTAGGACATTCCCACATCAAAGACCTGGTTACGCGAATACCGCAGATACCGTTCAGACACGATGTTCAGCACCTTCCGGGCTACGGGAAAGTTATCCCGCAGCAACAGCAGCGGCTCCGTCAACCCCGCGGCATCGGCGGTGTAGTGCTCTCCCGCGGTCTGGTAGAACCGACGACCGATGTCCGTGTATTCTTCTGCCGTCCTGCGACCGCGCCTCGAGGCTCCGGCAGCAGGTGAGCCCGCGGCAAAGCGTTTGACTCCGCTCTGGGCATGGTTGGGGGAAATTCCCAGGACGAACAGACACACATCCGCGATGCGCTTGAAGTACCGGAACTGCTGACCCTCATCCACCGATGCCGCCAGCTTGACCAGGCTGTCTATGTCCATGTCATTGAACCGTACTCGTCGCCACGTCCCCCTACGGACCCTGACAGGCACCATATAGCTCTCCACCTTGGTGAACGATGCCATCATCGTCGCCAGATAATCCAAAACGGCACCGTTGGACAGGAACTCTGTGACTTCGTCGGTGTCGAACACCACCACCGTATCGCTGCCGGAACGCTCCAGGGTGTGGCTCTCCTGCCCAAGATCTTTCAGCGCCCTCCGCAGCAGCACCTCAAAGTAGAGGGTAGGGGATACCCGGAGCAGGTCCTCTTTCTCAGTGGACACCACCCGATCAAACACGCGGTCATCACCCACCAGGGCATTTCGGAAACTGGGGTCATCACGTACCAGTTGCCTGAGTCGTTCGGGGTTAAGCGCGTCCTGCCCGGACTCATCAACAACAAAACGCAGGTCTTCTTCCGTGAGGCTTAGCCTGTTAGGGTCAGCTTCCGTCATATCGCTCCATGCGCTCAGGGTCTGGTGCTATGCGTACGCCTTCGCAGTCAACCGTTTGCGGGCCTCGTCATCCAGAGCCAGGTCGATGGCCGTCCATGCCATAGCCGTCGCCCCTTCGATCACGGCCTTGTCAGCGACCTCTGTGATGCAGTGGGCGGCGAACTCCGGTTGGTGGTTCACCGCGGGCGAGCAATCGATGCTGATGTTGGGGTGTATCGACGGGATTGCTAGGGAGATGTTCCCCATATCCGTTGACCCCCCAGGCCGCTGGATTTCGCCAACGCGGGCCGAGAACACCCTACCAACAGCTTCAGCGTTTCGCTGATAGACCGTCGCCATTTCGATATCATGACGCATCTGGGCGTACTTGATGCCTTCAATGATCTCCAGCGTGGCCCCAGTCGCCAGCGCGCCGGCCTCGAAGCAACGATCGACCCTGGGCCTCAGTTCGGCCAATTGCTCCCCAGTTTGGGAACGGACACTGAATTGACCCGCTGTGTGGGAAGGGATGATATTCGGCGCATCTCCACCATCGGTGACAATGCCGTGGATTCGGTCGGTCGGCAGTATCTGTTGTCGCAGCAAAGCGATTGCCGTCTGCGCGATGATCATTGCGTCCCCAGCGTTGATCCCCAGGTGAGGAGCAGCCGCAGCGTGGGCTGATTTTCCTGTGTACTTCGCCTCAAGTCGAGAGGACGCGATGATGTCCGGAGTAGGGCTCTCATGGGGTGATGGGTGGATCATCATCGCAGCATGGACGCCGTTGAATGCGCCGCGCTCAAGCATGTATATCTTGCCCCCGCCACCCTCTTCGGCTGGGGTGCCCATGACGCTGACGGTGAGTCCCACATCGTCGGCTACATGAGCTGCTGCGATGGCCGCGCCTACAGCCATGGCGGCAATCATGTTATGGCCACAGGCATGACCAACACCTGGCCAGGTGTTGGTCATGCCT
>CAJWXP010000065.1 GCA_913049785.1 uncultured Dehalococcoidia bacterium | reverse complement strand
GATATGACATTCGTGCAGCCGACCACTCGTCAACGCGGCCAGTTCCACATCGCGCGCCACCATGGATGATTCCGCTTCATTCGGCCAACCCTTGAGTCCGAGTCGATTCGCGATTGGACCTTCATTCATCTGCGCACCACGCGTGAGCGATGGCTCCTGCGGATGGTTCATGATCGGCAATCTCAGACCCGATGCGTAAGACAGTGCCTGCCGCATCAAGTTCGGGTCTGCCACCGGATCGCCATCGTCGCTGAACCCAATCACGCCGGCCTCAGCCAGCTCCGCCATGTCCGTAAGCTGCTTGCCGTGGCGTCCAAGCGTGACTGCACCAATCGGCAGTACTCGCACCGCGGCAAATTCAGACGCCAGCTTCAGCACCGCCGCGATGACGTTTGCGTTGTCCTGGCACGGGTCCGTGTTCGGCATGGCACATATAGTCGTAAATCCACCGCGTGCCGCTGCCATCGTGCCCGTCTCAATTGTCTCTTTGTGCTCTTCGCCCGGTTCCCGCAGGTGCGTGTGAACATCGACAAATCCCGGCGTCACAACCTGGTCAGTAGCGTCGATTGCGTCGTAACCGTCCGGAGCCTTCGCCAGTGGCTTCGCAGTGATCTCCTCGATCTTGTCGCCCTTGATCAGAACGGTTGCGGGTCGGTCGATATCCTGAGAAGAGTCAATCACCCGACCGCCGATGATTGCGATGCCCTTTGATTTGATTGATTTACCTGGCAACGCTTGCCCTCGCGGCGTGGGTGTGCAACACAGCCATGCGCACGGCCCCACCATTCGCCACCTGATCCTCGATAACCGCCTGAGCGCCGTGGGCCACGTCTGGGCTGATCTCGATGCCTTCATTCATTGGGCCGGGGTGCATCACAAGCGCGCCCGGTTTCGCCAGCTTCAATCGCCTGGCGTTGAGGCCGTACTGCGTCGAATATTCCCGCATGCTGGGAAGGTGTCCGGACGACTGCCGCTCCTTCTGGATTCGCAGCATCATCACCACGTCTGCCTGATCAACCGCCTCTTCCATTGAGCCAGCGACGGTTGCGATCTCCGACTGCTCGCGCAACTCAGGCGGCATCAGCGTTGGCGGCCCGTAGACCGTGACGTCTGCGCCCATGGCCTTCAGGCCCCAGAGGTTGGAGCGCGCCACTCGGCTGTAGAGAATGTCGCCGATGATGGCGCTGGTCGTCGGTGCGGGGCCTGCCCCCTGACCGTGAAAGACTACCGGGCCCACCAGGTCACCGCAGACCTCAACCGCGTTGAACGGCCCCTCCACCTTTGCGAGAATGCTCTCCTTGTGCACGAGGGCCGGATGCACCCTTGCTTGAACGCCGTCGTCAGTCCGCTGGGCGATTGCCAGCAGCTTTATCTCATACCCAAGCTCACGGGCGAACTCAAAGTCCTCCGCCTGCAGGTCGGTGATACCCTCGCAGTACACCTGTTGAGGTGCGATGGCCGCGTGAAAGGCGAGAGATGCCAGGATGGCGATCTTGTACGCGGCATCAATCCCCTCAATGTCGTTGGTGGGGTCCGGCTCCGCGTATCCCAGGCTCTGAGCTTCAGCCAGCGCCACCGAGAATGCCACGCCCTCCCGGGACATTTTCGAGAGGATGTAGTTGGTGGTGCCATTGATGATGGCTCGTATAGAACTGATGTCGTTGGCCAGCAAGTCATTCTGCAGAGGGCCGATGATCGGGATGCCGCCACCCACGCTCGCCTCGAACCGCAGCTTCGCCCCGGAATGGTCTGCTGCCTCCATGAGTGATTGGCCGTGTTTGGCCATCACTTCCTTGTTTGCAGTAACGACGCTCTTTCCTTTTTGGAGCAGTTGGGTCAGATAGCTGGCTGCGGGATCCTCGCTGCCCATGACTTCAACCACGATCTGGATGTCCGGGTCGTTCAGGACAGCATCAAAATCATCCGTGAGGAGGCCTTCAGGAAGAGTGACGGAACGGGATGCCGCAACATCTCTCACCAGGACACGACGCAATACTAGCTGTCGATCCAAGTGGGAGGAAAGCGTTTCGCTGTGTGAAAGAAGGTGCGCGGCTACCTGGCTGCCAATGACGCCAAGGCCCAGTAAGCCAACGCCGATCTCATTGTTTGAAGCCATATGACCAGCTCCCGCTATTGCAAGATTGTGGTCAGCCGGAGCTTCTTTGCAAGCCAAGCGTACTGGTTGGAATCGAACGAGGTGAAGACTTCATTGAGGTCCCGCTGCGCCTGCACCCAGTCATTTACTGCTTCGTTCCGGAGTGCAACGAAGTTATTGTCAGAGACCTCTCGCAAGTCCTCACGTTCTGGCACGTAGTAGAGCACAAAGAACTCCTGGCTTGAGGCGGAGTCAAACTGCGGCAGCGGCTCTGAAATCACGCCTGTTTCCAGTTCATCGAAGACAAATTCAGCAATAAGCGGGTCAAGCACACCACGTGGTACCCAGTCCACTTCGCCCTCAAGCCTTACAGCTTCCGGGTCAACGCTGTGCTCTGCAACCAGCTCAGCAAAGGGTGTTCCTCTCAGATATTGAGTCCGGACTTCCTCTGCTATCTCCTGGGTCTGCACCGCGAGAGCAAAGAGGTGTATCTGCGGCAATTCCTTAGGAATCGCCGCACCTAGATGCTCTTCCAGCTTATCGCGGTACAGGTTCCGAGTGACGATCGCTTCGTATTCACTCGCGCTCAACTGAATCTGATTCAGGAACTGGCGATACCGTTCACGAAACTCGGTATTAAGGTCGGCATCAGATAATCCCGCACCGGTGTCCACGTTTACAAGGAACTCACTACGCAGCTGGGAATTCAGTTCCTCATCCGTAACCGTCAAACCTATAGCCTGCGCGCCCTGAGCAATGAGCTCATCCTCAGCAAGGTTGTTCACCAGTTGGAAGGGAATGGTTCCCAAGTTAACCTGCTGGCCGCTGGCTTCAGATTGGCGTTGGACCATGCGAATTATTTTCAGAAGATAGGCCATGTCATAGCTGGTATCGTTGACGCGGACAATGGTCTCACGGGGGGGCATGATAAAGGTGGTTACCCAGCCATACACAGGGATTGCAATCACCAGGACGGCAATAATGGCCGCCAAGATAAAGACAACGCGTTTCTTTCGTTTGTCTTGCGCCAAGTGGGATCCACGGTTCCGTCGCCCCAGATTGGCTGCCTGTATGCGCTCTTTGTCTACCATGTGCTACTTCCTGCTCATTTACGGGAAACGAGAGGCGTTCTTCTACCTTTACGAAGAGAACGCGTTAGAGGATGTCTGCGAATCAGCAACGTCAGGGCCCGTCAGCGAAAAATACCGACCCACCTTGACCCGCCAGCCAACGCCTTCTTCTCTAACCGTGCCACCCTGTAGCTCGAATGTGGTCAGGTGTAAAGGGCAGCAAAGCAAGTAAACGTGCTCGCTTGATGGCCTCGGCCAGGATCCGCTGGTGCCGCGCACATGTTCCAGAACGTCGACGAGGGCTGATCCTCGCGCGCTCCGTGAGGTAACGTCGCAGCATGGAGACGTTTTTGTAGTCAATGACGATCTTCTTCTCTACGCAGAAGGCGCACACGCGCCGCCGCGGCGGATAGAAGCGTCGTCCACGGCCGCCAGCGCCAGGCCGACCGCCAGGGCCGCCAGGTCGACCGCCAGAGCCACCGCCGGGCCTGGGTGTAAATCCACCAGGGCCTCCTGCTGGTCTAGGTGGAGCGCCTGCTCCGGGGGCACCCATGGGTGCGGGTCGTGGTGCTTGATCGCCTGTCGTCATATCTGTAACGGTCCTCCAAGATGCGGAACATCAAATTTCATTTAAAAGGGCAGGTCATCCGGTTCAGAAGGGGCTGCTCCTTCTCCACTGGGGGGAGCATCCTCAGGAGTAGCCCAGCCCTCTGAGCTTCCACCTTCTCTGTCAGCTCTGTCTAGGAACAGAACACGGTCTGCGTTGATCTCATTCACAAAGTGGGGCTTGCCATCGTTCCCTTCCCATGTGCGACTGTGCAGGCGTCCTTCGACGAATGCGCGTCGCCCCTTGGACAGGTACTGGTTGCAAAGTTCAGCCAACTGCCTCCAGGCGATGATGGTGAACCACTCTGTCTCTGTTTGGCGCTCACCGGAAGGATCCGTGTACACCCTGTTGGTTGCAATAGAAAAGGAAGTGACCGGTGTTCCTTGGGCGGTATACCGCATCTCCGGGTCCCGTCCCAGGTTGCCGATGACCATGATTTTATTAAAGTTCACCACGGCCTGCTTTACTCCATCCCCGCAGCGTTTGCCACAGGTTAATTCTCTATCCGAATCAAAAGGTGTCGCAGAATATCTTCAGACAAGCCTATGGCGTCTTCCAGCGGGCGTGTCTGATCCGGATTCGTCGTGAATTCAGTAAGGAAGTAGTTGCCTTCTGTGAAGTCATTGATGGGATAGGCCAAACGGCGCATACCCCACGTCTCTTCTTTGACCAACTCCCCACCAGCTCCGGTGATGATTCCATGGATGCGGTCAATGGTGCCCTTCGTCTCGTCCTCATCAAGGGCCGGGCTTATCACCACAACCAACTCATACTCTCTTGGCTTTGCCAATCCTCTGTCCTGCCGCCCACAGCCATACGTCATGGGCTTCTACAAATTACGAAAAACCATTATAGCATGACAGAACGCGCCCTACCACAAGGGCACGTTCTGTCATCATTACCCATTCGCTATGGTGTTATTTCATTTTAGCGTGTGACAGCCGTTGCTCCACGCTCTTTCCAGATTTTATCCATCTCGTCAAGAATCTCTTGCGGTTGGCCCGATAAGTGGCGGTTCCGTGGTGCACGGCCGTCCGGCTCTTGTCCAAAAGCACCACCAGTTGGTGCCTGATCACTTGAGGTCACACGCTTACGACCTTGCCTAGGTAAGTAAAGGTTGTGATTCTTTTCCGGGTCACGGATGATCGCCTTGGGCTCTCCGCCGTCAGCAACGATCCGCGCCTCTTCCAGCATCCGACGCCGCATCATAATGATGCCGCCATCGCTGCCACCCAGGTGCTCCTGTGTCCGCTCGGCCAGGGCGCCCTGGCCGACCCAGGCGATGAAGTCTTGATTCATGATATGGGTATTAATCCAACGGCCGGTCTTCTCGTCGACCAGTGGTGAACGCCAGTACGGGATGCGCTCCTGCTCAAAAGGCTCGTCGCCAGGAACTGCGTTGTTGAACCAGGCGAAGCTCAATGTGTTCTCATCGTCCACAGGAACACGCCACTCGAAGAAACCTGTGAAGAGAGCGTTGGGCCAGAGGCAGACGCGACCGATAGTCCACTGTTCCTCGTCCTCTGTGCCGCCCTCAAAAACTCTGTGGTACTGAAGACCCCAATCAAATTCACTAAACCCAACCTTAGCATGGGCACGGGGTTCAGGACCACGGGTATCCGGGTCAAGAACCTTCGACCATCGACCGTGCAGCCACTCCACATGCACTGGGTCAATACTGTTCTCCTGGCATTGGAACCAGTTGCAGGGAACATCTGTATAAATAATCTGTTTATAACCTCTCTCGTTGAGGAAATCATAGTCAGGTACTAACGGTGCCGGATCAGGCCCCATGTACGCCCAAAGGATGCCGGCTTTCGGTTCTATCTTGTACGCCTTGATAGAAATCTTCTCCTTGAAGTGGGCATCCGGATACGCCACCTCTTCAAAGGGTTGTTCAATACATGCTCCGGTCTCGTCAAACTTCCATCCATGATAATTGCAACGGATTCCGCATTCTTCCAAAATGCCGTATGAGAGGTTAGCGCGACGATGGGGGCAGTGCAGATCAACGAGACCGTACGTGCCGCTCTTGTCTTTATACAACACCAAGTCTTCGCCCATTAGACGCACAGTTTTCATGGGGTTGTCGTCCAGTTCGGCTTGGGCAGCCAGAGGCATCCAGTAGCGCCGCATCAACTCACCCATTAACGTACCAGGGCCAACTTCCATTAGTTGTTTGTTTTCTTCTGCTGAAATCATTTCGTCCCCTTTTTCTCCTAAAGGTTCCTACATAGTGGCCTGTGGAGTTCAAGTGTACACAATTCAGCTGCTGGCAGCCAACATGGTTAGACAATATGCGTACCCTGGATTATTCCTATACCTTAGTGGAAGTTCGTTCAGCCCAAATCTTGTCCATCTCATCCAGGATTTCTTGCGGCTGTTTTGCCAAGTGTACATTCCTAGGTGCTTTTCCATCTGTTCGCTCTCCAGAGTTCCTTCCGCTTGGTGAAGGACTTGATGGAGGTCCATTGCGCCCTTGCCTAGGTAAGTAAAGGTTGTGATTCTTTTCAGGGTCACGGATGATCGCCTTCGGTTCACCGCCATCTGCGACGATCCGCGCTTCTTCCAGCATGCGGCGACGCATCATGATGATCCCACCATCACTACCACCAAGGTGCTCCTGGGTACGGTCTGCAACGGCATTCTGGCCCACCCATGCGATGAAGTCCTGGTTCATAATATGGGTGTCTACCCAACGACCCGTCTTTTCATCGACCAGTGGGGATGTCCAGTATGGGATCCGTTCCTGCTCAAATGGTTCATCCCCGGGTACTGGGTTGTTGAACCAGGCAACGCTCAGGGTGTTCGTATCATCAATAGGGACGCGCCATTCGAAGTGACCTGTATATAGGGCATTAGGCCAGAGGCAGACGCGACCGATAGTCCACTGTTCCTCGTCCTCTGTGCCGCCCT
>CAJWXP010000064.1 GCA_913049785.1 uncultured Dehalococcoidia bacterium | reverse complement strand
GGGCATCAAGAGCGTCGCCGACGAGTCCATCAGCATCGGCTCAAACTTCGTCGCTGGAGCGAACAAGCCCGACTATCACCTACTCAACGTCAATACACCCAGGGACTTTGAGCCTGACATGATCGCAGATATCGCTCTGGCGGAGGGCGGCCATGCATGCTTGAACTGCGGCACAGACTTCGAGGCAGCGCGAGGCATTGAAGTAGGCCACGTATTCAAGCTGGGCACGTTCTTCAGCGTAGCTCTCGAGGCAACATTCCAGGACCAGGACGGGCAGCAGCAACCCGCCATCATGGGATGCTACGGCATCGGTGTCGGTAGGCTGCTGGCGGCATCGGTTGAGCAGAACCACGACGAAAAGGGCATGACCCTACCGTCAAGCGTGGCTCCGTTCCACGTATATCTGGCTGGTTTGAACATGGAGAACACCGAGGTTGCAGAAGCGGCAGAAAGCATCTACGAGCAACTACAGGATGCCGGGATTGAAGTGTTGTACGACGACCGTACGGAGTCCGCTGGCGTGAAGTTCAACGATGCTGACCTGCTGGGTTTCCCTGTACGCGTCGTGGTGAGCCCACGGAACTTGAAAGAAGGCAAGGCCGAGATCAAACTTCGCATAGAAGCCGACGCAACTATGGTGGCGCTGGAAGATGCTGCGAATCACGTGGCAGCGTTGCTCACAGCGTAGCCCGGAAAGCTAATCCAGCTCGGTGGGCTTGATCGAGGGATCGAGTACCTTGTCCGCAGTGATCGAGCCCAGGACGGGCAGGTTGGAGCCGTCCAGCAACCCTATCTGTACCAGCACGGAGGCTTGGTCCCAGTAGATGTGCTCATGGGCCAGCTTCCTGTCTCTGAACTCCACAATGGCCACCAGCGGTATCCGCACATGCTTTCCTGTAGGTGCCACGCCAGGGAGCATCCAGTCCATCTGGATGTCATGGGTGAAGGAGAAGACCAACTCATCAACTAACTGGTCGGCACCCACCGTTCGGGACACAGACACCATTCCCGTATCGGCGGGCATCTTGGGGATGAAGTGCTGGGAATAGAACGATCCAAGGAGTGACTTGCCATATCCCCCGGTCAGCGTGGGGATGTGGTTGACGTAGGCATCCTCAACCATCGTCTCCAGTGTCTCATCTGTATTGCGAGTCTCAAACTCATATTTGATGTGCTCTTCCCACAGCGCCACCATCTCGTCAGGCGTCAGTCCACTGGCCATCGCTAGTACCTTCCTATTTCGGGCTTCAACTGCGTTTGGGTGACAGTATAGCTGTAGCAGCCACGCCACACCTCCCGCACGACGAATTACGTCTTCCCCCCATAGGCGATGTAAGACATGGCTGCTATAATAGTTCCCTACGGCACGAGCGAGCATCCGTTCCGCTTCCGTTGTTCTTCAGAGCGATGGCGTTCCAATGCCGGTTCCACAGTCCTCTTTTGTATGTAGAACGTGTATCGGGTGAAGGAGCGCTCCTTGTCCAACGAGGTGTCACCAGCCCAACCGGGCAAACAGTTCAACCGATTGCGGCATGGTCCGATGCGTGCATTCTCTTACCAGCGGTTTGGCCTGTTCTGGTTCTACTCTCTGCTCTCTATCGTCTCCTTCTTCATGATCCTCATCGTCAGAGGATGGCTCATCCTTGATCTGACGGACTCCGCGTTCATGGTCACCGCGGTTAACGCCGCTCAGCTCGTCCCCATGCTGGTGCTGCCGCTCCTTGGCGGTGTGCTGGCAGATAGGGGAGGACGGAAAATACTCCTGCTGGTCACAGATACATTCAACCTCCTATCACTGCTTGTGATGGCCGTGCTGCTCTTCGCGGGATGGATAGAGGTATGGCATGTCTTCGCCCTTTCGCTGGCCAACGGGGTAGCGTTCTCCTTCGCCATGCCTGCACGGACATCGGTTGTGCCTGACCTGGTCGGGCCGGGCGACATACCCAGCGCGATCGCTCTGTTCAGCACCATATTCAGCTTGGGCCAGATAGCCGGACCTGCACCTGCCGGGTTCATCATCGGCGCGTGGGGCATGGGAACGACATTCCTGGTCGCAGCGGGCATCCTGGTGCCGTCTCTCATCGGGATGGCTCTGTTTCCGGTACCCAGACACGCTGGGACGTACAGACCAGACGCGGATAAACCCAGAGAGTCTGTTGTTCAAAGCATCCTTGGCGGGTTCCGATACGTCCGACGCCAGCAGCTCATCATCGGGCTGTTGCTGTTGGGCCTGGTGGTCACTATGTTCATCATGCCGTTCCAGGCCATCATGCCCGTTATTATTCGTGACA
Organism: uncultured Dehalococcoidia bacterium; assembly: GCA_913049785.1. GTDB lineage: Bacteria > Chloroflexota > Dehalococcoidia > Lucifugimonadales > UBA1127 > UBA1127. Next base: position 5,268 of record CAJWXP010000064.1, on the reverse strand, counting down.
TCCTGGAGAGAGGTCCGGAAGACCTTGGCATTCTGATGACCGCGAGTGGCGTAGGCGCTTTCTGCGGCTCCATCAGCGTAGCAGTAGCTGACGGGATACGGCGTTTGAGTATCATGATGATGATCGCCGGGATAGGCGTCGGTATCATCCTGATCTTCTTCTCCCTTTCGTCTATCTATCCTCTTTCCCTGGTGCTTGCGTTCGCCCTGGGGCTCTTTGTTCAGATGTTCATGACCAGCAACTTCACATTGGTGCAAATGGCAACACCTGACGAGATCAGGGCGCGGGTCATCAGCATGCGGTTCATCGCCATCGGTCTTGGGCCGATAGGGATGATCAGCCTTGGCGTTGCCGCAGAGGTCTACGGTCCACAACCATCGCTCGTCGTCATGGCAATCATCAATATAGCGCTGGTCGCACTCATATTTGTTGCGATTCCAGCATTGCGCCGCGCAGAGGCCGAGGTTGCGGCAATGGCACAAGACGCTGAGGCAGAGGCGGCACCAGCAGAGGCCGCCGTCGTTTGATTACTCCGTTGGCTGGTTGACACTGCGAAGCTCTGGCGACACACTCTCCTTTGTTACAGATTCTCTCCTGTTTCCTATGCAACAACGTATTTGAAGAGGAGCACGATGCCTGCCGTTACGTATTCGCTGGATGAGTTCATCAATGACATGTCGTCACTTGTCGAAAGTCAGCCCGATCAGGCAAAGCTGTTTGACCAGGGTTCAACACAACTCCAACGCCTGATACAGAATCCGGAAGCCATACCGGAGGAGTACAGGCTTCCCACCGGCACGGGCCCAAGGGCCAACCACGGCTCATACCTGCTGCATCAGGCTCCCTCAGGCCTCTCTATCACCGCCGTCGTCTGGGGGCCGGGAGACCTCGCACTGCCACACGATCACGGCACATGGGGCATGATCGGCGTCCTGGCCAATACCATGACTGAGACGCGCTATAGGCGGTTGGATGACAGGTCTCGTGACGACTTCGCTCTCCTGGAACATGATCGCATCACAGAGGTGAAGCCAGGCGAAGTCACGCTCTTGATCCCCGATGTGGACGAGATACACCAGATGAACAACCTGACGGACATTCCTACTGCTGAGATCCATGTGTACGGCATCGACCTCCGTGGGTGGGACCGCCGCCAATACAACGTGGAGACGGGCGCAATCAAACACTTCGCCACCGCCAAATGGGACAACTGCTAATGGCAGGTAGCATCACACCCGCAGACCTCAAAGCCCTCCTTGACGGCGATTCATCGTTCGCGTTGCTGGATGTCCGGGAAGCTGGTGAGTACAACAGCACCCACATCCCCGGCGCATCGTGGCTACCACGGCGTCGAATCGAGTTCCAGATGCCTGACTCCGTGCCATTCAAGGGCGTTCTCGTCGTCGTGTGCGATGATGATGGCCGTCGTGCGGTATTGGCCGCAGCAACCCTCGAGGGAATGGGCTACACAAATGTCTCTGTACTCCAGGGCGGCACCAACGCATGGATGAACAAAGAACTGCCTACAGAGTGGGGCATGAACGTCCCCAGCAAGGACTTCGGCGAGAAGGTGGAGATACAGAACGCCGTCACCGAGATCAGCGCTGACGACCTCCATGACCGACTGGAATCAGGCAAACATACCGTCATTCTGGACGCTCGGACTCCAGAGGAGTATCAGCGGTTCAGCATTCCCGGCAGTAGGAGTCTTCCGGGCGGCGAGCTCGCCTTCAGGATTACAGACATTGCAGAGGGGCTGGCACCTGACGACGCCATTATCGTGAACTGCGCGGGCAGGACACGCAGCATCATCGGCGCACGAGCGCTGCAACGGATGGGCTTCACCAACGTATCTGCTCTCACCAACGGTACAGCTGGTTGGATGCTGGCGGGATACGAGCTTGAGCGCGGGGCAGACCAACTCACCATGCCGGAGCCGTCGCAAAAGGGGACTGCCGCAGCGGAGGCCTATGCAGAGATGCTGGCTTCAGAGGACGGGATCCAGTACATCGACACCAACGGCCTGAAAGGGCTGTTCAAATCCCAGTCGGAACGCACCATCTACTTCATCGACGTACGTACGAACCCTGAGTATGGCCAGGGCCACATACCTGGCTTCCAGTGGATACCCGGCGGCCAGGCGGTGCAGCGGTTCGACGACGCAGCGGTGGTCAAAGGCTGCACGGTGATCTTCTGCTGCGACGGCAAGGCACGGGCAACGGTCGCCGCTTCCTGGTACAGGCAGCTCGGCGTCAAGGACGTGTACGTGCTCGACGGCGGCACAACAGCATGGACGGCCGCCAACAACGCCTTGGAGGCGGGCATGACAGCCCGAGCGCCGGTCGGTTACGCAGCCGCTTCCGCAACAGTAGCGGCACTGTCCCCGCAAGACGTGCAGTCCAATGGTAATGCAGCTGTAATTTTCGTCGATACAAGCCAAGACTTCTCAGCAGTGCACGTGCCAGGCTCTCGCTGGGCCCCTCGCGGTTGGATGGATCTTCGTATCGGCGACCTCGTTCCGGACAAGCAAACCCATATCATCGTGACGTGCAGTGACGGCCAGGCTTCGGCCCTGGCTGGAGTAACCCTCAAGGAACTGGGCTACACCAACGTGTCTCGCATGGAATACGGCATGGTCGAGTGGCGCGCTGCAAACCTCTCCGTAGAGCAGGGCCTAACGGGCGTGCGGGCGTTGCCAGGCGATATCCCAGCCGACGTGGTCCTGACAGGCCCAGAGCGTAACTTCGCAGATACGATGACGTACTTACGGTGGGAGACGGCCCTCGGCGAGAAATACCGGGCCTGAAGCCCGGCCCCATGTGCATGCGGTTACCTATAGTGACGTATGGACTTCCAAGAAGATGTTGAAGGGGGTAGACGATGAGTCAATCGGGTGGCGGCGAGCAGATCATCCGGGTTGGTATCCACTCCATACCGGAGGACAAACACGGCTGGCGTGGGCTCGACCTGCCGGGAAACCGCAAACGCAAGTGGTACACCCTCCTTGAGAACGAGCAGTGCCTGGTAACAGCCCTCCTGATACCGCCTGGGGAGGTTGGTGTACGCCACTCCCACGAGAGCGGTGAGTTGAACCTGAATTGGATTGACGGCCTGCCTTTGATGCGCTGGAACCCGCCCGGCGTGTTGCACGGTGGCTACGCACCACAAGCCTCTCCTGAGGATGAAGAGCAGCAGAAACGGATGCAAGCTGCTGAAGAGGCGATCCGCGCAGCCGGGCTGGATCCTGTCGCCAACATATTCCGCGACCTCGTAGGTGACATAGAAGGGTTCAAGAAGATGATCGAGGAGATCGCTAAGCCTGCACCCTCACTCCGCGTTGGTATCGATGTGCTGTTCCCTCCATTCAAGACAACCATTGACGACCCGTCAGTTCTCGAGAAGAAGACGGTCATGGGGCAATGGTACGACTAACATTTCAATAGTAATCATTGGAGTTATGTCGAGTATATTATTCTCGCTGTAGCTAGGAGTTAGTTTTGGCTAAAGTCACTGATACATACGAATCATCCAGCGGCAAGCTCATTGTGCTGTGCGACTGCACGCCACCTCGCAGCGGCGACCCTGCGGCCCTCGACCGTGTAGAGGTGGTCGATGCCGATTACATCTGCGTTGCCTACAACCCCGGCAAGCTGGCCAGGGCCGACTCCGTAGCTGCTGCCATCACTATAAAAGGGCGCACCGGCAAAGACGTCGTGTTCAATATGGCCACGCGGGACATGAACAAGATCGCCATGCAATCACGGCTGTTGGGCGCTCAGATGATGGGGCTTGAGAACGTGATTGTGCTACAGGGAGACGCGTTCACAGAGGCCGAGGCAGAACTGGTCAAAGCTGTTGACGACTTCACGACCACGGGCCTTGTCGCGGCAATCACAGCTATGAACGAAGGCCTCGACTACCGTGGTTCGAAGCTACGTGGTAACACCGACTTCTGCGTCGGCGCTACGCTGGATCTGGAGCGAGACCTTGAACGTGAGGTGAGGCTGGCACAACGAAAGGTTGAAGCAGGAGCACACTACTTCATCGTCCAGCCGATGTATGACCTAAGCCTACGCCAGCGGTTCCTAGACGCCTACGAGAAGCAGGCAGGTGAACCGTTCACTTTACCAGTGTTCTGGGGACTGCAGGTGCTGGACAAAGACGGCATCGTCCTTGGGAACGTGCCTGTAAAGATGCGTCAGGAGCTTGACGATGGCAGGTCTGGCAGCGAGATCGCCAGCGAGTTACTACAGTCATACGTGGCAGCGGGCATTCGAGGCGTGTATCTAGTACCACCAATACTGCGCGGTGGCGCTCGCGACTACGCCGCTGCCCAGCAGGTACTGGCGAGCGTCTAACATTTCAGTACATTACAAGGGAGCGTCATGGAATACCGAGAATTTGGCAACACTGGCATCAAGGTCTCCGTCATGGGGTTCGGATGCGGAGACGTTGGCGGCCTCATCGTACGGGGCACGGTGCAGGACCGTTTGGAAGCGGTACACCGCGCGTTAGATCAGGGTATCAACTACTTCGATACAGCGGCTCTGTACGGGAGAGGCCAGTCTGAGATTAACCTTGGCGCTGCGCTACGACAGCTACGGGCCGACCCGGTAGTCGGCACCAAAGTGCGGCTGCAACTCGAGGACATGGACGACCTCAAAGCCGGTGTTTTCAAGTCGGTGGAGAACAGCCTGGCACGACTTGGCAGAGACCACGTCCACCTGATACAGCTTCACAACTCCATCGGCCCGGCACGGGTAGTAGGACAGACAGTACTCACGCCCGATGACGCCCTCGAAGTACAAGCAGCATTTCAGACACTTCAGTCTCAAGGCAAAGTGAGCGCGTGGGGCCTTACGGCTGTCGGAGAAACCGATCCGCTCCACACGATCATCAACAGCGGCCGATTCAACACAGCGCAGTCGCCGTACAACCTGCTGAACCCCAGCCAAGGTGGAGCCATCCCATTTGGCTATCCTTACCAAGATTACAATGACCTGGTTGGCGCTGCATCGGCCAATAGTATGGGCATCATCGCCATTCGCGTCCTGGCAGCGGGTGCCCTTAGCGCAACTGCGGAGCGACATGAGCTGGCATCGCAGTCGCCACCGCCAATCGGAAGCGGCGCGAACCTCGTCGATGACGTAGCCGTGGCTCAGAAGTTCAGTTTCCTTTGGGAGGAGGGCTACACTGACGGCGCTGTTGAGGCTGCCATCAGGTTCGTCATCACCAATCGTGGTGTATCGACGGCGCTGGTGGGCCTGT
>CAJWXP010000063.1 GCA_913049785.1 uncultured Dehalococcoidia bacterium | reverse complement strand
CACGTACGGGGTATGCGGTGATCTTGACCTTGTCCTTGAAGTTGCTTTCGGCAGGCTCGTTGGGCATATCCACGCATGCGCCGGTCACATCGTACTTCCAGCCGTGGTAGTTGCATGCCAGGCCACAGAACTCGTTACGACCAAAGAAGAGCGATGCACCGCGATGGGGGCAGTTCTCATCGATGAGACCAACGTCACCATTGGTATCCCGGAACGCTACCAGGTTCTCGCCCATCAGGCGTACGCGCTTGGGTGGGCCGTCTTTCTCCAGCAGGTCACGCGATGGCAGGAACGGTGTCCAGAACTGCCGCAGCAACTCCCCCATTGGGGTGCCGGGGCCGACTTTCGTCAACGCTTCATTTTCTTCCGTGGTAAGCATGCTGCCCTCCTCGAATATTCACTTAAGACTGATTTATCAGCTAATCAAACAATGAAACCCATGATAGTGGAACCCCGCCGTCCGCGTCACGAGCCTGAGCGGTGGCTGCCTGCCAGTCCTCGCCCTCCTGCAGTAATGCGGAAGCAGAACGGATCCGATAGAGCTTGGCGTCGTCCACCAGTGCTGGTACGCTGCCATCCTCCTGGTAGTCGCGAGCCAATTTCATCAGCTGCTGTCGAGCGAAGATGATCATGCGGTCGCTGGTGCCCAGGTGCTCCTTGCGTCGATCGTAGATCTTACCCATCGTCTCGGTCATCGCCCTATCCTGGAGATTGCCCAGGGGCGGGATGCCCGACTTGTTGATGTTCTTCTGCACCTCGTAGTCGATGGCATAGTCGTTCTGCCTATTGGCTGCCGTGAGGTAGCGCGTCCGTGGATCCGGCGTCTCCGGCAAATAACCACCGCCCTTATCGAAGGCTGACAGGGCACGCGCTCGCTCCTCATCAGTGACGGGGCCGTCCAGCTTGCCGCGCATGCTGATGAGCATGTGGTAGTCGTCGTCGATAGGCACCCAAGCCCTCGCAGAAACCGAGTTCGGAACCCCTGCGGCAACCATTGTGAAGTAGGGGAAGATGAACTGGGTGATGCGATGCCAGCGTTGGCCTTCGTCGTTGTTGATGCGTTTGGCAGAGTAAACAGCGCCATAGGGTGTGGGCACAACGTCCAGCGTAGGCGCCAGGTCTCTACCGAATGGAAGTCGCAGCAGGCCTTCAGCAGCAGGGCCGTCCGGCGCGATCCTCCCGTGAAGGAAGAACACGTGAGACGAGTCTAGGTCGCCTTCAAGGCCCTGCACCCAGTTGCACTCCTCCAACATCATGTGGGGAGGGAACACGTTCTCCGGCGGCAGGGTATTGATCTCAAACTCTGGGAAAGGTGGAGGTGTCTCGCGAGGCCCCATGTACGCCCAGAGCACACCATTCACGTCTCGCACGGGGTAGGCGGTGATCCTGACTTTGTCCTTGAAGTTGCTCTCGGCGGGCTCGTTGGGCATGTCCACGCACGCGCCGGTGACATCGTACTTCCAGCCGTGGTAGTTGCATGCCAGACCACAGAACTCGTTGCGCCCGAAGAACAGCGATGCGCCTCGATGGGGGCAGTTCTCCTCAACAAGGCCCACGTCACCGTTGGTGTCCCGAAACGCCACGAGGTCTTCGGCCAGCAGCCGGACTCGCTTTGGAGGGCCGTCCACTTCCGGTAGGTCTGCGGAGGGTAAGAACGGCGTCCAGAACTGGCGCAGCAAAGCGCCCATCGGTGTACCAGGGCCTACCCGTGTCAGCAGATCATTGTCTTCAGTCGTCAACATGGTTCGTCCTCCCCAAGGTGGTTTAATCCATGTGGTAGCTTAGCCTGCGGCGGTCTCTTTTACAGCGCCAACTCGCTCCGCACGGCGGGCATCACATCCTTGATGAACAGCTCTAGGGAATGCTGTGCGTGCTCTGGCTTCAGGTCGCCGAAGGAGAAGACCAACATCATGTAGTTGACTGTGGACTCCTTCACAGATTGCACCAGTTGCTGCACAACCGTCCTGGGTGCACCAGACACTACGCTTCGGTCTGCGCCACTGCCACCTCGGGCCGTGGGGATGGGCGCAGACTGGCCGTTCTTTTTCCAGAGGTGCTGGATGTGGTCTGACCAGACAGAGTGAGCAGGGCTTGCCAGTGTCTCTGATTCGGCGTCCGTGTCAGCGACCAGAATATGGTGGCTACGACCAAGCCTCGGCGCAGCAACATGGGCGTTGTGCCTTCCAGGGTCATCCTTGTGCTCAACCCACACTTCGCGGTACTGCTCTAACATCCCCTTGATGTTCTCGGCGCTGCCAGGGAGGACGGTGTTGTAGCCGTGGCTGGCTGTGAACTGGATGACATCCTTGTTGCTGCTGGGGAACCATAGCGGCGGATAAGGGCTCTGGTATGGCTTATTGTGCAGTTCCAGTTCCTCATAGGAGTGGTACTGCCCCTTGTAGTTGAGCACGTCCGTCCCACAGGCAGTCATGAAGATGTCCAACGCCTCGCGGTAGCGACTGCGGGAGTCCTCAAGATCGTTAATGCCGTAGACCTTCGCCTCGAGCAGAGATACACCACGACCGACGCCTAACTCGACTCGACCACGACTCATCTGATCGAGCATACAAATCTCGTTGTACAGCCTATAGGGGTTGTACCAGGGTAGGCAGAACGTGAGCGCGCCCACACGTAATTTCTTGGTGCGCTGTATTGCAGCTGCCAGCATCAGTGACGGTGAGATGTCCACGGAGAGGGGCGTACCCTGGTGCTCGGCGATGTGCCAGGCGTAGAACCCACCTTTGTCGGCAGTCTCCACCAACTGCATCTTGTGCTCCACGATGTCAGCTACAGGTTGGCCGGAGTTCTCTATCCAATCGAACATCGCAAACTCAAGTGGGCTTTCCGGGAAGGTGTTGTCAGCCATACACCCGTGCTCCTCTCACGTAAGACCCTTGCCGCAGAACGAGTGACAGTATAGCATCACACCGCTCTCAAAGGCCTTGTGGCCACCAGTTGTCGAGACTATGGTTCAGCAAGGACAGAAGCGGGACTCGGTACGGAGTGAGAACATGCGATTCGGATCGTTTCTAGAGCTGCCAAGGACTGAGGGCGTGACTTCCACGCAGGCCTATGAACATACCTTTGCGCATGTGGATATGGCAGAAGAACTGGGTCTGGACACTATCTGTCTGGCAGAGTTCCACTTCACACCCAACCGCGTCATCTCATCGCCGCTCATGCTGGGCGCAGCCATTGCCGGCAGGACCAAGCGAATCAGAGTTGCAACTTCAGTCCTCGTCCTCCCGCTGACCAATCCCCTCCGCGTGGCAGAAGAGACCGCCACCCTGGACAACATCAGCGGCGGGCGGTTCGAGTTCGGTGTTGGGCGCAGCGGTTTCCAGATAGCATATGACGGCTACGGTATCTCCTATACAGAGAGTCGTGACCGTTTCTCTGAGGCGCTGGAGGTCATCGTCAAGGCGTGGACCAACGAGAAGTTCAGCTACGATGGCCAGTACTACACGTACAACGATGTGTGCCTGGTTCCCAAGCCCATCCAGTCGCCACACCCCATCATCAGGATAGCAGCGACTTCCAACGACACATTCCCGGCCAACGGACGTATGGGTTACCCGCTGCTGGTGGGGCTTCGGACAGTGCCTCTGGCGCAGGTCACTGAGCAAGTAGGAAGCTACAAGACGGCCTACGAAGAGTCAGCTCATGCCGCACCTATGGATGTGTCGCTACGAGTCCCTGTATACATAGCTGAGACAAAGGAAGCGGCAATCAACGAGCCTGAAAAGAGTTTCATGCGCCAGACCGCCAGGCTCAAGTCGCAACTCAGCGGATCCACTTCAGAACTCAGCGCCGCTGATGCAAAAGTCCGGGCGGAACGGTTGAAGAGTCTGTCCGACATCACCTGGGAAGACGTGCGACGAGAGAAGGTCATCGTCGGTACGCCGGAGATGGTCATCGAACAGCTCAAGGAACTGCAAGAGGCGCTGCACCTTACGGAGGTGGTCGCCGAGTTCAACGCCGGGGAGCAGATACCACCGGAGCGTATCGAGCGCTCACTGCGGCTCTTCTGCGAGAAGGTAATGCCCGCGTTCAAATAGAGGATGTAGAGGAGGAGGACGTTATGGGAATACATCTAGAACGGGTTGGTCATTGTCTGATCAAAGTCAGAGATGTGGAACGTTCCTGCAAGTTCTTCGTGGATGTGCTGGGCTTCCAGTTGATGGAACAAGACCCGGACCACGGTGGCGTGTTCCTTAGCCTACCCGGAGACGGTCACACCATCGATCTCTCCCCGGTGGGCAACCCGGAAACAGCAACGCCACCCGTGGGTCAGCAAGATGGCGTAGGTGTGCTGCACATCGCGTTCAAAGTCGCAAGCTATGAGGCATTGCACGACGCCTACGACACTCTGAAGGCCAACAACGTCGAAATCATGCGCATGACCGACCACGTCAGCCAGCGCAGCATGTACTTTAGCGATCCCGACGGCAACACGCTGGAGATCTACTACGAGTTCCCACGCGCCAGAGAAATCTTCCTGGCAGGAAGGGCGGACGAGGATGCGCCCTTCACATGGGACGACCCACTACCGCAGCACGCCATCCAAGGCTGAGCCTTGACCCCAGCCCCTACGGTTGCCCAAAGATGCGGGAATTCCAACCCCTCATCTTAAGCCAGTCCTGAGCATGCCAAGGCATTGCCTGCCCTTTGCGAAGTGCAAAGATGAAAGGTCAGTAACCAGTAGGAGAAAGCATGGCCAGGGAGTACAGGATCATCTCCGGGGACTCTCATCTGGAGGTCCCGCCAGATAGGTGGACGCATCGCGTTCCCTCCAAGTACCAGAATGTTGTCCCACGCCTTGAGCGACAGGCCACAGGCGGTGACGCGTGGGTGGTAGAGGGAGAGCCGCCACACGAGGTAGCATTCGACCTCTATGGTGGCAAAGGCCGTGACGTGTGGCAGCCCTATGGCCAGAACTACGAAGGTACATCCGGCACCGGCTCTCCCGAGCAGCGGCTGTTAGAGCAAGACAAAGACGGTGTGGACGCGGAGATACTCTACCCCAACCAAGCCGGTGGCCCTCGGCTGTGGCGCAGCATCAAAGATGACGGCGCTTACTGCGCCGTCATCCGCGCGTACAACGACTGGGTTGGTGAGGAATACTGCGTGGTTGCGCCCGATAGGCTCATCGGGCTGGGACTCATCCCGTGGAGCAGCATCTACGACGCTCTGGCAGAGCTGAAGCACTGCGCCGACATGGGCTTGAAGGGCATCGTACTGGGCGGCTTCCCCAACGGCAGCGGCCACCCGACCCCGGGGGACGACCGATTTTGGTCGGCAGCGCTGGACATGAAAATGCCCATCACCGTTCACATCGACTTCGATAGAGGTCCTAACAGCAATGGTCCCATGAACACACTGACGTATCCCCTCCAACCCGCCGATGTCGTAGCCAATCTGGGACCAATGGGTGGCATGGTGGAACAAGTGGGACGGTTCGGTCGCGCGGGGGCGACCAACATCGTGCAGATGGTGCTATCTGGCGTCTTCGATCGGTTCCCTGACCTCAAGATATTCTGGGCGGAGAACCAGATCGGCTGGGTGCCCTTCTTCATGGAGACTGCTGATGTCCGCTACAAGCGGCATATCCATTGGGCCGAGCGGCTGCTTGGCTTTAAGCCCCTTCAACGTCCGCCCAGCGAGTACATCCGTGAGCACTGCCTGTGGGGCTTCCAGCAGGACCGGGCTGGCGTGGAACTGCGTCACCACATGGGTGTCGATAGGATCATCTGGGCGTCCGACTTCCCCCACCAGGAATCTGACTGGCCGGACTCCATGGAGACCCTGGACTGGAACTTCAAAGACGTGCCCGCCGATGAACGGTACAAGATGGTGGCTGGCAACGTCATAGACTTCTTTAATTTATCGGCCACTTAACACACCACCGGGAGGCTCCCATGACCACAGACCCCAAGGCTAACGGCCTCGCCCCGCAGGAATACGGCTCAGACGTGATCGTGGATACGCTCCGAGGGCTCGGCATCGAGTACATCGCCATGAACCCTGGCGCGACGTTCAGGGGCATCCATGACTCAATCGTGAACCACCTTGGCAACGAACGGCCAGAGTTCATCGTGTGCAACCACGAGGAGATAGCTGTCGCCATCGCTCAAGGGTACGGTCGTGCTGCAGGCAAGCCGATGGCCGCCTTCGTGCACGACATCGTGGGGCTGCTGCACGCAAGCATGGCTATGTTCAACGCATGGATGGGGCGTTCCGGAGTGCTGGTGCTTGGCGCGACTGGCCCGGTGGACGCCAACCATCGCCGACCATGGATCGACTGGATACACACGGCCAACGTCCAGGGCGAGGCCGTCAGGAATTTTGTGAAGTGGGACGACCAACCCGCCAGCGTCGAGGCGTCCGTGGAGTCGCTGATACGCGCGTACAACCTGGTCACGTCGGAGCCGCTGGGGCCGGTGTACATCTGCTTCGACGCCGATGTCCAGGAGGAGAAGCTGACCAAGCCCTACGAACTCCCGGATTTCTCACGCTACCCAAAGCCCACGCGCCTTCAGGCCGACGGGGACGCTCTGGACGAGGTGGCAAGCATGTTGATGGCTGCCAAAAACCCGGTAGTGCTAGCCGACTTCCTTGGTCGGTCAGAGGACGCCATCAAGGGCCTAATCCGCCTGGCGGAGAGCCTTTCCATCCCGGTGGTCAACGGCGGCGACTTCTTCAACTTCCCCACGCGTCACCCGCTGTACGCTGCCGAGTCCAAGGACGCGTTGCTGGCGGAAGCTGACGTGATCCTGGCCCTGGACGTGTACGACCTTCAGCAGGAGCTCACAAGCCTGGACAGGGCTACTCGCATCGCCACGGACATCATCCGACCGGACGCCAAGCTGATAGACATATCGCTACGGCAACTCCTGACGAAGAGCTGGGCCGACGACCACGGCCACCTCTACCCCACGGACATTTCAGTGGCTGCTGAGACATCGATGGCTGTGCCCGCCCTGGCGGACATCGTGCAGCGCAGGTTGGACGACGCCACCGGCTCAACCGCCGAGATCGCTGAACGCGGAGAGCGCATCAAGGGACTCCAGGAGGCTGCCCTCGCCAAGAATCAAGCGACAGCCAAGGCCCAGGTGGGAGAGCACCCACTGGCGCTCTCCACCATCGCCCAGGAGATTTGGGAGGTGGTCAAGGACGAGGACTGGGTGGTTGGCAACGGTGACCTGCGGGGCTGGATCCAGCGATTATGGGACATCAAGCACCCATATCAGGACGTGAGCGCGCGAGGAGGCGGCGGGTTGGGCGAGGGGTTGGGTCACGCGATAGGTGTTGCGCTGGCTAACCGCGACAAGGGTCGACTGACCATCAACATCCAGTCGGACGGTGACATGTTGTTCACTCCAGCGGCTCTGTGGACGGCCGTACACCACCGCATCCCCATGCTCATCGTCATGTACAACAACCGTACATACGGCAACGATTTGGGCCATCAGGGGTCTATGGCGCAGGTGCGGGACCGGCCTATGGAACGTCGCACGATCGGCATCGACATCGATGACCCCAACGTGGACTTCGTCGGGCTGGCGTGCTCGTTCGGCGCGTGGGCAGAGGGGCCTATAGAGAAGTCCGAAGACCTGAAACCGGCTCTTGAACGGGCGATAAAAGAGGTCAAGGCCGGTCGCGTGGCGCTAGTGGATGTCTACACACAGGTCGTCTAGTAGTTTATCGAGGGCAGGTAGGGGGCAGTGCATCTTGTCCCATAGGACAAAACCCTGGAAATCTGCCGGGATTGGAAAGTTTGATTGGGTGGTCATAGTACGCTCCTTCTCCTTTGAAATAG
>CAJWXP010000062.1 GCA_913049785.1 uncultured Dehalococcoidia bacterium | reverse complement strand
GTGAAGGAGCTTGTGGAGAACGCCATCGATGCCGGAGCAACGACAGTCCAGGTAGAGGTGACGGCTGGCGGGTTGGAGGGCATCCGTATGGTGGACAACGGCCACGGCATTCCTGTGGCCGAGGTGGTGAGCCTGTTCCAGCGACATGCCACCAGCAAGCTGACGTCTGCCGACGACCTCGATAGCATCATGACGATGGGGTTTCGAGGCGAGGCATTGTACTCGCTGGCCGCCGTCGCCGAGGTGTCGCTGCTCACGCGCACAGCCGACGAAGAAGTAGCGACGTACGTCGAAGCTAGCAACGGTCGTGCGATCCGACAGGAGCCAAGGGGTGGTCCGGTAGGCACGACCGTGTCAGTGGAAAAGTTGTTCGACCAGGTTCCAGCCAGGAAGAAGTTCCTCAAAACAGCCAAGTCAGAGCTTACCCGGATCCACACTGTCATGACCCACTACGCATTAGCCCATCCGGCAGTCCGTTTCAGCCTTACCGCCGATGGCAGAAATTCCTTTTCATCGCCTGGCGAGGGCGACATGCGGGAGGCTGTGGCAGCCGTCTACAATCGTGAGGTGGCTCAAGCGCTGCTGGCAGTGGAGAGCGCGAGCGATACCGGTATCAGCGTGACCGGGTTGGTGAGTGCGCCTGACATGCATCGAGCCAACCGCAGCTACATAGGCCTCTACGTCAACCAACGGCCTATACAGAGTCGCACGCTCACGTATGCCGTCACGGAGGCGTATCGAGGGATGATGGCCGGTGATCGGTACCCCGTGGCAGTGCTGATGATCAGCGTCCCTTCAGCAGATGTGGACGTGAACGTTCACCCCACCAAGTCGGAGGTGCGGTTCCGGGCGGAGGGCGACGTCTTCAGTGCGCTCCAACGCGGCGTTCGAGAGGCCATCGTCGCAGGGTCGCCCGTACCGGAGATGGGCATCGCTGTTGCCGGACAGGGCTCGACGCCGTTGATGGGTACACCTCGAGTACCTGGGCGCAGCCACGGTCTGTGGGGTGGCTTCTCGTCGGGGTCAAAGCTAGACAGCCCTACGCAACCTCACATCGAGGCGCCACTACCGGCATCGCAAAACGCGTTTCCGATGATGGACGCGCTGCCTGCGCTGCGTGTGTTAGGCCAGAGCCAGGAGACCTACATTGTGGCCGAGGGGCCGAATGGTCTGTACCTGATTGATCAGCATGCCGCACATGAGTGCGTGGTGTACGAGCGACTAAAAGCCGCAGCGGCCAGGCACAGCCCTGAGGTGCAGGGACTGCTGGAGCCGGTGACTGTTGAGCTAACATCGTTTCAGGCAGAGACGGTGCATGAGTACGGCGATGTGCTGGAGCAATACGGCTGGGGCTTGGAGCCCTTCGGTGACAGGACATACTTGCTGCGAGGCGTCCCGGCAGTGCTATCCACCAAGGGCCCGGCGAAGTCGTTCATTGAGCTATTGGACGGAGTGGGCGAGGCTGTGGAGTTCTCGTCGTGGGAGGACCGCATCGCGGCCACGGTAGCCTGCCATGGGTCGGTGCGTGCGGGCCTGGTGCTCAGCCACGAAGAGATGGTGGAGATGGTTCGATTGCTGGAGAAGACGCAGCAGCCGCACACCTGTCCGCACGGTCGACCGACGATGCTACACCTCAGCGCAAACAACCTTGAGCGCCAGTTCAAGAGGACTTAGGCAAGGCGCGCCCTGAACCTACAAGGGTGAGCCTTGACCCGGGTACCTGACCGTTATCAAAGCGGCAAGGCCACTTCTGTTTTCGCTCCCTGATCGTTCAGAGCAACCAACCCGTCACGCTGAAGCCCTTGAAGCAGGGTTAGCAGCCACGGTTCATCGTCGTCAGTGTAGTCGGGCTTGACGACCAACCCGAGCGACTGCAAGTCGCACGACACGCCGTCCGATAGCTCACGGAGGTGCGCCACGACCCTGCCACGGTAGTACCTGCTTGATCCCTCGAACCGTTCTGGCTTTGTTTTGTACGCAGCGCGGATCTCTGCCACGGAATTGCTCGATGACAGGAACGTCCCTGCAGCTTTGCAGTCCGAGCGAACCGGGCACAGCAGACACGTGGGGCGTCGAGATGTGCAGATTGTTGCGCCAATATCCATAAGTGCCTGGTTCCAACTCCACGCTTCCCCTTCCGGGAGGGCTTGCGCCGCTGTGCTAGCGATTGATTTGTCGGGCGCTCCACTCGGGCCGTAGAAGACCCTACCCAGCACACGTCGGACGTTGGTGTCGATGACAACGACCTCCTGCCCCAGCGCGAAGCACGCCATAGCAGCAGCCGTGTACTCGCCGACGCCCGGCAATCCTCGCAGCGATTTCATGTCGTCGGGAAGCACACCCTCGTAGAGGCTTGTCACCTGCACCGCCGCACGCTGGAGGTTCATTGCTCGTCGGTTGTAGCCCATGCCTGCCCACGCTCGAATCACATCGGCGGCGGGAGCGTCGGCCAGGCTCTGGAACGTGGGGAACAGCTTGAGGAAGGCGTGGTAGACGGGGATGACTCGATCCACCTGCGTCTGCTGGAGCATCACTTCTGACACCATGATGGAATAGGGATCGCGTGTAGAGCGCCACGGGAGTTCACGACTCTCAGCCTTGAACCATGCGAGGATGGCGGCTTGGACTGCGGTCAAGGTCTTTGCTGGAGGTTGTGACACCCGCTCCCCCGTGATGCTGCGTTGCCCAGAGTCTACGGCAAAATACTTGCGCTCGCCTGAAGTCCCCTGTATCGTTTCATATGTGCGGCCCGCTAGCTCAATTGGCAGAGCAAATGACTCTTAATCATTAGGTTCTCGGTTCAAGTCCGAGGCGGGTCACCACTCTTCCGTATCTGATATTACCCCTTTGGGACAAACTGCGCTTGGAGCCGATGGCCTCGTCCCCCCAATTGTCCCCCCAACCAGAGTCGGTTCTCTCCTTCATAGACCGCTAGGTATATCATCTCCGCATGAAACTGCTGCTAATCCTGCTATTAACTTTTGCACTATGAAATTCGTCAGTACCGTTGCTGCATTCATAAATCCACTTTTCTTATTGGCTTGCGCTGGATCTACCACGGAATCGATTCCTTTTCCCCCGACACCATTTGTCGAAGCGAGATTTACGATGGTCCCTGCAACTCCCTTGGCCACGATCAGCGAAGGGCCTTCTTCCTCTCATAGCCCAACACTATCCGACACCCCCATGCCACTCCCATCTTCCATTGTTACTCCCATTACACCACCAACTTTGCTACCGACCCCTTCACATCTCACCATGGCCGTCGTCACCAAGACCACCGTTCCAGATGGTCAGATAAGGTTGGAGGAAGCTCCAGTGGCCCGAGCATCCCCAAGAGCAGAAACAAGTAAGCCCCAGTCACTGTTTGCCGATCTGCCTAATGAGGTCACCGTTGAGCAATTGTCGGATGGTTCGTACGTCTGCCGTCCCGCGGGTGCAGGGCCATTCCCAGCAGTTTTATATAACCATGGAGGCTTAGGAACAATCGTTGGCGGAGATTTACCTGGCACATGCCGTTCTTTGGCAGAGGCAGGATACCTTGCGCATTCAAAAAAACGCCAAGAGACCAGGCAGCTCACTGGGCACCTTGAGGAAGTATTGGATGGTCTCAAACAATTAAGATCTCACCCTGACGCAGATGCTAGCCGGGTGGGTGTGATGGGATTTTCCCGCGGAGGATTACTCACTTTGCAAGCTGCCATCGCGCAACCAGAAAATATCCACGCTGTAGTTCTAATGGCGCCAGCCCATGGCAAATCCGCAATGGAAAGGACGCTGCGACAGGTTTCCCCTATCGACGATCCTGTCAGAGTGTTCGTATCAGAAAATGACCAAACTCAAGCCAACCATGTACAGATTTCGCATGACGTTGAGGACGCTTTGAGCGCGGCTGGTAAAGACGTGGATCTAACTATTTATCCTCCTTATGGAGATGATGGTCATAAACTGTTCTTTCTAGTCCAAGAACCGTACTGGAGTGATTTGATAGATTTCTTTGATGAGGTCTTGGGCTAGGAGTAGACCGTGTAGTTTATATCGGCCGGGGCTACCCTTTCCCTCTTTAGCTCCACTGGAGGCCAGCCAAGGATCACTTGGATCACATATACATAGGTTGAGTAATTATCCACAGGCTGGCGACCGTGTATCCAACCATCAATATAAGCATTGGGAATTGACTACGAAGCGCATATCGACGAGTCCGGATCAGTCTGAAGGCAATACTATGTGCCAGAAAGACCGCAATGATGTGGCCAGTTACTATAGCGATCACCGAGATGAACCAATAGAAGCTTGGACCAACGGGAGTGAAATTCAATGTGTAGTCTGCGGTGCCGAAAAGATCCCACCCAAATCCGAAAGGATCGGACGCTAGGGGCACTATTAGCTGACCCTGAATGAGCAGAAAAAGCAGAAAATGTGCCAAATGGTACGCTAACGCAATAGGAATCAGAGTATAGACAAATGCCTTTGCCACATCAAGGACTCGCAACTTAATTCCGCTAGCTAGACTCATCAAGGCACAGAAGAACAGGTAAAGAGCAATAAAAATCAATCCGAATGAAACCAGCCCTAATGTACTGATCATGGCCACGTTGGGTAAATACTCTTGAACTGAAGCTTGGATATTTATCCATGGAAGTGTAGACATAAACCCGTCGAAAGTGACGGTGGCTAGTAATAACAAGACGAACAACATTTGAGATGTTGATACCTTTTCTATATTGAGTAAGCCGGATGCGAAGGGGCGGAGATTGATCTCTTTTTGGATAAAACCCTCCTTCCCGAAGCACCGCGAGGAAGTGCTACCAGCAAGAAAATCAACGCGGCCACATCCTCCCAAGGTGCCACTAACCTCGTGTTGGATTAACCGTGTCTCTATAGGAGCAAATTTAGCTAGGAAACCGAAGGCCAAAGAAAAAGTTTCGCCGTGACGAAGCCAGATTTCTTTCCCGAAAAGAAACATCCCTATCCATGTTATGCCTGAATAAACCAGGATCATCTGGCTGATACGGGATGGTATGACTGCGTCACCATAAACGTTTTCCACCCAAGCAAAAGCAAGAAAAAGCAGTAGCCCGGGCCAAACACCAAACCTAGCGGGGTAATGGAGTACGGGAGAAAACGGTTTACCTGGACTCAACCACCCCCACAGTTGTTCCGCCCAACCAAATATGATCTTCCAGGGATTGATTAATGACCAAACATCACCAAGGAAAGCTGATACATACGCCACGCCAACCCACCAAATTACCCAGATGAATGTAGGTGCCAAATTGTATATGGGATCAGGATTACCTAAGAAGCCAACCAATACCAATAAAACGAAGAGGAAAACACTCGAAAGTTGGATTGGTAAAGATGCACCGGGACAGTTGAGAATCCTAGCCGCTTTCCATTGCAGCAAGTTTATCCTCGGATAATCAGAGACAATCTGAACGTTCCTCGCAAAGGAAATCACTAGCATGAACGAAACGACGATCGTCAACCCGGCAGCAATGAGGCAAACAAACAAGGGGAGAGGCGGCGTAAAGGGTTCAACAAAAACGTGTGCACTAACAGAAAAGAGAACGTATATAGACCCATCGGTTCCGGTAATCACCTTGAGTGGTGCTCCCTTGGTTCTCTATAGGTCATGTATCCGCTGAGGATCCGACTCCAATTAAATGGTCTTAATAACCACTTCGCTTCGCCCAACATGAACATGCTCAAATGTAATCCCATCGCTTGTACTGGAACTGGACACCTGTTTCCCATCTATAAAGACCTTTATGCAACAAGCGAGAGCATGCTCTCCTCCTGAGACCAAGGAACCGGGGATCACCACCGTTGTCTTTGACGTGGTGTCGGGTGGACCTGCGGCAACAAACTTAAGCTCCTGCTCATTGCTGTCAAAAAACATGTCGTAAATATTCGACTGCGATGTTACCTTCACCTTAGCTCCGCTTACGTTCCGCTGGGGGTCACTGACCGAGAATTCGTAGCCCATTCTCACTAAGGGAGTCAAAACTGCCCGATACAATATGCGCTCATTGCGTTTGTCTTTGTCACTTCTATTCGTTTTAACCGCAACCACAATAACCCGCCCGGTTGCGTCAATCTCAAGGGTCCGATCTTGGGCAAAGGTACCCCCGTACATGGAATGGCCTGTCTTTGTTGGATCTAGGAGCAACTGAGCCAAGAGCCTTTCCTGTGCTGATAGGGTCTTTGAGGTATCTTCGAGCAGTGGGATGCCTAAGTTGGCCGAGTACCAGTTGTCTGCTCCATCCTGGGTACGGTAGATGTCCTCAGGGGTAATCGCATAAAGCACTAACGGATTGAGTGGGTCCATCGCCATATCAATCACAGCACCTTTGGGAATCCCATTGGATGCTTTCTTCCAGGTTAGTGCACCATTAGTAGTCTTATAGACCCCACTTTCCGAAGCGGCATAGAGCACCTCGGGGTTTATTGGGTCCATTTGCAAATCATTTGTGTAGGGATCTAGTCCTTCGTTCACAGCAACCCAAGATTGGGCGCCATTCGTAGTCTTGTAAATGCCGATAGCTGTTGTAGTTTCATGAAGCGAAGTCATCACGTATGCGGTATCGGGATCTCGAGGGTGAACAACGATGGAGTTAATAGATGTTTCAGTTTCTATGGGGAAACCATTCGACATTTCTGGGAATGTTAAGCCGCCATCAGACGACTTGAATATGTGCGCACCACTCAGGTTAAATTGTAGGTCTGCATAGACAGAATCGTGCGTTGAGCCAACGTAGACAACATTCGAGTCCGAAGGGGCAACTGCCACGCCATGAATATGAAAATCATTGGCCCCTTCAAGTCGAAGCCCAAGTGCTTTGGTTTGGGAACTCAAACCTTCATTTAGCTTTTCGGTTCTGGTGAACCAATTAGCTCCACCGTTTGTGCTTCCAGCCAACTCCCCGGTCACTTGCCAACCTGTGGCCCACATTACTGTCGGAATGTCGTAGGAGAACGCGTAAACCATCGGATAATGGGCTGTCATAGAACCGGAAAATAACCAGCTAGTTCCTCCATCAGGTGAGTAGAAGTTCCCGCGACCAGACTCTCCACCAACCCAAAGGTTGAAAGGAAACAGCGGATGGGTACCTATTTGGGCAATCTTCGCTTCAACAATACCGTTGTCGCTACGGACCCAGTTTTTCCCGCCATCAACAGTTTTGTAGATTCCTCCACCCTCATAAAGCCCTCTTCTTTGATGCTCGGGGTGGATAGTGTATATCTCATTTGACGTCCCTACGAAAACGATATCTTCATTCGTGGGATGTATAGCTATAGGATTAACATGTTTATCTAACAACCCTTGATTTCTTTCCGTCCAGGATTTCCCGGCATCGTCACTCCTAAAAACACCGTCGTGTGTTGCTAGATAGGCAACGTTGGGATTACTGATTGAGAATTGAACACGGTGCAATTTGGACGACGTGAGGCCTTCATTGCTTCTTACCCAGCTAGTCCCCCCATCGGTGCTTCGAAACATTCCTGACTCGCTTGAGGCGGCCAACATCGTCCCCGGATTGCCTGGCTGTGCAGCCAATCCAATAACTTTAGGAGGTTTAAGTTCTCTGATATTTTGTGGCTCATTGGCTATTTCATCAAGGTGTGAGATGACGTTACTGCTCCAGGTACTGCCCCCGTCACTACTAAAGAGCAGCCCACCATCTGCGGCAACCCAAACAAAGTTCGGATCACCTTCCGTCACAACAATTGTCTGCACGGATGAACAAAGCTCACAGGTCCCAACCTGTTCCCATGTTTTCCCTTCATCGGTACTTCTAAAGACATCTGCAGGTTCAGCAGGCCAAATACCGCCCCTGCTAGAACCCCATAACGCACTGGCGTAAACAATCTTCGGGTTATCGTTCGAGAAAGCTACTGCAGTCCACGGCTGCACTTTCCCTCCCGCTGCGCGTTTCTTTGCATCCAATTGACCAGCGACACCACCCACAACAGGCCCCCAAGTTTTTCCTCCATCAAGTGTTTGATAAACCGCGGTTTCAAGGTTCGTATATATAGCATTGTTTGAATTGACTGGGCTAATAGCTAGTCCTGCAGCATGGCCAGCTATGTGCACCAGGTCCCATGAGGTTCCAGCGTCCAGACTTCGGTACATCGACATGTCATTCGAGTCGACGCCGGCATACATCAC
>CAJWXP010000061.1 GCA_913049785.1 uncultured Dehalococcoidia bacterium | reverse complement strand
CCGGGAAAGTTACACTCCCCTGAGCCCTGCTGATGGTCACGGTCTTGTCCTCGATGGGCTGTCGAAGCACCTCCAGAACGCTCTGGCCGAACTCCGGCAGCTCATCAAAGAACAACACACCTCGATGCGCCAGCGTGACTTCCCCGGGTCGAGGAAAGTGCCCCCCGCCTACCAAACCCGCATGGGATGTGGTGTAGTGCGGCGCACGGAAAGGGCGCTGAGACATCAGAGGCGCGTCAGAGGGCAGTAGACCGGAGATGCTGTATATCTTGGTCACTCCCAACGCCTCAAGAGGGGTTGGACGGGGCAGGATGGAGGGGAGGCTTCTGGCCAACAACGTCTTGCCGCTTCCGGGAGGCCCCATCATCAGGAGGTTGTGCCCACCCGCTGCTGCTACTTCCAGCGCACGTTTGGCATGCTCCTGACCCTTCACGGCGTTCAGATCGACTGCGAATGTGTTCTCGCCCTCTTCCAGGAACGGTGCCGTCGAACCGGCCACAGCAACTATCTCTGATTCGCCTCGCACGTGGGCGACCATCTGGGTCAGCGACGTTGCCGGAAGGATTTCGATGCCACTGACCAATACCGCTTCTTTCGCATCGAGCTTGGGCACCACGGCGTGGCTGAACCCCTCCTGCTGCGCCAGGGCGACCATCGGCAGAACACCGTTGGTGTGTCGAAGGCCGCCATCGAGAGAGAGCTCACCGATTAGCGCCGTCTTGGTCATATCACCGACTATTTGGCCACTGCTGAGCAGTATGCCCATCGCAATGGAAAGGTCGTATGCAGGGCCTTCCTTCTTGAGATCGGCAGGCGCTAGGTTGACAGTGATGCGCCGCATCGGAAAATCGCAGCCGCAGTTCCGGATCGCTGCCCTGACGCGCTCTCTGGATTCCTGCACGGCCTTGTCTCCCAGACCCACAATGGTGAAGGCAGGTAAGCCAGGTGAGATATCCACTTCTACTTCCACTACACGACCCTCTAACCCGACCATTGCACAGGTGAAAACTTTGGCGAGTGTAAGCGTTCCTTTTGTTTACAGGAGTGAAGTCCTCACACATGATACGGAGCATAGCTGCGGAAAAAAGAAAAGGGGATGTCATGGCAGGTAGGACAGATGCTTGACACTCAAAGAGGGGGTGACTACGGTTGAGGCGCCAGAACCTGTTTTCTCAGGTGATGGCGATCCAGGGGGGGATTGCGAAGGAGGTTTGACATGGCTTCTGTGGCGTTTGCTGCTCCTATATTGCCGGGGAAGCTTGAGGCTTGGAAGCAGTTCAATAATGAGATCAACGGATCCCGTCGGAAGGAATTTGAAGACCAGCAGAAACGGGTCGGCATTACGCGCCAGCGGGTTTGGCTTCAACAGACCCCCGATGGAGACATGGCTCTTGTGGTCCAGGAGGGCGAGGAGCCCCAGAGGGCAATGGAGGCTCTCGCGGCATCTACTGATGCCTTCGACGTGTGGTTCAGGGAGCAGGTCAAGGACATCCACGGGTTGGACTTGTCACAGCCGCTCCCAGGCCCTCTCTCGGAACTCTTTATTGACTACATGCAGCCTGCGCAAAGGCGTGGCCCCGACTATGACCTGCCGGACTTCAACGCATAGCATCAACTTGTAGCCCAAAAGGAGCCCCAGCAAGTACTTGCTGGGGCTCCTTTTTTATCAGCAGTAATGGGTTGCTAGTCGTCGCCGTTCTGTGGCGGCGTTCGCATCCACACGAAACGTGCTGCTTCGTAGCCCAATGCACTTTCTCCGGACTCGGTCTTGAAGACCAGGACGCCACGGTATTTGCCCTCCTCCACTACGGTCACTACAGCCCCTGGGACAACGCCATGGTCAATGAGGAATGCCAGAAGCTCCGGGTCTTCTTCAGGAATCCTGTCAACCTCGTAGGCACTGCCCTGAGGTGCATCTGCCAGAGAGACTATGGACCCCGCAGGCACTTGGTACCCGCTTCCGGGGATTGGTCGACCGAACGGGTTGGTGGTCGGATTGCCCAGCCGGACTCGGATGCACTCCTCTAACTCTGGTGAGATGGCGTGCTCTAGTCGGTGGGCTTCAATGTGAGCGCGATAGAGGTCTAGCCCCAAGATATCGACCACCAGCCGCTCGGCTAGCCGATGGCGTCGAGCGATGGACTCAGCGGCCTTTTGGCCTTTGGTCGTTAGCTCCACTTCCTTGTTGGCGGGTATCGTGACTAGATCCTCCTTGGCCATCCTGCGGAGCATGCCCAGAATGGAAGGCAGTGACGTTCCTACGCCCTCGCCCACCGGCAACCGACGAATGTACTCCGCAAGGTTCCGGGGGGTCGTCCGCATGCCTTCCTCGTTGAGCTTGTACAGCGATTGAAGGTAGTTTTCAGCAGCGGTTGAGATACGCTCAGGGGCCTTTGCTCTCGGTGTTTTGGTCTTTGTCGTCATCCAGTCACCTTCCCTTGAATGGGTGTGCCCAATACTCTGAGAGGCTAGGGGTGTCGGTTCGGGCGGGTTGAAAATCGTCATAAGTGTGAGGCCGCTAGAGAAATCGATGGGCCCGCTAGCCTCTCCTGAATTCGCATTGTATGATACCGCAGCTACATGATCGCCTTGGAAGGCGTGTGACGAGGAGTTGATGTGAACCACTTGAGGGTTTTGTTGAGAAGAAGGCGTTGGAACATAGCTATCGTGGCGATAGGAGTCATCGCCCTGATGGCATGCGGTTCCACTGATTCCACCCCATCGGCGGCTGCCATACCACAGTACGGCGGAACGCTGGTTCGGGCCCACGCCACGGACCCTGCGGGCTTCGACCCGGTTCAGGACAGCTCCATTAACACCCTTGACCTTATCGCACCCATCTTCTCCCAGCTTGTCCGGATGAACCCGGAAGACAGTGACGGCCCACTTGTTCCGGAGCTTGCTGAGCGATGGGAAGTAAGCGATGACGGTCGCCAGGTCACGTTCCACCTACGACAGAACGTATGGTGGCACGATGGTAGCCCTTTCACTGCTGCCGATGTTGCATCCCACTTCAATAGGGTGATCTCCCCGCCTTCCGGGTTGTTTTCAAGCCAGCGAGCGCCCTTCCTGGACGTGGTGGATATCTTGACTCCGGATGCGAATACGGTGGTGTTTGTGACGGAACAACCCAACGCCGGACTGTTGCGAAACTTTGCCGGTGGCCACTACATGATCGTGTCCAAGCACGTGATGGAGCGCGAGACGGCTGATGAGAATCCCCGGGGACTCCGCAGCAACCCAGATGCCCTCGTAGGGACAGGCCCGTTCACGTTTGTGAGCTACGAGCCTGGCAACAGCTTTGAAGTACGCAGGAACGCCGACTACTGGGACGAAGGCAAACCGTACCTGAACGGCATTCGCTTCTTTATCATCAAAGATTCGGCCACAAGGTTCGCGAACCTCATTACGGGCCAACTCCATACGACGGCTTCCGGCACCGCAAGCCTGACGCCACCTGAGGCCAAGGAAGTCCGGGATCGCTATTCCGATACCATCAATCTTATTGAGGCGCGTGGGCCCTTCTGGATAGGCGCGGCTTTTAACGCTACCAGAGCCCCATTTGACGACCCACGTGTCCGGCAGGCGTTGTCGCTGGCCATTGACCGTGATGCCTATATCAAGCTCGTCACAGGCGGCGAGGGGGGCGTAGGCATGATCGGAGGGTTCAGCCCGCCTGGAGCAGACTTTGGACTTTCTGAAGCGCAGTTGCGTGAGGTGCCCGGATATAGGGACTTCGAGAACGCCGATATCCTGTCGGCGCGGGCACTGCTCGTCGATGCGGGCGTCCATGACGGTTTTGAGCTGTCCATCATGGTCCGGGGCGATGTGTCTGTCTGGGTGAACGCGGCGCTCTTCTTCCAGGATCAATGGAGCAAGTTGGGGCTGGAGGTAAAGGTGGAACAGGCTGAGTTCGGCACGTCGATATCACGGATGTTGCAGGGTGATTTTGATGTGCGCATCGGCGGCATCGCCTTCAACACCCCGGACCCTGACCAGTATCTCTTCGCACCCTTCTCTAGCGATGGCCCGAATAACCTCTACTACCCTGCCGACGCCGAGGTGGACAGGCTGCTAGCAGCCCAACGACATGAGCTGGAACCGGTACGACGGAGGGAGTTGGCCCAGGAGGCTGAGATCCGCTTACTGAGCGAGGTTGTGCCCGCGGTGGTGGGCCACTACGCCGTCTACCAATATGGCGTACGAAGAGTGGTTCAGGGCTGGGTTCCCCGGGACTTCATGCTCTACAACCAATCTCGGATGGAGAACGTCTGGCTAAGCCAGGACTAGCCAGAGTTGAACCCTGGACCCAAGTGCCCCTGAGTTAGTATCTTTGCTGCTTTTATAGCTTCTTGGTTGAGGCGAGGATAGTGTAGGACGCAAAAAGGAAGGCCGCTGCTCGTAAGAACAGTGGCCTTCCTTTTCATTGGTGCGAATTAGTCTCTGGGCGTGTAGTCCACCTGAGGGTTGGGGTGATCGGGCAGCTTCCAGACTAGGTAACCCTTCTTGAACTCCTCGTGGTACTCGTTTGCGCGGTTGGTTGCCGCATGGAATGCCTTTTCAAAGGTAGAGAAGTCCTTATCAGCCAGAGCTGCCAGCACTGGAGCCAGGTCATTTGCGATGTATTCTGCAATAGCTTCGCCATACCGAGGCCTCGTCTGGACACCCTTGTTCATGAGACTTATCGCCTCTCTCACCTGAAAGGTAGCCAGCTGCCAGTTGCTTTCCTTAGCGGCGTAGTACACGTTCCACCACCGAGTGCCCACCATGGGCATTATGATGGCCAAACCGGGGTGAAGGGCGGCAATCTCGTCCAATGACATGTCTCTGTGCCCGTTGAACCCTGTAGGGCTTTCCTGTTCTGTATCCTTCTGTTCCTGCGCCATGGTGTTCTCCTAGTTTCAAGGATATATAGACGAATTTCTTTGGAAGGAGCCTAGCCAGAATACGGTAGGGCCTATTCCAGTGTCAACGATGCGATGTGGCTAACTACGTTGCTCTATGCGACTGCGCAACTCACCGTCAGCGACGCGAGTGCGCACCTCGTTCGGTAGCTCTGAGTCGAGAAGTTTATAAATATGTTCTGCAGTGGCATCAGGTGCCGACTCACGGACCTCCTGAACTCGCCGGTCCACCTCACGGAAGATATCTTCCTGCGACCATGATAGATGTGGAAATAGCACAACCTCTCGGATGGTCGATTGTCCGCTGAGCATCATCATGAGTCGGTCGATGCCCATGCCCAGTCCACCGGTGGGCGGCATACCGTATTCGACCGCGGTTAGGAACTCCTCGTCCAGTCGGTCGAAGTTCTCACCGCCGTGGCCTTTGCGTAACTCCTCCTGCTCTTCAAACCGGAGACGCTGTTCTATGGGGTCGTTCAGCTCCGAATAGGCGTTGCATACTTC
The DNA here is from genome assembly GCA_913049785.1 of uncultured Dehalococcoidia bacterium. Lineage (GTDB taxonomy): Bacteria > Chloroflexota > Dehalococcoidia > Lucifugimonadales > UBA1127 > UBA1127. Next base: position 2,997 of record CAJWXP010000061.1, on the reverse strand, counting down.
CATGCCGTTGATGAACCCCTCAAAGCGCTCCACGTATCTGGGGTTGCCAGGAATGCGCTTCGCCAGGGGTGTCATCTCCACCGGGTAGTCAATAAGGAACGTGGGTTGCACCAGGTTCGGCTCAACCTTGTCGCCCAGCAGCTTATCCACCAGCCGACCCCAGCTATCCTCCTGGGTGACCGCCACGTTGCGTTCCCGCATCTGGGCTGCAAGGGACTGGGCTTCCGGGTACTCTTCGATGTCCAGGCCCGCATACGTGATGATGGCCTGCCGCAGCGATAGGCGCTTCCACGGCGGCTTGAGATCGACTGTTGTGCTACCTATCTCTATCTTGGTGTCCCCCAGAAGATCAGTGGCCAGCGTCGAGACCATCGTTTCAACCATTTCCATGACCTCGTTGTAATCGGAGTAGGCCTGGTAGCTCTCAAGGGTAGTGAATTCTGGGTTGTGCCTGGCGTCGAGGCCTTCGTTCCGGAATATGCGCCCAATTTCGAACACGCGGTCCAACCCGCCGATGATGCAGCGCTTCAGGTGAAGCTCCGTGGCGATGCGGAGGTAGAGCGTTCGACTCAACGCGTTATGCTGTGTTGCGAAGGGCTGTGCCACGCCTCCTGCCGCCACTGCGAGGAGGATGGGTGTTTCCACTTCGATGAAATCGCGATTGTTCAGGAATCGCCGAATACCTTCAACGACTTTGCTGCGAAGGATGAAACGCTCACGTACTTCCTGATTCGACATGAGGTCTACCTCACGCTGGCGGAAGCGCTGCTGAACATCCTGGAGCCCGTGCCACTTCTCCGGCGGAGGGCGTAGGGCCTTGCCCAGCAAGGTTATGCTCTGGGCCGCAACGGATGGCTCGCCTCTACGCGTACGGATCAGCTTACCGCGGACACCAAGAAAGTCGCCAAGATCAAGCTCTTTGAGCAACTCGAAATCACTGCCAAGAACGTCGCTCTGTAGGTGGCCTTGTATCTGCCCTGTGCCATCGCGGATGTCCAGGAAGGCAGCTTTGCCCATGTTGCGAATGCCGGTGACTCTCCCTGCAATGCTGACAGGCCGGCTTTGGGCTGAAGACTCGCTGGCCTCGCGCTTCGCTAACAGCGCCAATGCCTGTTGAACGGTGTGCGTCCGTTTGTATCGAGCTGGGTAGGGGTCAATACCCAGCTGCCGGAGTCGATACAACTTTTCTGATCTGACTTGAAAGAACTCGTCGCGTTCAACCACGGAAGTATCCTAGCTTGGGCGAATGCCGCTCCGTAGAACGGATGCCATCGTATTTGATCGTCATAAACTCGATACATTGTAGCGCACAGAGAAATACAGGGCATGGATAGCGAAAGGACTCATGCAGGAACGATGGGGAAGGGCCTAGCGGATCTTCACTACAGTGAACTTCTGGACTCCACTGGGCGCCTGGACCTCCGCAAACTCACCCACACGTTTGCCCAGGAGGGCTTGGCCCACAGGAGACGCGTTGGAAATTCGCCCGTGAGCGGGATCCGCTTCCAAACTGCCGACGATGGTGTACTTCAGGGTCTTACCGGCGCCGTCTTTCACTTCAACGTGCGAACCCAGGGTTACGGATTCTGAGGGAGTGGTATGGTCCGGGATGATGACAGCGTCTCTGAGAGCCAGCTCCAGGTCCTGGATGCGACCTTCAACCGTAGACTGAGTCCGCTTGGCCTCGTCGTACTCCGCGTTGTCCACGTTTCCGCCGATTTCAGAAGCGCGTTTAAGATCTTCCGACACTTCTCGGCGACGCACAGTTATCAGTGTGTCCAGCTCTTTTTTGAGCTTGTCCTCGCCTTCAGGGGTCAGGTAGCTTTCGTTAGGAGTCATCACACCCCCCAAATACAAAAAAGCTGAGAGGAAACTCTAGACAATCCCCCAGCAGGGAGATGATATATGAGCACCTTTAGAACTTGCAACAAGCAAAAGCCAGAAATATTAGCAAAATCTTAAGCAAAGAAAGGCCCACCGCATTTAGTGATGGCCCCTTCTCCAATCCTTAGCGTTTACCGGTGAGTATTACGCCTGGCCTGTTACCTTTTTAAGAACACTGGTTGCATCATCCGGGGCGCTGTCGCCACACCAAACGATATACTGGTCTGGTCGGACCAATACCAGCTTGGCCTCGTACTTCTCACGGCCGTCTTCCTGGGTGTCTCGTATGACCTTGAGGGGCACCTTAAGTGATTGGGCTGCTCTTTCGATCGATTGGACGGCTGCGTCGTCTGCACCAAAGGCCAGGAGCGTGAAACCTGTCCCGAGCTCTGCGGCCATGCTCCGCCCACCTGACATGTCCTGAGGCGGCAAGTGATGGCCTGGGCGCGCCTCGTAAGAGTGGGAGCCGTGGGCGCTGCAAACGGCACCATCAGGGCCCATCACGACAGACGAGCCTGGATAGTTGGGCTCATAGGTCATTGATCGCCGGCTTCCAATCTCCTCCAACTCCTTCCAAGCTGTCTTGAACTCTTCCAGGTCTTTATCCGGGCTGTAGCGAGCTAGAAACTCAGCATCACGGTCAATGCCTTTAGCAATGAAGTCCTGACCCGTCTCCCAAAATACTGGGCGGCGTTCTTCGCCGTAGGAATCCAGAAGTACATCGCCTCCCCAACCCTCCAGGTTTGCAGCGATCTTCCAACCCAGGTTAACTATATCTTCCAGACCGTTGTTCAGACCGTATCCACCATAGGGTGGGTGACTATGGGCAGCGTCGCCTGCGATGAACACTCGGTTCACCCGATACTTGTCGGCAACAGACACGCGGAGGTCCCAGAACCCCACGTGGTCAAATTCGGCTTTGAATTCAAACCCGGCAGCTCTATTGAGCAGCCCCTGAAAATCGTAGTTCTCTGCCGTAGTGTCTAGAGGTACAGGCGCGTGGAAGAACCAGGATTCGCCCACGTCTACTCGGCCAAAGAACATCCAATAGCCCTTCAGGTCAGGGTGGAGAGCGCGGTATGTGGTTCCGTTAGGGAAGCGCTCAAAAGCCTC
>CAJWXP010000060.1 GCA_913049785.1 uncultured Dehalococcoidia bacterium | reverse complement strand
AACTTTCCCGGCCAACTTCATGATGGTCGCCGCTATGAACCCCTGCCCCTGCGGCAACCACGGCGACCCCGTAAACGCATGCACGTGCAGCGCTGGAATCGTTTCCCGCCACCAGAGGCGTATCTCCGGGCCGCTGTTGGACAGGATAGACATCTTCGTTGAAGTCCCACGCGTTGACTACGAGAAACTCACATCGCCAGAAGCCACAGAAGGCTCGGTGGATGTCCGACGTCGAGTCGAAGCCGCGAGAGAGCGCCAACAGAGCAGGTTCACAGGGACGAACATCCAGGCCAACTCAGATATGGGGCCATCGGAGGTCTGGAACCACTGCCAACTTGAAGAAGCGGCTCAACGCCTCGCCAAGACCGCGATGGAACAGCTCCATTTCTCGGCTAGGGCGTACCAGCGCACATTAAAGTTGGCTCGGACCATCGCAGACCTTGCAGCCTCAGAGACGGTCACTGTCGCCCATCTGGCTGAGGCCATTCAGTACCGCCAAAGGGAGCTGAACTGAACCGAAGACTCTCTAATATTGGTTGCCCCTGCGCCCGACCACAGCTATACTCACCTTCTGTCCGGACTCATGAATCGTTCACCTGACACCCTGCGTATTTGTATGGGGAGGCACAGCACCACACATGGCTTTCATGCTGGAAGTTGAAGACAACGCCAACTGTGACGGCGTCCCTCAGCTCATGTTCAATACCATGGCTGAATCTCGTCTGGTGGCTGAGGTGTTGACCGGCGATTTTGGCAAGGAGGCGGTCTTCCACAAAGTGACGGGTTGGTCTAGCGAGAACGATGGGAGCCCTTGCTCGGCCTACGCTGTTAAAATCCAGGAGTCCGGTTCCGGCGAAGCCCTGCTCATCTACGGCGGGGACTGGGGACTCCGGTTCATGCCGGCAGACCTGGATGAGGCATGGGACCTCGCCAGCGACAACCAATGGGGAGAGAACTTCCTCTCGTTGGACGGGGAGTCTCAAGTGAAGTATTCGGACGCTTCTTAAACCAGCGCCTACTCAGCTATCTTATCGACAATTCATGCAAGGAGTGTACCGTGATCAAAGCAGGACTACTCGCCCTGGTGTCCCTGGCAATCCTGGCATTTGCCGCTTGTGGCAGCGACGACCCTCTCTCAAGCTCATCAGTCACCGATAGTTCAACCACAAGCACTCCCCCTACTGTTGTACCACAGCCGACCGCGGCATCAGCATCATCGACTACCAGCTCAGGCGGCGCACCGGCCATGTCCATCGATATCAGCAAGCAGTACACAGCAGTGTTCGTCATGGATTTCGGAGAGATCAAGATCCAACTCTTTGCAGCGGAAGTCCCCAATACGGTCAATAACTTCGTCCATCTCTCCAGAACGGGATTCTATGATGGACTGACCTTCCACCGTGTGATTGCCGGCTTCATGGCCCAGAGCGGGGACCCCACGGGTACCGGATCGGGTGGCCCCGGCTATCGGTTCGATGACGAGTTCCACCCGGACCTCAGACATGATGGCCCCGGCGTCCTCTCCATGGCGAACAGCGGCCAGAACACCAATGGTAGCCAGTTCTTTATTACGTTCGGGCCCACCCTCTCCCTGGACGGACTGAACCCGGACGGGTCTGCAAAGGACTGCGCCAGTCGCCAGGTATCGTGCCACGCAGTATTCGGCAAGGTCATTGAAGGGATGGACGTGCTGGGTAACATCCGGGTGCGGGATCCCGGACTAGCGAGCACCGATGGCGATGTCATCCAAACAATCAGGATCATCGAGGAATAAGCACAATCACGATCGGAAATAATTAAAAGTAGGAGAACACGTGAGCAAGCAATATTCAGCACCACCAGAAATGGCTATAGACACAACAAAGAAGTACCAGGCAGTGATGACGACCAACAGAGGCTCCATCACATTCGACCTTTTCGCCAGCGAGACCCCCAACACCGTCAACAGCTTTGTCTTCCTGTCACGGGAAGGGTTTTACGATGGCGTCATCTTCCATCGGATCATCGCAGGCTTCATGCTCCAGGGTGGAGACCCCACCGGCACAGGCACAGGCGGCCCCGGCTACAAGTTCGCTGATGAAAAGGTGACGCGGGACTACCTGCACGGCACTCTGGCTATGGCGAACTCCGGGCCAAACACCAACGGCAGCCAGTTCTTCATCATGTGCGGGAACACCCCCCTGCCCAAGCAGTACACCATCTTTGGGCATGCAACAGAGGGTTTGGGTATTGTCGACATCATTGCTGCTACGCCGACGACGATGAGTCCCAGCGGTGAGCAGTCCTCGCCCACGGAAGAGATCCGCATCGAGTCAGTGGAAATTACCGAAGCGTAAAGAGGACTCCTTAACCGTAATACGGTTGCACTAAAGCCGCCTCAGAAATGAGAGGCGGCTTTTCTGTGTCAAACACCAGCAATTCTCGTGCAAAACACTTCGGTCTCCAAGTGGTTGCCAATCCCAATTTCCAGGCTGATTATGTCGGTTCTGGGGTCAATTATTGAACTCTAAAAGAAATCCGTATGTGGGGAGTACACACGTTCTCTTGACACGCCTTTCCCTTGCTTCTAAAGTCACTTCAGTTTCCTAGGCGACCTAGAAATTTTACCATGGTGAATCTCTTAATTTAGGTGGGTTCACCTCCAGTAAAATTGGTGGGTGTCGGCCTGAGACTCGAAAAATACAGCTACATACCTGGGCCGCGCTATGCCACTCAGGTGTGATGGAGGGTGTGTTATGCAGATGAAGGAGATGGGTATCCATCTGTTGAATGATGGAGCTGTAAAAGTTGATGGCGGCGCAATCTTTGGACAGGTGCCAAGAGTTGCCTGGGAAACGATGATAAAGCCTGATCGTAGGCACCGCGTGCGATGGGGCATCAACTCCCTTCTCATTCAGGCGAACGGCAAGAACATACTTGTCGATGTGGGCGCTGGCGCAAAGCACGACGACGAAGAGCGTGAGAGCACTGGCCTGAATGCCAACCGGCTGAAGAAAGAACTCCGCGACATGGACCTGGCACCCAAGGACATCGACTATGTCGTCCTCACCCACCTCCATGTAATGCATGCAGGCGGTGGCACTCGCAGGGTACGCAATGGCGATACGGTGCCTACATTCCCCAACGCGCGATACCTTGTACAACGTTCTGCATGGGAAGACGCCCTGACGCCCAATGAGCTGGGTAAGGGCTCTTTCCGCCCCGAAGACTACCTTCCGCTGGAAAAGGCTGGACAGATAGAATTCCTTGATGGCGACTACGAGATACTTCCCGGTGTCAACATCAGGGTCACAGGCGGTCACTGCATAGGGCACCAGGTAGTCATCGCGGAGCAGCTCGGCAGTCGATTCGCCTATCTGGGCGACCTGGTTCCCTCCGCCTACCACCTGGGCCTCCCTACGATCTCAGCCCTTGACCAGTTCCCTGAGAGCACGTTGGAGCAGAAGCGAGACCTCCTTGCTACTGCTGAACGTGACGGTTGGCTGCTACTCTTCTCCCACGGCGTGGAGACCAGGGGCGGTTACCTGCAGCGTAGGGACGGCAAACTGACACTGAATCCCGTTGCCGTCTAGGCCGGACGTTGGTATCAGCCCCCATAGTCCCACCGGGACGCCTCTGCTAGTATCTTTCAGAGACGGTACGTGCTTCCATTCCCCGTACGTCTGATTTGTACTAAACTTAATTCTGTCATCACTCGCGATATGCAGGTGCGTCCTAAATTTGCCGTTGAGGTTCAACAATGCAGTACAAGCAGCTTGGTAAGTCTGATCTCAAGGTGTCTGAAGTCGGTTTCGGCGTCTGGACGGTAGCAACCAACTGGTGGGGGAAGATTGAGCCAGAAGACGGCATAAAACTCCTGCAGGACGCATTTGAGCTGGGAGTCACGCTCTTTGACACCGCTGACACCTACAGTGACGGCTTTGGCGAAGAGATACTTGCCAAGGCTCTGGCCGCACACAGGAAAGAGGTCATCTACTCAACCAAGTTCGGGTATGACATCTACGATCCAACGCCACGGGAAGGCCACAAGGAACGTCCCCAGAAGTTTGAGCCGGATTTCATTCGCTACGCATGCGAGCAGAGCCTGCGTCGCCTCAAGACCGATTACATTGACCTCTATCAGTTGCATAACCCCAAGGTCACGGCCATCCAGCGCGACGATGTCTTCGCCACCCTTGAAGACCTGAAGACAGAGGGGAAGATCCGCTATTACGGCGCAGCATTGGGCCCGGACATCGGTTGGTTTGAAGAGGGCGAGACCTTCATGACTGAGCGAGAGGGCATTTCGGTGCAGATCATCTACAGCATCATTGAGCAGCAGCCGGCCCGAGATTTCTTCCCGATAGCCAAGGAACACAATATAGGGCTGCTGTCACGCGTGCCGCACGCCTCTGAGATACTGACAGAGAAGTTCCGCAACACACCGCCCGTCTTTGAAGAGGGCGACCACCGGGCACACCGGAACCAGGTGTGGCTGGACGAGGCTGTTCGCAAGCTTGATGAATTGCGGTTCGTGCAGGATCACCACCCGCTGGACCTGGATCAGCTGGCCATCAGCTTCGCGCTGACGGAGCCGCAGGTCTGCTCCATCCTACCCAACATCACCACTACGGAGAACCTGAAGGTGTACACAGCAGCTTCTGAGGTCGAACGACCCTGCAATGACTGCCTTATGGGGCTTCAGACGCTCTTTGACGAGGTGTTCACCAAGGAACTGGCACCGTTGGACAAGGCGGGGAAGTCCCGATAGTCCCTGCAAGCGCTACAAGCGGGCATTCATCGGGATTCCAGTAGCTACTTCTATGCAGTCGCGCCTTCTGAGTCCTCTTGCTCAACCTCGATCGGCTCGCTTACCTGCACGGGCGAGGAAACAGCAGCGGTAGGTTTAGCAATCGGACCCTGGCCCCTCAAGACTTTGCGCATCTCATCTTCAATGAGTTCAAAATCCTTCCGTGGCAGCAGGTGCAACTCTTCCCAAAAAGCATGGGGCCACATTTCCGGTGGCCAACGCCGTACGTACTCCATCCTTGGGGCGATCTGAATCGCCTGCAGGTACTGGTCTGGCCGCAGAAGCTGGTCTGCATGTGTCCGCACCCGGTACTTGTACAGTTCGTTCGGCTGAGTGCTCAACCACAAGGGTTTTTCGTCTTCAAACACCTTGGAGATAATGGTTGCGGCTACGGGAAAGACCCTCAGACCCTTCACGTAGTAGAGGAGCTTATCTCCCTTGACCATTCTGTCCGTCTTGCGTCGCTGCCGAATTCCAAAGCCCTGAACCTTGAACCCCTCGTCTCGAGTAACGTTGAAGTGTTCTTCTGAAATGGAAAGCATCCAGTAATTCACTGTATCCTCCCGGCTGCCGATACATCGGAACCTGTACTAGCCGTTTCTATCGTCATTGAGTAGCCAGCTGTAGCTGTATACGAGTGTTGCCTGCAATCAGGCTCTCGCTCGCATGGATTGTGTCAATCAGTAGGGATTGTCTCACCCCTTGCCTTTTTCAGGGCATCCACCATGGTCAACGCTGCTACCGTGACATCGTAACCACGGTTGCCCATCTCGCCGCCGCTGCGGTCCATTGCCTGCTGCACGGTGTAGGTTGTCTGCACACCGAAGCTGACAGGGATGCCGGTCTCTCGAGAAACAGCCTCAATCCCAGCTGCAGCCTGTGCTGAGATATGTTCGAAATGAGCGGTCTCACCTTTGATGACCACCCCAAGACACACAATGGCGTCGTAGTTGCCGGACTTGGCCAGCGTGGACGCCATCACCGGAAGCTCAAAAGCGCCGGGCACCCAGGCTATCGTCAGGTTGTCATCCTCTATGTGGTGCTCCTGCATAGCCATCAATGAACCCTCAAGCAGCCGCAGGGTCAGGGTCTCATTGAACCGGGAGATAGCGATGGCAATCCGAACGCCTTCTCCTTTTGGTTTTCCTTCAAGTTCCGTAGCCAACTTGCCTCCGTTGATCTGGGCTGATTCCTGTGGTAGATACCATTGAAGCGCTAGCCCAAAGGCTCCTCAAGCAGGTGGCCCATCTTCAATCGTTTTGTTTCCAAATAATGTTCGTTTTCGGGGTTGGGCGGTACGACGATAGGCACCCGGTCGACCAGCTCCAGCCCATAGGCCTCCAGACCGACCACCTTTTTGGGGTTATTGGTCAGCAGACGCAATTTCTTCACACCCAGATCAGCCAGAATCTGCGCGCCGATGCCGTACCAACGTAGGTCAGGAGCAAAGCCAAGTTCAACGTTGGCTTCTACCGTGTCCATCCCCTTGTCCTGCAGGGCATAGGCACGGATCTTGTTATGCAGGCCGATTCCCCTGCCCTCCTGCCGCATGTACAGGAACACGCCTTTGCCCTCTTTGGCGATGGCCTCTAGCGCCATGTCCATCTGCGGCCCACAATCACATCGCAAGCTTCCGAAGATGTCGCCCGTTGTGCACTGGCTATGGACTCGCACCAACGTTGGCACCTCCGGGTCGATGTCACCCATGACGAGAGCGATGTGCTCCTCTGCATCCACCACGCTGCTGTAGGCGACGGTCACGAAGTCTCCGTAGCGGGTAGGCAGCTTGGCGTCAGCCACACGCTCTACCAACTTCTCATGCTGGCGTCGATAAGAAATGAGGTCCTCGATGGTGACGATGTGCAAGTCATGCTTCTTGGCGAACTCTTCCAAATATGGCATGCGACCCATGGTGCCATCCGGCGCCATGATCTCGCAGATGACCCCCGCGGGGTACAGCCCCGCCAATCGAGCTAAATCGACGCTAGCTTCGGTGTGGCCTGTTCGTACCAGTACGCCGCCGTTGGCATAGCGCAACGGAAAGATATGGCCTGGGCGACCCAGGTCTTCGGAGCGAGTCGAAGGGTCAATCATAGCTTTGACAGTAGCCGCCCTATCCTGAGCGGAGATACCGGTAGTGGCACCCGCCAGTACATCCACAGACACCGTGAAAGCCGTCCCGTGGCTGGTGGTGTTGTCAGACACCATCTGGGGGATATTCAACTCGTCCAGTCGTTCACCAGGGATTGGCATGCATATCAACCCTCGAGCTTCTAGGGCCATGAGGTTGATGAGTTCAGGCGTGACCATCTCTGCGGCTATGACCAAGTCGCCTTCATTCTCCCGGCTGTCGTCGTCGACAACGATGATAGGCTTGCCCTGCCGGACATCCTCTAGCGCTTGTTCTATGGTGCTGATAGGCAATGATCCTCCTTGGGTCTGGATAGTCACTCCTATTCGGAGCTAGACTGCGCCTCCCCCAAGCCTTCCTTTAACAATCTCTCGGTATACTTGGCCAGGATATCCGCTTCCAGGTTCACTTTGTCCCCGGGCTTGCGAGACCCTAACGTTGTATGTTTGTAGGTATATGGTATCACTGCTATGGTGAACTGCGTATCGCTGAGCCCCGCCACCGTCAGGCTGATACCGTCCACGGTGATAAAACCCTTCTCCACCAGGTAGCGCATGATCTCCGGCGGTGCATCGATGGTCATGAGATAGCTGTTGCCTTCTGGTGTCACGTCTACGAGCGATCCAACGGCGTCCACGTGGCCTTGTACCAAGTGTCCACCAACCTTGCCGCCGTACGCCAATGCTGGCTCCAAGTTGACCGCCAGGCCTTGCGTTGCATCGCCAAGGCTGGTGCGACGCAGGGTCTCAGGCGTCACATCCACAGAGAACTGCCCTTCACTGAGGGAGGTGATGGTGAGGCATGCGCCGTTGACAGCGATGCTATCGCCAACCTGTCCCCCTTCTACGGCCAGCCAGCTTTCGATCGTGAGGACCCCATCAGAGGATGAGAGGAGTTTTCCCATTTCAACAACGATCCCGGTGAACACGGTTATGTTCCGCCTTTGTGTTTGGTATACCCGATGATATGTATGTCCTCGCCAAGTCGACCTACCGTGATGTTCTCAAGCCGCAAGGCATCCTGCAGTCGACCGAACCCGTCACCTTCGACAGGGCTGAGGGCATCACGCCCCCCAATGAGCATTGGAGCGACGATGGCTTCCACTTTGCTCACCAACCCCTGTTCTACCAGGGATGCCATGAGGGTGCCGCCACCTTCAAGCAGCACGGAATTGACGCCACGCTCTACCAGAACGGCCATCAACGCATCCAGATCCACACGGCCATCATTGCCGGGTAGTCGCACGACTTCCGCGCCAACACGCTTCAACGCCTGTTCCGTCGATTCGTCCATGACGGAAGTTGCGACGAGGATGCTGCCGGGGCTGCTGAACAGCTTTGATACTGGCGAGACCCTGCCGGAGCTGTCCACCACCACTCGCAAAGGCTGACGCTCGAGCGGCTCATCGCTTTCGTCTCGCGCTGTGAGTTGAGGGTCGTCTGCCAGAGCAGTACCAATCCCCACCATTACGGCGTCGGCGGACCTACGGAGTGCATGGGCGTAACGCCTTGCAGCCTCTCCCGATATCCACTGCGACTCCCCGGTTGAAGTCGCGATCTTGCCGTCCAGGCTCATAGCGAACTTGGCGATGACGAAT
>CAJWXP010000059.1 GCA_913049785.1 uncultured Dehalococcoidia bacterium | reverse complement strand
CCCAGCCGCCCCCGAAGGTTGAAGCCAAGAAGGTCGCCGTAGAACCGCTCGGACTCGTCTAGGTCGTTCACCGGTATCGACCAGTGGGTCACGCCCTCGACATGCAGATCACTCATCACAGCCCTCCCCTACGCATGTCGGCTCAACAGAGCCCGTAGGCTAGCACCTGACCCTAGCACGGTCAACGCTAAGGGAAACCCGTTTGACCGTAGGTGGCAGGGGTGATAGGTTTTGCCAAACATCAGGGGGGCTGAACATGTACGTCGTTGATACCCATTGCCATGCCGGGACCAGTTGGTTTGAGCCTGTGGAGATGCTGCTGGCCGGGATGAACCAGAGCGATGTCCAACACGCCGTGCTCACGCAGCACAGGGGCATGATCGACAATGCGTACTTGCTCGAGTCGATCGAGCGGTTCCCCGGGCGGTTCAGTGCCATCGTCGGCGTCGACGTCGCAGACCCGAACGCACTGACCACCCTGGAGCAACTTGCGAAGAACGACGGCGTCTGCGGCATCAGGCTGCAACCCGGCGACCGCTCGCCCGGCAGCGACCCTCTAGCGATCTGGGAAAAGGCCTGCGAGCTAGGCCTGGGGATCAGTGTGTTCCTGGTGGACACCGTCAATTCGGCCGATCCGGAGTTCCAGAGCCTCATCAAAGGGCTGCCTGCTGATTGCACCGTGGTGCTTGAACACCTCTGCGGTATGTATGCGCCCAGGAGCCCTGGATCAGTGGTGGCGCCGTACGAGAACTACAAAAAGGGTCTGGAGCTGGCCTCTCGACCAAACACCTACATCAAGTTCGGCGGACTAGGGGAGTTCAGCGAACGGCCTGCACGACTTGACCCGCAGCTCGGGTTTGAATCGATACCGCCGGCGTTGGAGATGGCCTACGAGGCATTCGGCCCAAAGCGGATGATGTGGGGCAGTGACTTCCCACCATCGGCAGCGCGTGAAGGCTATCGGAACTCGCTCACCGGCGGGGTGGAACATCCGGCGTTCAAGAGTCAGGAAGATAGGGAGTGGGCCTTCGGGAAGACAGCGCAACAAGCATGGAAACTCGCCTGACCAGTACCTTGTTCTTCCCAAGATACCCCGCTCGTCCTGAGTCTGTCGAAGGAGCCCTACGCTGGCTTGCTCTCAGTTAAAGGCTGGGTCGCTGTGTCCTCCGGCGCCTGTGACCTCATAGGCCTGGCCATGAACATCGCCCCCGCGCACACTATCCAGGATATCGTCATGCCTGCCAGGCCGAAGCCGTAGCCACCCGTGCGATCGAAGCTCTGCGCCATCAGCAGCGGCCCTGCAGCGTTCACCCCCGTGGCGAACGGCCTCACGATGCCTGCGATGGCCCCAAGGTGGCTCCGACCGAAGTACGCAGGCCACACCAGTTGCTGGGTGCCAATGAACCCGCCGATGCCGAACCCAGCCATCGCCGAATAAGCTAGGACGGAGTTCCCGGGCAGTATCAACATCAGCGGCATGACCGCCGCTGTGAATAGCCCTATGGCTATCAAGACGGTGCGGATGTGATAGCGCTCAGCCATGAAACCCCAGAAGAACCGAGAGAGCATGCTGAACAACCCGTAGATGCTGAACCCCCATGCGGCAACTTGCGTGGAGAACCCCTTATCGATGTACATGGGCACCAGGCTTGAAGGTACGCCATTGGGCGACAGGCTGGCTGCAGCGATTGCGAGGATCAGTATCCACATCACCTTGGTGCGGGCTGCTTCTGACGCAGTGAAGTTCCGCACCGGCTGTGACGCGGAGGACTGCTTTGTCGGAGCGATGATCCGGCCATCGGGAATGAGTCCGACGTCCTCAGGCTGTCGACGTATCAGCAGGGCAGGAAGCGAAGCGAATATGATCGTCAGGATACCCAGCGCCACCCACGTCCCACGCCATCCAACCCACTCCAGCAGGAAGGCCATGAGCGGAGGGAGGATGAACGCCGCAGCGCCTGACCCCATCGTCGCAAATGCCACCGCTCGACCCCGACGCCTCAGGAACCATCGAGGTACCACAGCGGACATGACCAGGAAGCCCGTGCCCGCCGTGGTCATGCCCCCTACAACGCCGTAAAGGAGGAGATATTGCCAGTGGGAATCGATTTGGGAGACAGCCACGAGCGATGCAGCAGCCACAATGCCGCTCAGCACACCCGCCGTTCGTGCTCCATTCCTAAGGTCTCCGAACCGCCCCAACAAGACCGCTGCCGCAGCTCCCACTAGACCCCGTATCGTCAGGCCAAGGTAGATAGATGAGAGGCTCCACCCCAGGTCTTCACGCATAGGAATCGCTATGACGCTGGTGGCCCAGAACACCCCGGCGGTCATGAAACTCATCATGAACGCTAAGGCAACGATCACCCATCCGTAGAAGAAGGGTAATTTTGATTGCCACGATGGCTGGCCAGTGGTCTGCGGGTCGTTTAACGCGTCCTCTGTCATCGTTCCTTTGTCGCCTTATGCAAAGCAGGAGTTGTGCCTGACACAGGAAGCCCCACGACCCCAAATCAATGGGAGCCGTGGGGCTTCGTTTCGTCAACTAATTGCTAGGGTTACTTGACGGTGATGTCGTCCCACACCTCTGCATCGTCGGTGAAGTATACATCACGTGGCAGCACGCAGCCGCCAGAACGTACCTTGAATGATTCCGGATGGTGCGGTGCATAGGGCTCGATTCCGTCCTCAAGCTCCTGCGCAGCTTTGATCAGCCGGCGACGCATCCTGATGATCGCCATGTCAGTAGTGGCCAGGTGCTCCTTGGAACGGTCAGCGATGATGCCCATCCCGTCCGTCATGGCGGAATCCTGGGCCCGAACGAACGCGATGCCGGTATAGCTCTCTGTCCGCTGCTTCTCCCGGTCAATGAGGTAGTCGTTGCGCCGGTTGCCTATGGCAAGCCATGACCCATCGTCCATGATGTTCTTATCGAAGTTGGCCTCGAACCGTTCACTCTCTTTGAGAGGCGCTAGCGGGTTCCACCGGATGTGGATGAACCAGCAGTTCTCATCGTCTATGGGCACCATTGCTCCACCTTGTATCAACGCATGGGGCTCCCTAGGGATCATAGTGAAATAGGGGAAAAGCCACCGGGAAATCCGCCAGTAGTAGCTGTCGGCTTCGGCCGCTCTGCGCGCACCGATGAGAAGACCGCCGTCTGTATCCTCTACATGGAACTTCGGTGCCCTGTCCGGGAACTGGTACTTTCCAGCAATAGTAGTGGCTGTGGCCGAGTCGGCAAGAGAAGAGAGCTGACTATGCAGCAGAGAAGCGTGCACTGTATCGAGGTCGCCTTCTACCACCTGCACATAGTTCGATTCGTATCGAAGTTTGGAGACAGAGACCTGATCCGGTGGCAGCGTCACATACTCTAAACCGGGCAAAGGAGGCTCAAGTTCTGCTGGCCCCATGTAGGCCCAAATCAAGCCGCCGCCTTCTTTCACGGGATAGGCCTTGATCCTGACCTTGTCCTTGAAATTACTCTCGGCTGGCTCTGAAGGCATGTCCACGCAGTTGCCCTGCACGTCAAACTTCCACCCGTGGTACACACAGCGCAGTCCACACTCTTCGTTCCTACCGAAGAATAGGCTGGCACGTCGATGTGGGCAGAAGTTGTCGAGCAAGCCTACAACGCCATTGGTATCGCGAAAAGCTACCAAGTCCTCTCCCAGAATCCTGGAGCGAAGCGGTGCGCCATCGGGCTCAGGGAGTTCTTTGGATAGGAGAATTGGTGTCCAATAACGCCGCATCAGGTTGCCCATCGGAGTGCCAGGGCCGACTCGACACAGATAGTTCGTCTCTTCGATAGTCAGCATGGAATTCCCTCCCCATACGTTTCAACTCAGGGTCAAGATCAGCGTTGAACTACACTCGATCGAACATAGTGTACCCCACTGATTTTTTGAAAACTAGGCGATACTAAATATTCGTTTAAGGAATCAAAAGCAGCTTGCCGGAGGTCAACCGGCCCTGGAGTTCCCGGTGCGCGTCAGCGGCGTCCTTCAGCGCATAACGACCGTGGACTTTGACGTTCAGCTTCCCGCTTGCTACCCAACCGAGCACATCTCCCGCACGTTCTTCTAGCTCCGCTCTCGTGGCGGTGTAGGGCCCCAGACCCGGTCGAGTCAAATACAGTGACTTGGGATTCAGCACTGACAAGGCGATCGGCGGCACCGGGCCGCTGGCCGCGCCATACGATACGAAGTACCCCCTTGGGACCAGCGAAGCCAAGCTGCCTTCAAAAGTATCTTTGCCTACGGCGTCGTACACCACCTCAACGCCCTTATCGCTGGTCAGCTTCATGACCTCTGCTGCAAAGTCCGCATATAGGATGGCATGGTCTGCTCCGGCATCTTTGGCCATAGCTGCTTTCTCATTGGTGGAGACCGTAGTGATGACCTGGGCTCCAGCCATCTTTGCCATCTGAATGAGCAGCAGTCCCACCCCGCCGGCACCCGCATGTATCAGCGCTGTATCGCCAGCCTTCAACGGATATGTGGTGTGGGCCAGGTAGTGTGCCGTCATCCCTTGCAACATTGCCGCCGCTCCCACTTCGATGTCCATGCCGTCCGGCACCTTCACCAACCGCCATGATGGAACGCAGACCTTCTCGGCGTAGGACATCCCCGCACCGGTGTACGCCACGCGGTCGCCAACAGCCACTTCGCTCACGCCCTCGCCAATCTTGACGACGATGCCCGAGCCCTCGCCGCCGGGAATAAGCGGTAGCGTGGGGTTGTTCGCACCGATTCGCGCTTGGACATCCATGTAATTCACACCAGCCGCGTTCAGCTCAACGATGGCCTGGCCTGCACCCGGCTCCGGCTCCGGCACGTCCACATACTGGAGTACCTCGGGACCACCGACCTCTGAAAGTTGTATCGCTTTCATGGTTCCTCTTCCTCCTTGGTCTCTCTGCTAGTCTTCCAGTACCGCAATGACCTCTATCTGCACCTTCATGCCTCCGGGAGGCGGATCATACTTGCTGGTGTGTCGCGCGGGCCTATCGTTCTCATCTGGCCACATCTCCAACCACGGTGTGTTGATGGCGCCCCTATCGTCGAAGTCCTCAAGGTAGCACGTCAGGCGCACCACATCGTCAGGAGTCGCACCTGCATGCTCAAGGAACGTGCACATGTTGCGGAAGCACTGGCGTGCCTGCTCCTCAACGTCCTCACTCAACTCGCCGGTGTCCGCGTTATCGCCACGGATGCCTGAGCTGTATACAACGTTGCCTACTCTTGCTCCAAAGGGAATCGGTGCCGAATGACTGACACCGGGGATGTGGATGGTCTGTCGCCTGCCCATAACGTTCCTCGACTTTCAATCTCGATTCAAATGGTAGCGCGCGATGCACATCGGGCGCAGCGGAACGGTAGCAAGTCGGAGTGCTTCTGGCAAGGTGGTCGATGCGAGCAAGATGGTCGCCAGCGACGCATCACGCAATCAGAGGGCTGTGTTGGTGAGGGCAGTGGGCGAAAGGGCAGGGGTGCAGCGAGGCCTAGGCGACTTGAAATGCCCAGACTTGGTGGAACACATCGGGCTCGCCCTTGGGCAACGGCTTGTATGGCTCAGTGGTCTTGGCCAGCTTCCACTTCCCGGCCTTCTCAAGGCTGGCGAACTTTGCCGGGAACTCGTCGCCGCCCTGGGTCATGTCTACTCGGATGCTGAACGCGATGCAGCCGCCGGGCTTGGTCACGCGAATCAGTTCGTCCAGAGAGGATGCCGGAGCGTGGCCCAGCGTGAAGACGCCGACGAGGACCACGCCATCGAAGGAGTCCGTCTCATAGGCAAGGTCTCCGCCAAGAGCCATCTGATCAAAGGCCACATAAACGTTTTTGTTCTTGGCCTCATCCAACATACCCTGGGAGAGGTCCATAGCCACTATGTTGTTGAAGCCCAGCTCTGCCAGCGCCTCGCCGGACATCCCCGTTCCCGCCCCTGCATCGAGAACGTGGGCAGTCGGCTTAACGTGCTCAGCAAAAACGTCCGCAACCATCTTGGGCGCAAGCCACACAAATGAATTTTCCAGGTCTGCGTCATACTCGGTTGCCCACTGATCGTATCGCTCTTCCAATTCCTGGTAGTGGAAGAGTAGACCCATTGGACTCGCTTATGGCTTTCCTGCATGGTGGCAACCCCTTCTTGGCCCGCTGTCTCTGCCTACTTCTGGCAGACGAACAGGCCCCAACCAACTTCGTTGGTGTCAACGGCTGCCAAGGCATGCTTCCAAGTCCCGACCAATTAATAGTTTCCCCCGGTGACTTTGATCCACGCTAGACCGACTACCGTCCAATCTCCTTGCCCCTTCTAACTCTGTCGCCTACCATGACCCTACCACCGTGTCTTTCATGAACCAAATGCAGGTGAGGCCTCGCCTCGCAAGGGAGCGTTCCTGTGGTCGTCGAAAACGACCTTTTCCTCGATATCGTCATTGTCTTCGCTGTGGCCTTCATCGGGTCTCTGACGGCCCGCGCCCTTCGATTGCCGGTGCTTCTGGGCTATCTGGTAGCAGGCATGGTCATCGGCCCCCACGTCCTTGAGGTAGTGGGCAACCTGGAAACAGTGCAGACCCTGGCAGAGTTCGGCGTCATCCTCCTCCTCTTTGCCGTTGGCGTGGAGGTATCCTTCCGCGATGTGACCAAGCTACGGAACGTGGCTGTGTTCGGCGGCATCGCCCAGATCCTGGCGACAGTGGGATTGGGCTACGGGATAGGCACCCTCTTGGGCTGGGGTCGAGAGGAAGCCGTCGTCCTCGGCATGGTTATCTCCCTCAGCAGCACCATGGTCGTCCTCAAAACCCTTACGGATCGAGGCGAACTCCAAAGCCTCCACGGTCGGATACTGACGGGCATGCTGCTCATCCAAGACCTGGCATTCATTCCCATGATCGCCATCTTGCCAGCACTGGCCGGCGACGATAAACCCTTCATGGCTGAACTAGGTATCGGCGTACTCAAAGCTGTCGCCGTGCTTGGTGTCATGGGGCTGATAGGCGGGAAGGCGCTTCCTTGGCTCCTCTATCGCGTCACGCGGCTTGGCTCTCGGGAGATCTTCGTCCTTGCCCTCGTCGCCATCACCTTCTCCACAGCAGCAATCACAGAGGCCGCTGGGTTATCCGCTGCATTGGGTGCGTTCATAGCTGGCGTGCTACTGAGCGAGTCGGATTTCGGGCACCGCGCCCTCTCTGAGATAACCCCAGTGCGAGACATGTTCTCTGCAATGTTCTTTGTGTCCCTTGGAATGTTGACCGATCCTATGTACCTGGTAGACCACCCCGGCACGGTACTGGCTGTTGTAGCAGCAGTAGTCATCGGAAAATTCTTGCTCACGGTCGCGGTCACGCGGATCTTCAAGTTTCTGCCTCACACAGCTGTTATGTCAGGACTAGGCATGGTACAGATCGGGGAGTTCAGCTTCCTCTTGGCTGCTACGGCCTTCAGTCTCGGCGTAGTTGAAGCGAATTTCCTCACATTGACTGTGATGTCTGCGGTGTTGACCATGGCCATGACGCCCGGAATCCTCACAAGCGGTTCTCGCATCGTGGCCCAGTTAAGCGACCGCTTCCCGCTCCTTCGCCCCTACCGATTGGGAGGACAGGACTCAGAGGCCCGGCCCCATGCACTGCGGGAACACGTCATTCTCTGCGGACTTGGCCGGGTGGGTGCATTGGTTGCGGAATCATTAGAGGAGCATCAGATTCAATTTGTAGTCATTGACCTAGATCCCAACGTAGTCGTCCACTGGCGGGAGAAAGGCCATCTCTCCCTCCATGGAGGGAGCAATAGTGAAGCCGTCCTCCGGGCTGCCGGAGTGAAAACCGCCCGGCTCATGCTTATCAGCACGGGAGACCCTGTTTCAACGTGGGTCACTGCCCACCAGGCGCTGCTTCTCAAGCCGGATTTGGACATCGTCGCACGGGTGAGATGGCGGGAAGAGGGTGAGCGACTCCAGCAGCTTGGGGTTCAAGAGGTGGTCTGGCCGGAGATGGAAGCAGGACTTGAAGCCCTTCGGCATTCCCTGTACAGATACCGCACGGACCGAGGCGAAGTGGAGACGTTGGTCAATCGACTCCGGTCGACGCTGCGCTTTGGCGAGGAGCCAGACGAACATTGGATGCCCAAGAGCGAGGCCTCAGACCCAACCGACAGCGTATCGTAGCGATACCATCAGAGAAGCCGTCCTTCACATGAAAGGCGGCTTCTCTTTAGCTACACCACGGTTGCTGGTTAGTCGTTGGGCCGCTTTCTCAGGGTTACTTCCAGCACACTGGTTTCAACACCATCTCTGATGATATCCAGCACCACCACATCGCCGGGGCTGGTGTTTGCGACCAGATATACCACCAGGTCGTCCATGCTGCGAATGCCATCGCCGTTGATTCCGACAATAACGTCTCCGCCAAGCGGGAGGTCGAGGCCATCCACGGTCACGTCGCGGTCACTGCCCAGCAAACCGGCATCGCTCGCGGGGCTGTCGTCAGCCACAGTAATGACATGGACGCCTCGGATGCCGTCAGGAAGGTTCATTCGGTCCAGAACCAGAGCTGAGGTGGTAGCGCCGCTGATCCCGAGCCATGAATACTCGTATCTGCCGTTGGCGATCAGCTCGGGCACCACTCGGATTGCGATGTTGATGGGTACCGCGAACCCGATCCCAGAACTACCGCTCCCGCCCTGGGTGATGATCTGCGTATTGATACCGATTACTTGATTAAAAT
>CAJWXP010000058.1 GCA_913049785.1 uncultured Dehalococcoidia bacterium | reverse complement strand
GAACGGTACCGCGTAGTTCGTCGGGAGGTTCGCTAGAAGTAAGAGAGCATGCGGCCAACACCATGACCAGTACAGCGGCAATAATGCCAAGGAACTTGGCGCGGGACGATGCCGTACTTCTCCTCCTCATCCCACTGACCTCCAGCATCAGCCAATTCTTAGCTTAAATCAACATCGTGCTGGCGATAGGCAACGCGATGATAGAGACTTCCTATTGGGGCTCTTTGATTGCTCGCTCCACAAGGTAAGCACCGGCCGGAACACCGACCAAAAGAACTATGCCAAGTACGATCACACCTGTCTCACTGTGCATCTTTGCCTCGAGGACCATGAAAATGACCCCCAGTCCGCCTGCGAAAGTAGCGATGACTGCTATTGCCAGTAGCGGTACCAGTATTGCAAGAACCATATTACTCATCTGAAACTGTCCTCCAGCGAAGGCCCATCAAGCCTGAGGTCGGGACCGTAGTGCGCTTCGGCCTCCGCCTTTCGTTGGGCCTCCTCTATGTTATACCACTTGAAGAATGCCACTATCATTAATGTTAGGAACAGCATTCCACTGCCGACCTTCATGATAATGGCTCCGATCTGCTGGTCCACAAGAGGAGATATCTCCCACACCCGCGGAGCATTGATATAGAAATCGTAAATTGGCTGTGGGGCGAAAGTAATCATACCAAATACGATGATTTGCGCCACAGACATAGCAAATAGATAGCCCATCTGTAGCGGGTAGTTAAGCCTTGGAAGTTCCGGCATCATACTGGTCAACGGCCACCATACGAGCATCGCGGTAGAAATCATCAGTATATGTTCAAATGCGTGGAACCCCTCAATTATTAATGAAGAGTTATACAGAGCAGGGATGTGCCACAGAGCGAACACCATGTTGAAAGTGCCGAAGGCGACCAGCGGATTCGTTAATATCCGCGCCGTTCGAAATGCCCAGTTAGGTCTAAGCAGCGGACGAAGCAGCCAATCAGGTGTGCCGAGTATGAGAAGTGGTGGCGCAATTAGTGTCACGAGCAGGTGTTGCAGCATGTGCATGCTGAACAGGAAATTCTCGCCCAGAATGTGAATCGGGGAAGTAAAAGCGAAGAAAAGGACCATGACACCGGCAGTAAATGTGGCTATTTGCCGTGGCTCAATGCTGTCGGCTAATCGGTAACGCTCACGAAGTGGGCCAATGCCAATCAGGTAGATGCCTTGAAGCAGCGCAATGGCCAGCAGTGAGCCTGCGTGTCCCTCCCACTGGAACCATAGTGAACTGGCTAGTTCACTCACTTGAATCTCCTATGACCAGACCGCCGTTGGAGGTCACTATGCAAAAAAGCTAAACAGTGTCATCAGTGCCAGTGTCACGCCTGCGGCAGTTATCAAACCGGCCACAAACATGGTAGAGAAGATACGATCATCAAACTTCAAGTGCATGTAATACATGCATACAAGTATGAATTTGGCGCCAGACAGCAGCACTAAAATAGGAATAATGCCATAACTTAGGAACTCAAGGTAGAAAATCCCGACTTCGATAGCCGTCAGGATGCTCAAGACCATGGCAATCTTGAAGTACGTACCAGGCGTCGGATGCGCTGCCTCGTGTTGTATAGCTTGCGATTCCTGAGTCATTCCATTCTCCACAAGTTTTTGTACGTTGGGTTAATCGTATTTTCTGACCTAGCCGATCTAGGCAAAGCCAGGGAATACTCCAAATAGGTAAACCACGGTGAAAATTATTATCCAGACGATGTCAACAAAGTGCCAGTAGAGGGCCGCTAGGTCTAGGTCCAGGTTTCTTTCTGGCGTCACCATCCCCTTCTTAAAGGATAGGAAGAACATCGTTAATAACCATATCACGCCCAGGGTTACGTGAGCGCCGTGGAAGCCTGTCAGGGTAAAGAACGTTGAACCGAAGAGGTTTGTCTTAGGTGTCAGGCCTACCTGCTTTTCAACCTCGTCATGGCCGGTAGCTTCGCAACCAACCGTCTTGTCGTTCCTTACAGACAGCTCCACAATAGACAACTCACCGATTGGGGCGTGACAGTCAACTACAACTTCGTGGTTGGCGAATACCCTAAATTCGAAGACCTGGAACGCCAGGAAGGTCATTCCCATAATAGCCGTCGAAGCCAACCAGACCCTAAAAGTCTTCATGCGGTTGCGACGTAGGGCCGAGTATGCCAGCACCATGCTCATGCTGCTCATGAGGAGCACGAAAGTGCTAACCGATGTCGTAGGAATGCTGAAGACATCTATTGGCAGAGGGCCTTCAAGACTCCGACCTTTGTATACCAGGTATGTTGCTATCAAAGAGCCGAAGAACATGCAGTCCGACCCCAGGAATGCCCACATGAGCATCTTCCTGTGATTCAGGCCTGTAGTAGTAGCCTCGTGTTCTCCATGATCTGCAGTTGCTTGTGCCACGTATCAGCCTCCGTCAGTTGGCCGCTGACTCACATTACTCAGGATTATTCAGGGTCGTTAACAGGTTCAAAAGACCATGCGTATACGCCGAAAATACCAACCAGCAGGCCTATTGTGGCTACTATAAAGTTGCCAGAATTGTAGACCAGGCCGTATGAGGCAATAATCAATCCAATAGATACGACGATCGGCCAGTACGATGGCTGCGGCATGTGAATGGAATGTTCCTCTTCACCTGAGCCGCCTCCTACGGGTACGCCGTGCTGCACCTTTCCACGCTTCTCTGCCCACCATGCGTCCCTGTCATACACAATAGGAATCTCTTCAAAGTTATACTCAGGCGGGGGTGATGCAATGGACCACTCCAGAGTTCGACCGTCCCAAGGATCGGCTTCGGCGGGCTCGCCGTTCAACCAGCTGGTGACCATGTTATAGATGAAGATTAGGAAGGAAAGGCCAAGAACCAGAGAACCCATTGTGGCTACGCCATTCCACAGGTCCCATCCCATATTTGCATCGTAGGTGTAAATCCTTCTGGGCATGCCGTCTAGGCCCAGGAAGTGCATAGGGAAGAACGTCAGGTTCATTCCCAGGAACATCAGCCAGAAATTGATCTTTCCAACCGTCTCGTTGTACATGTGCCCAGAAAACTTGGGGAACCAGTAATAGATACCGCCTATCACCGCCACAATTGCACCACCGAATAGCACGTAGTGAATGTGAGCTACGATGAAATAGGTGTCTTGTTGCTGAGCGTCCGATGAAGCAGCTGCGTGCATGACGCCGCTTAGTCCACCTATGGTAAATAGGGCTATGAACCCTATGGCAAACAGCATGGGTGTTCTTAAATCTAAAGATCCGCCCCATATTGTGCCCATCCAGTTGAATACCTTGATACCCGTCGGCACTGCGATGAGCATAGTACTTGCCGAGAACGCTGCGATGGCCACCGGCCCAAGCCCGACTGTGAACATGTGGTGCGCCCAGACCGCGAAGCCCAGGAAGGCGATGGACACGCCGGCGAACACCACTGCGGTGTAACCGAACAGTGGCTTCCGAGAGAACGTGGGAAGGATCTCTGAGACGATGCCCATTGCCGGGAGGATCAGGATGTACACCTCTGGGTGGCCGAAAAGCCAGAAGATGTGCTGCCACAGGAGAGGGTCCCCGCCGAACTCTGCAGAGAAGAACGGCATGTCAAAGAACCGCCAGAACAGTAGCTCGATCAGACCTACCGTCAGGATCGGCAGCGCGAAGACCAGTAGGAAGGAAACCACAAGGGCCATCCAGGTGAACACGGGCATCCGCATGAGGGTCATGCCAGGAGCTCGCATGTTCAGGATGGTCACAACGAAGTTCAGGGCTGCGGCCAGGGAGGATATACCTAGCACCAACAGGCCCAGTGTGAAGTAGTCCATAGAATCGCCAGGGGAGTAGGTAGAGGACGTCAGGTTTGCGTAGGCAAACCAACCGGCGTCAGGAGCGCCGCCAAAGACGAAGCTGGAGTTCAATAGGATCGCCCCAAAAAGGAAGAGCCAGTAGCTGAGCGCGTTCAATCGTGGAAAGGCTACGTCTCGTGCACCGATCTGGAGAGGAATCAAGAAGTTAAAGAACGCTGCTCCCAGAGGCATGATGGCAAGGAAGACCATGGTGAGCGCGTGCATGGTGAACAGCTGGCTGAAAACGCCGGAACTGATCAGGTCAGCATCGGCTGATGCAAGCTGCATGCGTATTAGGAAAGCCTCGGAGCCGCCGAGAAGGAAAAAGAGAATGGCGGACACTCCGTAGAGGATGCCGATGCGCTTGTGGTCAACAGTGGTGATCCAGCTCCATACTCCGCTTTCGGTGGAAGCATGTCCCGCTGCGCCTACCGCTCCTACTGCCGATGCCATGTACTGCCTCCAAAGACCTGGTCGTTGTTACGTATTAGGTTGCCGGGTTTAGTCGTTACTTCAGGCTCTGGAGATACGCCACCAGAGTAACGATCTCCGCGTTTGTGAGTGCGAGGTCCGGGTTGGTATAGATGGGAGCGCTCTCTGACATGATGTTGCCGGGCTTGATGTCTTCCGGATCCTTCAGCCATGCCGTCAGGTTCTCTGTATTGTTGTCTAGTGTCGCGCTGGCCAACGTCAACCGTTCACCGAAGAGGCTGAGGTTGGGGCCGATGATACCTACCGCATCGTTCCTACCCGAGATGGTGTGGCACGCTACGCAGCCCTTGCTGGCGAAGAGGTCATGTCCAGCTACCACTGCCGGGCTAACTGCCGCTGGGGCGGGGCTGTCAATCCCTGAGAGCCACGATGCGAATACTGTTGGACTGTCCACGATCATCTCAAGCCGCATATTCGCGTGAGAGATACCACAGAACTCAACACACTGTCCGAAGAATCTGCCTTCCACCTCTGGGGTGAACCACAGAGTATTCGTCCTCCCGGGTATAATGTCCTGCTTGCCGAAGAGCTGCGGGACCCAGAAGCTGTGGAGTACGTCCGCAGTATTCAGGTTGAACCCAATGGGTCTGTCAGAAGGAACATGAATCTCGTTGGCAGTCACTTGCCCATCAGGGTACGTGGCTTCCCACCACCACTGGTGGCCAACGATCTCGATCATGTACGCATCGTCGGGGACGTCGTCGATCTCGAAGATGGTAATCCACGTGGGGATTGCAATGGCGATAAGAATCAGCGCGGGGATGATCGTCCAGGTGATTTCCATGGCGGTGTTGCCGTGGACCTGCTTGGGTATCCCGTCATTGGGCCGCCTGCGGAACTTGATGACCGCGTATAGCAGCAACGTCTCTACGAAAATAAAGACGAATACGGCGAACCAGAAGATGATCTGGTAGTTCCAATGGATATCTCTGGCTACGTCAGACTTGGGCGAAATCGTAGTAAGAGGGTTATCGGTGGAACTACACGCCGCAAGTATGGGAAGTAATACAATTACCAGAAGACCGAGCAGAGCCTTAGGACGGATGTTTTTTAGGTTCGCCATGGGCCTCTCTCATTACCGATATCTGGGCTAAGAAGCTACGGTTCCCGTTGCCCCACAGGGCGATGTGCTTCCAGTGATCCCGGGCGCTCCCCTGCCGCTGCAAAGTGGGGTGTTACACCCGCTGCAGCCGCACTATTCTACCGATGCTGAGAAGCGCAGTCAATGGGTTGGTGAAAAATCGCGCAAACTTTTGATATCCCAGAAACACAGTGGCGTTCCCGCCCGGACTAGCGACCTTCAAGGCGACGCATCCTCGCATCGTCTTTCTTCAACAGAACAAGGAAGATGCCGGCCAACGCCGTGAAGTACATCATCGCTCCGGGTATCCATAAGATGAGCCCGGCAATGGTCTGATCGTCCGCCACGCTGATGCCCCATGTCCGAGGCACCGTCTCGTAGTAGGTGTACAGCACATCGGGCGATAGAGTGATGATGCCTGCCAGCACGATGCTCTGAATGGTTGCCAAGAATAAGTAGAGTAGGCGTAGCCCATACGCGAGGCGCGGGCGAAGCGGCACAGGATCTATGACTGTCCACCAGAAGAATCCAGCAGCGCTGATGAACATGAAGTGCTGGAGCAGGTGCAAGGGTTCGTTCTGTGTGGCGTTGGAGTAGACCGATGGGATGTGCCATATCCACAGCGTGAATACAAAGAACAGCCACGCTATCAAGGGTGATACCACAAAGAAGAGCACTTTCCGTACTCGCCGCATCTGTAGCAGGGGTATGGCAAAGTTGTATCGAACCACGTCCGGCAACCCTCGCAGAACGGGCACCACCGGCGCGCCCAGCAGGATCAGCGACGGCCCAACCATCATGAGTAGCATGTGCTGGATCATGTGCATCAGGAACAGGTCACCGGACAGGCCATCGATCGGCGAGACGGCACCGGCCAGCAGCGCAGTCCAGCCTATATAGAAGAGTGTGGGTCGCCACCAGGGGAAGAGGTTGCCGGAACGCCCTCTGCTCAGCCACAGCCCTCGCGTATACAGCGCGAACAACACCGACAACCCGGTGACGATCAGTGGATCAAAGGTCCAGAGGTTCCAGAACGTAAGTGTGGCGCCTGCGTGTTCTTCGTGGAGCGCTATGAAGAGGTGCATGTTCAGATGGTGTTCCCGTTCATTGCCTATGGGTGAGTACAGCTATTGAGTGTATAGCTATGTCTTCTCCCTCGCAATGCTCAGAATCATTGACAAGAACGTACGTTCTGAAATACTATAAAGATACCGAACGAGGGAGGGGCTCATGCCTAACGATGTGCGTTATGAGGAGACCGGGTGCCGAAGCGCGCTCAACCGCGTTCACGGGATGGGCTTCAAGTGGTCGCTCAACCCGTATCGAGGGTGCGTCCACGGCTGCCACTACTGCTTTGCCAGACGGTACAACTCCTACGTCGATCCCGACCCCGGCAACGATTTCTCCGGCCTGGTCTTTGTGAAGACCAACGTGGTGAACGTGCTGAGAGAGGAGCTTTCCCTGCATTCCTGGGTCAGCGAGACCGTGGCGATAGGTACGGCGACAGACCCGTACCAGCCCATAGAGGGCAAGTACCGCCTCACTCGGGGTTGCCTGGAGGCGTTGGCAGAGCGTCACACCCCGGTGCGCATCGTGACCAAGGGCACTATGATCTTCCGTGATGTCGACATCCTAGCGGACATGGCGAAACGGGCAGGGGCGTCCGTGTGCTTCAGCATTACCACTATGGACCACGATCTCTGGAAGGAGCTTGAGCCCGGAACGCCGCCACCGATGCAGCGACTGCACGTGATGGAGCAACTGGTGAAGGCTGGCGTTTCAGCGGGTGTGCTGCTGGCCCCCGTGATCCCAGGCATGACTGACGACCAGGAGAGCCTGCAAGCGGTGGTTGAAGCTGCTGCGGCCCATGGAGCGAGCTTCCTTAGGGCCCAGATTCTCCACCTGAAGCCCGGCACCAAAGAACACTTCATGGGCTACCTGGAGCAGGAGCACCCGCGACTCTACCACGCCTATCAACAGCTCTACCCTGCCGAGTTCGCTCCGAAGCAGTTCCAGCAGGACATCCGTGAGCGCGTCGCCGACCTCAAAGACGCCTACGGCCTGCGTGAGCGTGAGCACAACGACATGGGCCTCGCCGTCCGTGAACGCCAACTAGAGCTAGCGGCGGTGTAGGGGGCTAACCCTCGTAGATGCTCGTCTCCGGATGGTAGGCTGACCAGCCGTACCACCCCGATATGAACGAAGACACGTACGTCAGTGCGACTACGTTGTCAACAATGCGCTAGGACGACCCCTCAGGATTGATTCGGCTTCCTCAACGATCTTTCGAAGTAGCTCGCCTGCCGCTTCGACGCTTGAGATCAACCCAACGGCGTTCCCCGCACGTATCGGGGCGGTGCCTGCGTCTTTGGCCTGGATGGCAGCCGTCACTTGGGCTTTGAGCGCCTCGGACTTAGCTACCACTTCTGCGTCTCGACCGTGCCACTCACCGGTGTAATCGTTGCGGATCACTCTGTCACCTATGTCTGCGGGAAACGCTGACCCCATAGCCAGGTCGTATGCTTTGGTCAGCACAGTCTCATCCACGCCCGCCTTCACCACGATCTGCTTCTCCCAGTCTTCGCGAGCAGATTCCAGACTCGCCACAAAGCGAGACCCGATAAACGCTCCTTCAGCACCAAGCATCAGCACCGCGGCCAGCCCCCTTCCATCGGCGATGCCGCCGGCTGCGATCACAGGGATGTCTCCTACCACATCGATAACCGCAGGAACCAGGGGTAGCGTCCCACTATGTCCGGTGTGCCCCCCAGCTTCGGTGCCCTGGGCTGCGATTGCATCGACGCCAGCAAGGGCCACTTTCTTCGCATGGCTGACCTTCTGCACCTGCGCTAACACCTTCACGCCGGCATCATGTGCGGCAGCGACGTAGGGGCTGGGGTCCGCGAAGGAGTGACACACCACCGCAACATGCTCATCCAACGCAATCTGAACCAACTCGTCCAGACCGGGGAAGGAGGAGATGAATCCCACACCGAACGGGCGGTTGGTCCTCTCCCGAACCGCTCTAATCTGATCGCGCAGCCAATCAGGGCTTCCGCCACCCGCGCCAATGAACCCCATTCCCCCGGCCTCGGATACGGCGGCGGCGAGGTCAGCATCTGGGACTCGGGCACTTATGAACTCGAGAAATGGCGTGACGACGAGGTCATCGTGGTTCTGCACGGCGCGAGAGCGCAGGGACGATTCGCATTGATAAAGACCAAGGGCGATCAATGGCTGATGCATCTGATGAAAGAACAGATGCCGGCGGACGAAAAACCTTCGAGCGAATTGCCGAAGAACATTTCACCGATGCTCGCGACAGCAGGCGACATCAACGACCTCCCCGACGGGGA
>CAJWXP010000057.1 GCA_913049785.1 uncultured Dehalococcoidia bacterium | reverse complement strand
TCTATTGTTGAATCATGTTTGAAATAACGGGCCACTGCATGGCTCTCCCCCCGGCTACAACCGAACACAGGCCCCTCTGACCCGCAGGTCAGTCCCCAAACATATGGGTGCAGGGTTCTACCCTGGTTGGATACTGCGGAAGATAGCGAAGGCGATCTGTTGTTGTTCGGCGTTCAGGTTCTGACCAATGACCAGCATCCTGCCTTCAGGTAGCTGCAGAAGCATCGCTGTCACACCCTCTTCGTCGCCGATGGGCTGAACAAGCTGGGCTGAGAACCCGCCTATGATCTCCTCAGTAATGACGTGCTTATCGCCGTCAGAGTCCACCACATCGCTGATGTCGCCCACCACAGACGTCCCGCCCTGATACGACAGGAAGAACCCGTCACCCACCAGCGTACCCTCCCAGCCGCTAGCAGCAGCCCTGGGACCACCGATGGCCCAGTCAGGAGGCAGGTTGATGGAGAAGAGTCGTGCGCCGGCTAGCGCCACATCGATGAGGGGTTCAAGGAAGACTTGAGGCTCTCCGAAAGCTAATGTGGCCCTGGAGTCGGTTGATTCCCCTGGTGATTTGGTAGGAGCCGGCGCAGGGGCAGCCGCCGCGCTTGCTGCCATTGGAGCGGAAGCTCCATCATCCGCAGTTGCCAGTTCAAGGGAGCTCACTCCCGGTGCACCAGCTATACCCGGAACGCTTGGAGGGCCACTCACGCCAGGCTCGCCTGGTTCTAGCGGTGCTGCTGCAGCTTGAGGGGTTGCGGATTCGGTCTGGATAGCAGCCGCAGTGGTAACGGTGTCGTCCGATGTCGAGTCACCGGAGAACGACGCATACGTGACGAGGCCAACTGCTACTACGGCAATCATTGCAGCTCCAGCGTAGACAGGTTGCACGGTGCGGAGCCAGGAACTGACGTCTATGCGACTCCACCACGATGTCGGCGTCTGTTCGCCCAGCTCGCTGGATACACGCGACCACATAGCGGCAGGAGCCTTCAGCTCCTCCCGCTGTGCGTCAAAGTACCCTCGTAGCTGACGCTCTACCTCGTTGTAGTCCTGTTCACGCGCCATGACTGTTTCCTATCGTCCTCGCCCTTGCATCGTTCATGCCTCGTCCTCAACCAATACCCCGCGCAATCGCTCCATCGCCCGAGAAAGCCTGGATTTCACTGTGCCTTCACGGATGCCTAGGGCCTCTGCCGTCTCCGCCACAGAGAGTTCAGAGAAGAATCGCAGTGTGACCACCTCTCGCTGGTCTTCCGGCAACACTTCCAGTGCAGCCCTCACCCGTTCTTGCTCCAGCACTGTCTGGGTGGCGGCCGCAGGGTCATCGCTCTGGCCCGCCATCGGCTGCGGTGTAGACGGATCGTCGATGTCCATCGCCCCGAAGTCTTTGCGACGACTCTGACTGACACTCTTGTTCACCAGGATCTTGGCCAGCCAGGCCTTCAGCGATCCTCCGTTGAAGCCCTTGATCCATCGCCATGCCAGAATCAACGCCTCCTGACTCAGCTCCTCCGCTATTGCGTGGTTCCTGGTCATTAGGTACGCCGTGCCGTGCAGCATGCTGCCGTATCGCTCCACAATGAAGCGGAACGCCTCCCGGTCGCCACCCTGGCAACGCCGGATTATCTCCGCTTCTTCAGCGTGAGCAGCATCTTGTACTGTGTCACGGGATTCCACCAGAGTAGACGCCTCCTGAACCCTTAGGGTTCCTTCTGCTGACGATATGGTGTCTCGACATCGAGAAATCACAGCTATTGTGCGGCGATTTAAGACTGGGTAGCAAGGATTTTTCAATCGTGAATTCAGTGCATTGTACAGAAAGCCGCAGGCATATGGGCCCAGGTCCTTGCCCTGGCTACACGATGGTCTCGCACTGGATCTCCCGACACACCCCTAACACCGCTTGGGTGCCGGGAATCTCCCATTGCTGCCAACCAAGGTTTGTGACCTTTTCTTACCCTAACGACGAGGTCATTTTCTATAATGGGATACAGACTTACAGAGGAGGTTGTTGACCGCAGGTATATCATCTCCGCATGAAACTAGCAGCTTTCATATTCCTCGTAGCGATGATCGGAGCGTGTGGAGGAGAAGCTAAACCTGCCACCCCAAGTGTTACTGCTGCACCCTCTTCAATGATCCAGTCTACTGTTGCACCCACTCTAGACGTGGCCGCTACCGTAACAGCTGCAGTGACAATGACCATACCTGTGAACACTCCTCCTCCATCTATAGCATCACCCCGACCGACCGCTACGACGGAATCTACGGCGCATCCCTCATCTCCTTTGCCTACAGCATCTCCCCGACCGGCCGTTATGCCGGAGCCTACGGCACATCCCTCATCTGTGGAAGGAAGTCTGACAGACGTTATATTGTTAAAACTGGTAGAGCCTTCGACTGCGCGATACATCATTCGTGAACAGTTAGCACGGCTCGACTTACCAAATGATGCTATTGGTCAAACATCTGATGTCAGTGGGATGATTCGTTTCGATGCTAGTGGAGAAATCCTGCAAGATAGCGTTTTTACGGTAAATGTAAGTTCGCTAACTAGCGATGAAGCGCGACGCGACCGCTATTTGAAATCGAGGGCGCTTGAGTCTGATCAATATCCGACCGTTAAATTCGCGATAAATGAAGTTAAAGGTTTACCATGGCCTTTGCCGACGTCAGGTGCTCATACTTTCGATCTTATTGGTGATCTGACTATAAAGGAAGTCACGAAACCAGTGATTTGGAGGACGGTAGTTGAGTTTGCTTCGGACAAGATTGTGGGGAATGCGAGTGTTACCATAACTTTCGAAGAATTCGATATGAGGAAGCCAAGGTTTGCCTTTATCATTAGTGTCGCGGAAGAATTCAAATTAGAACTCAATTTTTCAGGGCGTATATTGACCACTACCCAATAGCTCACTTTGCGGGAAACAACTTCGGTCCGTTATGGATCTTGAGGAATGCGGTGGATTTCTCGGATTGATTTCAGGTGATGTCACCGGCCGTCAGTATCGACCAGATGCTCATCAACAGGGTTCGCTGCCTTTTTGGACGGGATCATTCGGTGCTAAATCTCTCTTGGGTAACCGCCAGGCACGTAGGTCCAGGACGTTGCCCTGGCTATTCGCCGGCTTCAGATGTGGGATTTAGCTTCCACTTCGGTGGCAGCAGGTAGCCCGACTGCGATACGACATCTAGCCCGTCAGACTCCGCTCCAAGTTGCTCCAGCAGCGCCTCCGGATCCGTCACCGGCATCTGACACGCGTAGTTCTGGCACACGTAAGCCGTGGGTTTGCCGCCGATCAGCACCCGGCCTTCAAGCAACCCTAGTTCCTCTGCCATGGGATCGTCTTCGGATGCCATGCCTGCAACGACCTTGTTGGGCAGGTACCGACTATACACTGCATCCAGAAGCGCTATAGTGCCCGCTTCGTTGCGGTCGCCGACGATCACGACTTCCTTGGGCGTAGAAAGCGCGAAGTCCAGGCCACACAACCAGTGCCCGTAGCCCACAGGTTGAGCCATCATGGTGGAACGCATTGCACGCAACGCAATCTGAGCCGTCTCAGCGTACCTAGGCGTGCCTACCAGTGAGCCTAACCGCTGCAATGCCAACGCCGCCGCCGATGCCCCACTTGGGAGTGCGTTATCGGAGAACTCTTGCGGTCGAACCAGCAACTCCTCGTGGTCATGGCCCGTGCTGTAGAAGCTGGCGCTGTCATCGTCCCAGAACAGGTCCAGCATCGACTCGGCCAACCCTTTGGCTTCCCACAACCACTTGGGCTCGAACGTCGCTTCGTATAGCGTGAGCAGCCCGTCGACAAGGAACGCGTAGTCCTCCAGGTAGCCCTTCAGCTTGGCGTTGCCATTACGATATGTACGCAGCAATCGCCCGTCTGCATCCTTCAGTGATTCCAGCAGGAACGTGGCGTTGGCCCTGGCTGCTTCAAGGTAATCCGCCCGACCCAGCACAGACGCCGCTTCCGCCAGACTCCCCAGCATCAACGCGTTCCAGCCTGTCAGTACCTTCTCGTCGCGTAGGGGCCAGACACGCTCGCCACGCAGCCTCAGCAGCTTGGCCTTGCTCTCCGCAAGCTGTGAGAGCATGTCGTCCTCGGCGACGCCCAGTTCTTCGGCCAGCTTTGGTAGCTCTTGCGGAAGGAAGAGGATGGATGCCCCTTCAAAGTTGCCTTCTTCCGTCACACCGTAGACTTTGCAAAACAACTCGCCAGCCTCCTGGCCCAACACCGAAATGAGTTCAGAGCGTTTCCAGGTGTAGAAGATGCCTTCCACTCCTTCGCTGTCGGCGTCCTGAGCTGTGTAGAAGGCGCCGGACGCGTCACTCATGTCTCGCAGTACGTAGCCCACCGTCTCCTCGACGACGCGGCGATACTCCGGTCGGCCGAGCGCCTGGTACGCATGGAGGTACAACCGCACTAGCAGGGCATTGTCGTACAGCATCTTTTCGAAGTGGGGTACCAGCCATGTCTGATCGACGGAGTACCGGTGGAACCCGCCGCCGATGTGGTCGTAGATGCCCCCACGAGACATCCTATCCAACGTCAGGTCGACCATCACCTGGGCCGTTGGGTCGCCGCTGCGGGCTCCGTAGCGAAGCAGGAACTCATGCACCATGGGTTGGGGGAACTTGATACTCGTCCCGAAACCGCCGTACTCCGTATCGATATTGGGGGCCAACCGCTTGAATGCAGTGTCCAGCATCTCCTCCGTCAACGGATCCTGGTCACCCTGGAATGCTGCGCTCTGTTTGAGATGCTCTACCAACTGGTCGGCAGAGGCCACTACTTCATTCTTCCGCTTTCGGTACGCACCTTCTGTGGATTCCAACACTCTGCGGAAGCTGGGCAAGCCGCCACGGTCCTGCGGTGGGAAATATGTGCCGCCGTAGAAGGGCTTCAAGTCGGGAGTTAGGAACACGGACATCGGCCATCCGCCGCTGCCGCTGACGGCTACCACCGCCTGCATATATATCGCGTCCAGGTCAGGTCGCTCTTCCCGGTCTACTTTGATGCACACGAAGAGGCGGTTCATCACCGCCGCCACTTCCGGATCCTCGAACGACTCCCGCTCCATCACATGACACCAATGGCACGCTGCGTAACCGATGCTAAGGAAGATCGGCTTGTCTTCTTTGGCAGCGCGCTGAAGGGCTTCCGGTCCCCAGGGATACCACTCCACAGGATTGTTCGCGTGTTGCTGAAGATAGGGGCTTGTTTCGTCGATCAAACGATTTGGCATAAATCATCCCCTGACGGCATGAGGTCTTTGGATACATTGTCGCAGATGCAAACATCATTAGAAAGGTCGGACGTGACTACTTCCTTACGCACCTCCCATTTAGATACACTATCTAGCTTCAATAAGTAATAAAAAGAGGAGAGTAAAGTGCATTGGACATTTATGTTGCGATATGGCCTTATATCAAATAAAATTCGGCTAGTTGGTCAAAGGCCTAGGTACCAATCTTTGAAAACTTCCTTAACCGTTGTCTGAGTAAGGAGTTTGATTCCAATGTTACGGAACGAAGGCCATGAACCCGATGGGTTAGCCTCGCGCATAACCCGTAGGCAGATTTTAAAAGGTGCTGCAGCCCTTGGGCTCACAGCAGGTATTTTAGGCCCCCTTTTGGCCGCCTGCAGCAGAATTGCAGACACTCCCATCGTAACCCCCACGATATCAAACACCCCAATCCCGACTCCATTTAACACTCCAATTCCGCCTCCTACCCTCCCTGTTCCAACCGCAACTCCATTTATTGCGCCAACTGTCGCTGTCCCAACTCCTATTCCTACTGCAACCCCGACACCGGTTCCCCAACCCACTGCTACGCCAACGCCCAAGCCTATTCCTAATCAAATTAGCATTTTCGAGGCAGATACAAGCAATCTCACCGAACGACAAAAAGTGGCGCATCTCCTACGTAGAGCTGGATTTGGTTACAACAAGTCGGAACTGGATCGTGCAGAAAGCATCGGACTTAAAGCAACAATTAACGAACTCGTCGACTTTGAGTCGATAGACGATAGTGCCTTAACCAAACGGATTGGTGATGCAGGGCTCGATTTCGAGCTTCGATACGAACTGCGGCGTTGGTGGTTCTTACGAATGGCGTATACGAAAAGACCGTTACCAGAAAAGATCGCGCTATTCTGGCATGGGATCTTGACCAGCGGCTTGAAAAAGGTTGGCGACAACTATGCGATGATTGACCAAAACAATTTGCTTAAAGACATGGGAATGGGTTCTTACAATGAGCTTTTAAAAGAAATTGGTCGAGATCCAGCCATGTTGATTTGGTTGGATAGCAGATTGAACCAAAAGAAGGCACCGAATGAAAACTACGCCCGGGAGTTAATGGAACTATTCACGTTAAGCCCTGGCTATTACACGGAAGAAGACGTCAGAGAATCCGCGAGGGCATTCACTGGATGGGGAACTAAAGGCCAAAAAGACAAAGGGATTCATTTTCTGTTCCGTACGGGTCAACATGATAACGGTACTAAAGTGTTCTTGGGAGAAGAAGGTAATTTTGACGGCGACGATGTAGTGGATATCATCTTACGTCAACCACAGGCCGCTCGGTTTGTCACCACAAAACTTTGGGAATTCTTTGCCTATACTGATCCAGAGTCTCACATCATAGACCATTTGTCCGAAGTCTTTATCACAAGTGATTATGTCATTAGAGATGTGATGCGGGCCTTGCTTCAGAGGCCTGAATTTTATTCACCGAAAAGTTATAGGACTCAGATAAAAAGCCCAATTGATTTGGTAGTCCAAACTGCGAGAGCAATGGGGTTTGATGATAATGGCAAACGGTTTAGCCGACCACCCGACGTTATGGGCCAAACATTGTTTGACCCCCCGGATGTCGCTGGGTGGCCTGGTGGCGAAGCATGGATTAATAGTTCGTCCATGCTGCAAAGGGCCAATTTTGCAAATTCGATTGCCTTGTGGGTGAGTCAAGTTAATAAGGAGAGAGTTCCATTGCCCGACCGTCATGAACTCACCGATCTACTCCTAGACGGAGTCGCAAACCCAGCAATGGAAGCAGCGCTTGATTATTTTGAAGCAGAAACCAAAGGCGCTGACGAATATGGAGTTCAGCGAGGAATTCTCTATTTATTCTTGGCAGGCCCCGCATTTCAAAGAGGTTAAAACCAGTATGCTCAATAGGAGATCGTTTCTCAAACAATCAGCATTAGCCCTAGTCGCCGGAACGACGATGCCTCTAGTGTTTCGTAGGGGAGTAGCGGTAGCAGCAGAAAGAGGCATCTTAGCTCCATCTCCAAGACGAGTTCTTATTATCGTTCAGCTGAAAGGTGGCAACGACGGGTTAAATACAATCGTTCCCCATACCGATGGAACCTATTATGACCTGCGCGGAGAGTTGGCGTTAACTCCTGACCAATTGATACCACTTAACGACGAACTCGGATTTCATCCGAATTTGTCCGCGATTGCTCCGCTTTGGGACTCCGGGGATCTCGCAATAGTTCAAGGAACCGGATATCCCTATCCGAGCTACTCTCATTTCGTTGCTATGAATTATTGGGAGCAATCTCGCACTCCCGATGGGGGGAAGGGTTTAATAGGTTCGGGAGGCGGCTGGTTAGGCAAATATTTAGAGCAGTTGGATCCGGCCACCATTGGCGCTGTGCCAGCCATGAATATTGGTTCCAAATTAGCTCCAGAATTGGCAAGCCGCAAGGTTCCAATATCCACAGTAAGAAGCTTAAATAATTATCAACTTCAGAAAGACAATCGGTATCGCGCAATTAGCGAAACACGATTGGATACACTTCACGCCTTATACAAAACTCCGAACAGCAATCCTGATATGGATCAATTATTCGGTGGCGCATTCCAAGCCGCTCTGGACGGCTCGATTGCCGTCCAGGAAGCACATGCTGCCTATACCCCAGCGGTAACATATCCCGATACCAATTTGGCTGAAGATCTCCTGCTATTAGCAGAAGGCATTCATTTTAATCAAGACCTTAAAGTGGGACATGTCGCAATTGGTGGGTTTGACACCCATGCAAATCAATTAGCAGAACATGGTGCATTGCTGTTAGAGTTTTCCGAAGCAGTCGCAGCATTTTGGGCAGACATTGCTGCACACGGACACCAAGACGAAGTCGTGATTATGACATGGTCCGAATTCGGAAGGCGTCCAGATAGTAATGCGAGTGGAGGTACCGATCATGGTTCCGCCGGCCCGACATTCTTATTCGGGAATCAAGTTATCGGAGGCTTGTATGGAGAACCGGCAAGCCTCACGGATCTCGATAAAAAGAATTTGAAATTCACTACTGATTTCCGCTCAGTTTATGCCACAGTTCTGGAGAAATGGCTTGGAGCACCTGCGGAGGAAATCTTAGGCGGACGATATCCGACGATACCTGTGCTTGCTTGATAGCTACCAGCACCTAGTCACTGCCCCGCCTATCATTCTGAGGCACGAGTGACGAAGAATCCGTGGCCTTCGCGCCATCAACCACTCGTTGCGGAACGAACTACCTCGACTTACCATTTCGATATTCAAAGCCTGAGAGTCGAGGTGGGTAGATGTCGGAAGTATTCAGTCCAAGCAGTCGCAGCTTGCAAGACAGGTTCGACACACGGCGACTCGCCGACAGCATAGCTGAACGGATTATCAAAGATTCGATAAGCGACGAAGACCATGCGTTCATTGAAGCGCGGGACATGTTCTTCCTCGCCACCGTGGATGAAGCTGGCGCAGCAAACTGCTCCTACAAGGGCGGCGACCCAGGGTTCGTGCAGGTGGTGGACGAGCGCACCATCGCCTTCCCCAACTACGATGGGAACGGCATGTACATGTCCATGGGCAACGTGCTGGAGACCGGCAGCGTT
>CAJWXP010000056.1 GCA_913049785.1 uncultured Dehalococcoidia bacterium | reverse complement strand
GCGTTAAGCCGATGAACTGCCCGGCCGCTGCGATGTTGTACGCGGCAAATACGCACTCATACCGTGAGCTGCCTATTCGATACGCCGATTTCGGACGGCTGCACCGGTATGAGCGTTCCGGAGTTACACACGGCCTGATGCGCGTACGCACCTTCGTGCAGGACGACGCACACATCTTCGCCTCGCTCAATCAGATAGCGCAGGAGGTGAACTCCTTCATCGCCATGCTGGACGAGGCCTACACAATTCTAGGCTACGGCGAGTTCCGGATGGCGTTGTCCCTGAGGCCGGATAAACGGGTCGGGACCGAGGAGATGTGGGACAGGGCCGAGGCCGGTCTGGCCGAGGTGCTTGGGGCCTCCGGGCGCAAATACGATCTGGAGGAAGGTGAGGGCGCATTCTACGGACCGAAGATCGATTTCTTTGTGCCGGACGCACTCGGCCGTGAATGGCAGCTCGGGACCGTGCAGTTGGACTTCTCACTCCCGGAGCGATTCAACCTGCAGTACGCGTCCGAAGACGGAACTCTACAACGCCCGGTTGTTGTCCATCGCGCCATGCTGGGATCGCTTGAGCGCTTCCTCGGCGTTCTGATCGAGCACACAGCCGGCGCCCTGCCGATATGGCTCTCTCCAGTACAGGCAACAATAATCCCGATCGCTGACAGACATGTCCCGTTCGGACAGGAGGTCGTCGAGAAGCTTCGCTCCGCCGGAGTGCGGGCGGAGGTCAACGCTGGCAACGACAGGATGGGCGCAAAAATCCGTGCGGCACAGGTCCAGAAAATTCCATACATGCTGGTGGTTGGGGACCGGGAACAGGAAGCAAACAAAGTGGCCGTAAGGGAGCGTTCCGGCAGCGATCTTGGCGCCGTCGATGTAGATAGCTTTGTGGCGCAGGTCGTTGAGGAGATCGCGACCCGGGCGTGACCGGTGCCCGGAAGTAGACGGCGGCGGGAGACGAGGCTCAACCCTGCTCCCTCACCGTATTGCAACTAATTGGGCTGACCAACCAAATCGAATGTCCCCGATTCATGTTGCCTAAGCGCGCGACCCGCCAATACGCAGGTAAGATACGGTCACATAGTCGGCGATCATTGTCCTTAACGATGGAATTCGACCGGCGCCACCCTGTGACGACGCGTGTTTGCGGCGGAATTAGCCGCGAGCCTGGAGCAACTCCCAAATGACCACAGACAAAATCACACTTCATCGCGGGCTAAGTGGTGTTTACTTCGACCGTACAGAGACGACCTTCATTGATGGCAAAG
This sequence comes from uncultured Dehalococcoidia bacterium, assembly GCA_913049785.1. Taxonomy (GTDB): domain Bacteria; phylum Chloroflexota; class Dehalococcoidia; order Lucifugimonadales; family UBA1127; genus UBA1127. The sequence goes on along the minus strand of CAJWXP010000056.1, from coordinate 7,775 downwards.
AAGGAAAGCTCCTTTATCGCGGATACAACATCCACGACCTGGCGGGCGTCGCATCGTTTGAGGAAACCTCGTATCTGCTGATGTACGGCGAGCTTCCGACGCAGTCCCAACTGGACGAGTTCGATGGAGTTCTGAAGGCCAACCGCAACATCCCATCAGAGATCGTCGACATCATCACGCTGGTCAAGAATGACCACCCCATGAGTGTATTGCGCACGGCCGTATCAGCACTATCTGCGTTCGACCCGGAGGCCGAGGACAACTCGCCTGAGGCGACACTCCGCAAAGGTATCCGCCTGACATCTCAGGTGCCTACGATCGTGATGGCACACCACAACATCCGCAACGGGCGGGCTCCGATCGCGCCGAGCGAGGACCTTAGTCATGCAGCTAACTTCCTGTACATGATGGAAGGCGAAGAGCCGACCGCCGGGACGGCAGCGCTCATGGACACCGACTTTGTCCTGCACGCCGACCACGGCTCAAACGCATCGGCCTTCACTGCCCGCGCTGTAGCCAGCACCAACGCCCACCTGCACGACGCAATAACGGCCGGCATCGGTGCGCTCTCCGGCCCTTCCCACGGTGGAGCCGCCGAGAACGTCATGACCATGGCGCTTGACATTGGTGAGGCGGAAAATGCAGAGCAGTACGTAAAGGACCTCCTCGCGGGAGGGGACCGAGTGATGGGCTTCGGCCATCGCGTTTACCGCGCCGAGGATCCCAGGGCGCGGCACCTGCGTGAAGGCGTGAGGAAGCTGAGTGAGGAGAAGGGCGAACCGAAGTGGTACGGCATTCTTGAGGCCGTCCAGAAGGCGATGGCTCCTTACGGTCGTCGAGGCATTCACGTTAATGTGGACTTCTTCGCCGGCGTGATCTACTACCTGAACGGCATCCCACACGATCTGTTCGTACCAATCTTCGCCGTCGGCCGGATCCCCGGATGGACGGTACAGGTTATCGAACAGTTTGAGCACAATATCCTGCTCCGCCCGCTACTCCAGTACGCAGGACCAGAAGAACGCAAGTACGTTCCAGTGTCCGAGCGCTAAATCACCACATTGGGCCGATAGTCTTGTTGAAGGGGGACGCCGTGCAGGCGTCCCTCTTTTTTGACCATCGTAGTCAGAATTATTCGCGACGACAAACGCGGGGCTATCTCTTCCTCCACACCAGCGATGAACACGACGGGGAACTCCAACCCCTTGGCCTGGTGGAGGGTTATCAGCGTGATCCCATCGCCGCCGTCATCAGCGTTGTCGACGTCCGACACGAGAGCCACCTTTTCCAGGAAGGCGTTTAACCCTTCCGATGGGTCCACACCAACGAAGTCAGCCGCCACAATACGTAGCTCCTTAACGTTGTCCCAGCGGTCTTCGCCCTCTTCGATGTCATCAAGCAGGTAGGAGCGGTATCGCGTCCTATCCAACACCAGGTCAAGAAACTCCGCCACTTCCATGGTCTGTGACGCTTCTTGAAGCTCCTTCATGAGGAAGCCCAGCCGCTCCAGCGCGGCCTGCCCTGCCTTGGGGATAGCCGTCTCTGTCCCGGGGTCCTCGGCCAGGATATCCAGCGCCTTTCGCATAGACACACCCAGGGTGCGCGACCAACGTGTCAGTTCGTCCACGCTCTTCTGGCCGATGCCGCGGGGTGGGACGTTCACCACTCGCTCCATACTCACATCGTCCGATGGGTTGGACAGCACGCGCAAATACGCGATGACGTCCTTGATCTCGCGACGCTGGTAGAACTTCAGCGCACCTACCAGCCGATAAGGAACACCGTGGCGGATGCAGGCTTCTTCCAGCGCCCTCGACTGCGCGTTGACGCGATAGGCTACAGCGGCATCGCCGTACTTAAAGTCGCCCTTCTTGCGAAGTCGGTCGACTTCCTGCATCACCCATACGGCTTCCTCTTCCTCGTCGTAGGCCTCATGGACCCAGACAGGCGAACCGCCGGATATGGTGGATACTAGGCGCTTCTCCACGCGCTTTTGGTTGCCACTGATGACCTCAGACGCCGCGGAGAGGATGTTGGCCGTGGAGCGATAGTTCTCTTCAAGCAGCACTGTCTGTGCGTCAGGGAAATCGGTCTGGAAGTTGAGGATGTTCCGGATGTCGGCGTGACGCCATCCGTAGATGGACTGGTCGGGGTCCCCAACGACTGCGAAGTTGCGCCATTTCCCGGCGATCTGCCTGGCCAGGGTGTACTGAGCGATGTTGGTGTCCTGGAACTCGTCCACCATCAGGTGAAGATATCGCTCCTGGTAACGCTCTAACACCTCAGAGTGGTCGCGGAACAACTGCGTCGTCCGCATGAGCAGGTCGTCGAAATCCACCGCCTGGTTGGCGTACAGGAACACCTGGTACTCCTCGTAGGCGCGCAACACCACTTCGTCAAAGTACGATCCGACCTTCGCCCGAAACCCTTCAACGCTCAGCAATTGAGCTTTCGCGCCGGAGATGCCGCTCAATACTGCACTTGGGGAGAACTTCTTCGGTTCGATGTTGGCGCGTTGGAAAGCCTTCTTCAGCACGCCAAGCTGGTCGTCGCGGTCATAGATAGTGAAGTCCTTATCCAGACCTATGGCTTCACCGTCGATTCGCAGAATTCGGGAGCAGATGGAGTGGAAGGTGCCGGCAGTCACCTGTTCAGCCACACCCCCGCCAAGCAACCGCCCCAGGCGGTCCCGCAACTCCTTGGCTGCTTTGTTGGTGAAGGTCACCACGCATATGCGACGAGGCGACACGCCACACGTCCGCACCAGGTACGCGACGCGCTGAACGATGACACGCGTCTTGCCGCTGCCAGGCCCTGCAATGATGAGCAGTGGGCCTTCAACGTGTTCCACAGCCTGTTTTTGGGCGGAGTTGAGACCTTCAAGGAAGTTGGTTGTCATACCTGTCAGTATACCTTCCGTGGGGCCGGTTCTGCATCTGTTTGATTGATGGATTGGCTTGGGTTTGTCTCAGTACATCGCGCGTTACAAGGTTCAAAGGCCGACTATGGTATTATGTCCAGCAAGGATATAGCTGGATGGTAGCTGAATGATCGAAGACCTGCCCGACATTACTATTGGCTCCGTAACGCTGGGTACGGAGTTCTGGGAAGTCATCTTTGGCATAGGGACGTTCCTGCTGTTCATGATCTTTGCATGGATCGCCCACTTCATGCTGAACCGCGTTGCCCGGAACCTCACCCGCAAGTGGCAGAACCAGCTAGGCGAGAAGCTTGTCCACGCCACATTCCGCCCCATCGTCGCCCTTATCCTAGTGCAGGGCGTTTTCCTGGCGACAACGTATATCAGCGTATTGGACGATTGGGCTGATAAGATCGCCACCGGGTGGAGAGTCCTGTTCATCATCTTTGTCGCCGTGGCTAGCTCCCAGGTCGTCAGCGAACTCCTGGTCTGGTACGCACGCTACCGAGCGCCACGGGGGCGGGCAGCCATTGGCCGCAAGCTGGTGTCCCCTCTCCGGAGGTTCAGCGTCCTGGGCATCTATCTCCTGGCCTTCCTGCTGGTGCTGGATCAACTAGACATCTCCATCAGCCCACTCATCGCTGGTCTGGGCATCGGTGGTATCGCCGTAGCCCTCGCCTTGCAGCCCACGCTATCCAACTTCTTTGCGGGCACCTATCTCGTGGGGGACACCGTTATCATGCCCGGCGATTTCATTGAGCTTGAGAACGGGATGCGGGGCTACGTCGTCGAGATCGGCTGGCGCAGCACCAGACTACGGACGCCCTTCAACAACCTGGTCGTCATCCCCAACTCTCGCCTGGCGGACAGCATCCTGACCAACTATTACGGCCCCACTATGCAGATCGGGGTGATGGTAGAGGCTGGCGTCAGCTACAGCAGCGACCTGGAGCATGTGGAGCGGGTGGCTACGGAGGTAGCCCAGCAGGTGATCGATGATATCCCGGAGTCCGACAAAGATTTCGCGCCGTGGTTTGGATTCGAGAAGTTCGGCGATTCAAACATCGATTTTTGGATATGGGTGCAGGCGACGGACCGGGTGGCATCCTTCCGCATGAAGTCAGAGATTATGAAACGTCTACATACTCGGTTCAAGCTAGAGGGAATCGACATCAACTACCCGATGCGCCACATCCTCCTGCCGGAGGGCGAAGGCCCCTCTACGTTCCCACCCATCGTCGCGGGGAGCCAGGAAACCGATGGTGAATCGGCCTCCTAGGGAATCTGCACCTCGTAGACGATGCTCTCCCAGAGCGTACGCGGCAACTTCTCCAGCGCCTCGTGGCCGGGCTCCCTGATATCCAGCACCCGCGTCCGTAGCACCTTGTCGAAGGTCTTCAGATAGGTGCATCTGCCGCGGAAACCCACCAAAGTAGACGCCTCACCACCCAGGAAGAAGTGATCGAGCTTGCGCTCATAAGGCTCAAAGTGCTCCTGCAGCACGGTGCAGACCTTCTTATACAACTCGTCCGCCTGCTTCTCCCGGATGCGCCGGAACCTGTTAGACGATGAGCCACCCTTTTTATGGCGACCCTTCACGAAGCGTCGGTCGGTCTTGGAATCGAGTAGCTTGTCCCCCTGATATACGCCGACACCGAACCGGCCCAACCGTACCATGCAGACACCGATCATCGGCTCTGTCTGCAATAACTCCGACAGTGGCGCGATGTCCACGCCTGATGCAAGGGGCTTCCCTGAGACCGGCAGCGGTGGCAGCACGATGCGTAGCGTTTGATCGTCCCAGAACAACCCCGCACCAACATCCCCTCCATTGACGGCTACAAGCGCAGCATCGAAGGCCGGGCTGACTGGTAGGCCCGAGAAAATATCGGTGAAGCTTTTCAACGTGGCCCCAGGGTCAACGTACGCAGTCTGGACAGGCGATGTCGACGTTTGGATTTCTTCCAGATAGCGCCCCAGCCCAGCACGAGACATGGTGCGGCGCTCTACCGTGATCTCACTGTTGATGTTTGTCATACCGGCCCTACTGTACCCCATGACTGGCCGGGGCGGGAGACTGCAAAAACATGTTGGCGTACGCTACACTACGCATGCCCAAGCACCACACCTGGAGGACAAGCATGGCGAAGTTCAAAGTAGCGATTCAGAAGCCGGCAGCCATTACGCCCCTGACGCCGGGCGTCTACGACCTTGAGATGGAAGCCCTTGGCCCCATTGACGCTGAAATCGTGGAGATCCCCGCTAAAACGGACGCGGAGTTCATTGCTGGAGCCAAGGATGCCGACGCCATCTTCGCCCGCGGTCGACCCATGACCAAGGAGATCATAGATGCCCTAGAGAACTGCAAGGTCATCTCTCTGGGCAGTGTGGGCGCAGACTCGGTGGACATCGCGGCAGCTACCGCACGAGGCATCCCGGTGACCAACGTGCCGGACACCTTTATCGAAGAGGTTGCCGACCACACCATGATGATGATCCTTGCCTCGTTCCGTCGATTGCTCACGATGGACAAGATGGTCCGTGAAGCTCGATGGCGCGAGGGGCGACCGATGCTCTCTAAGTTCCCACGACTGATGGGCCAGACGATAGGCTTCATCGGCTTCGGACACGTGGCCAGGGCGACTGCGCTACGAGCGGCACCCTTTGGCGTGCGCATGATGGCCTATGACCCCTATATCGAGGAACTTGCTATCAGTGAGTACGGCGTGGAGCCCATGGACCTCATGAGCCTCCTCCAGCGCTCGGACATCGTGTCCATGCATGCCCCATCGACGCCAGAGGCCAACCACATGCTCACCCACGAGCATTTCCGAGCGATGAAGCCGGATGCGCTTTTTATCAACAACGGTCGCGGTGCCACCGTCGACGAGAAGGCGCTGATACAGGCGCTCCAGGAGGGTTGGATAGCCGGAGCTGCTCTGGACGTGCTTGAGCAGGAGCCGCCCGACCCTGAAAACCCGTTGCTTCACATGGACAATGTCACCCTGACGCCCCACGTAGCTTCAGCGTCATCGAGGATGGGACCGGAGTCGCGGCGACGTGTCGGCTTTGAGATCGCCCTGGTGCTGACGGGTCGCTGGCCAAAGTCGTGCGTGAACCCGTCCGTACTGGAGAAGAGCAACCTCCGACGCTGGCAACCGTACTCCATGGAGCGCGGCCCAGGGTCATAGCCAGAATGAGCTCTGCAGATAGTAATCTTCAATCATCGAAAGAGGGTAAATACACATGGCCGATGTCCCTATCCCCAGTTCTCTTGATGACCTTACCCCTGAGTGGATGACTGCCGCACTCGGACAGCACGGCATCGCTGCAACAGCGACTTCAGTAACACCAGAGACCATCGGCGAGGCTGCCGGCGCGAACGGCGTGACAGTGCGTTTAAAGGTAACCTACGCCGTTGGAAGCAAACCGGGCTCGGCGTCCATGATCATCAAGCTGCCAGCCACAGCTCCGGCGGTCAAGCAGGTTGCCATCCGCCAGCAGTTCTACCAGAACGAGATCCACTTCTACGACGACTTTGCAGACCGGCTTGCCGTCAACATCCCACGCAGGTACTACAGCGGTATGGACGAAGAAGCTGGGCTGTTCGCGATATTACTGGAAGACATGGCACCGGCGGTAACAGGCAACGACTTCACCGGCTGCACCTACGACGAGGCAGTGTTGGCAGTGAGCGAGATTGCCAAGCTCCACGCGCCCTGGTGGAACAGCCCTCAACTCGACACGATACCGTGGCTTCCCACCGGTGAGCCTAACGTAGCATTCGCCAACACTCGCTTTAACGATGTGGTGTTTCCCGGGGTGATGGCCAACTACGGACACACATTCTCTCCCATCGTGAAGACCGTAGTTGAATCGTACTGCACTGACTTCGAATCAATCGTCGATATGATCTCTTCCGCGCCGTATACGTTGACCCACAGCGATTACCGCCTGGTAAACCTACTCATTGGCGGCGAGAAGTTGTCACCAAAGGTCACGGTTATCGACTGGCAACGCGTGGCAAAGGCCAAGGGACTTGTGGACATCGCGTTCTTCACGGTACTCAGCCTGCCAACCGAACGGCGAAGGGAGTGGGAATCGTCGTTGGTTGAAGCGTACTATGCAGATCTGGTTAAGCTAGGCGTGACGGACTATAGCCTGGAGGAGTGCAGACTGGATTACCGCCTCTGCGCCTTCGCCCCAATGCGTATCACCTTGGCCTACGGAGCTCGTCCTGACACAGACCTGAGTGGGGAACACGGCAAGCGTCTACAGATAACAATGATTGAACGGGTTTCCGCAGCCATTGAGGACATGAACCTGAGAGAGTTCCTTCAGGTTTAGTCAGTTGCCAACACGACTGTTCCTGTGGACGATAGAAACCCACCGGTGCCGTTGACCAGGGCAACATTACAATCTGCGACCTGCCTCTCGCCTGCCTCTTTGCGGAGTTGTCGCACAGCTTCAACCACCAAGAAGATGCCGTACATGCCAGGGTGCGTGTAGCTGAGTCCGCCGCCGTTGGTATTCAGCGGGAAATCGCCGCCGGGCGCAGTACGCTGGCCAGCTACGAAGTCGGGGCCCTCGCCCGGCTTGCAGAAGCCCAAACCCTCCAATGTCACCAGCGCTGTGTAGGTGAACGAGTCGTAGACCATCGTCAGGTCGATGTCATCGTGGGTGACGCCTGCTCGTTGTAGAGCGATTGGCCCCGTCACCCGCGACACCGTGGACGTCAGGTCAGGCATCTGGCTGATCATATGATGGTCATGGCTCTCTGCGCCGCCCAGGACCCACACAGGCTTCTTCTTCAAGCTCTTCGCCCGTGCCGCGGATGTGACGACGACTGCAGCCC
>CAJWXP010000055.1 GCA_913049785.1 uncultured Dehalococcoidia bacterium | reverse complement strand
CACCTGGGGTTTGGAAGGGCTGTTCTTCTTGATCGGTGTCGCGTACGCATTGACGGTAGTCATGCTCCTGATGATGAAACCGTTGCCCCAGAAATCCAGCTTGGCCAAAGGCGGATTGTGGCGAAGTTTGAAGGACGGGCTTCGCTATGCCAGGGAACATAGGATCATCCTCAACCTCCTAGGCCTAGGCATAGTCGGCGGGATGTTCGGGCTGTCCTTCGAGACGCTGTTACCGGTGTTCGCAGACGAGGTTCTGTCCGGGGATGTGAGCCGCTATGGTTGGCTCTTAATGTCCATTGGAGTGGGAGGGATGATCGGGGCGGCCACGTTGGCAACGGTGGGCACCTTACGTAACTCGGCAGCCATTCACTTGGTTGTCGGAGCAGGGCTGGGAGTAAGCCTGATGGTGTTCTCCCAGGTCACCTGGTTCCCTGCCGCGTTGAGTGCATTGGGACTGGTTGGAGGGTTCAGCGTGATGTTCCTGACGATCAACAACACGATGGTTCAAGGGGTGGTGGACGAGGAGTTCCGAGGTCGCATCATGAGTCTACACCAGCTTACGTGGGGGGTGACCGCTATCGGCGGGTTGCTGATGGGGACTTTGGCGCAGCTAACGGATGCACCCGTGTCACTGTTGTTGGCGGGGTTAGTGACGTTGGTAGGCACAACGGCCTTCTCCGTATCCATAGTGCGGAAGTGGTAAGGCCGGAAGTGGTGCCCCCAGCGGGGTTCGAACCCGCGATCTCCACCTTGAAAGGGTGGCGTCCTTGGCCGCTAGACGATGGGGGCTTTCCTATGGCGGACATAATGCGAAGGGTTTCTTCGCACAGCTAGATAATCAGTATATCTTAGGCTACGGGTAGAGGGCCAGCGCTTTCAGCCCCATTGCCTCAGGTAGATCGAACATCAGGTTCATATTCTGCACTGCTTGACCCGCTGCGCCCTTCACCAGGTTGTCGATAGCACTGACCACGGTGAGTCGATCCGTCCGCAGGTCAATGGTGGGGTAGATGACGCAATCGTTGTTGCCCAGAGTGTGCTTGGTGTGGGGCGGTTGGGCCGCAACTTTCACGAACTCCTCGCCACGATAAAAGTCCTCGTACACCTCACGAAGAGCTGCAATCCCGGCCTCGCCGTTCGGCAAAGCTCCGGGCTTGAGCGACGCGTAGCAGCTACTCAGGATGCCCCGGGTCATGGGAATCAGGTGCGGCAGGAACGTGACGCGAGCCTCCTGGTTAGCTACCAACCCCAGCTCCTGCGAAATCTCCGGCAGGTGGCGATGGCCGTCCAGCGAATATGCCCGCACACTCTCGTTGACCTCTGAATAGTGGGTGCTTAATCCGAACCCGCGTCCAGCGCCCGAAACGCCCGACTTGCCATCGACGATGACATCAGGATCGATGATGCCCGCCTTGACTGCCGGGGCCAGAGCCAGTATCGCGCCAGTGGGGTAGCACCCCGGGTTTGCTACCAGCCTGGAAGCAGCAACCTCTGAGCGATGAAGCTCGGTGAGGCCGTAGACAGCGTCCTCCATGAGCTCGGGGAACGGGTGCTTCACGTCGTACCATTCCTCGTATTCCGATAAGTTCTTAAGTCGAAAATCTGCAGAGATGTCCACAATCTTCACGCCGCCCAGGAAAAACGGCCCACAAGCCTCAGCGCTCGCTTTGTGGGGTAAGGCGGAGAACACGATATCAACGCTCTCCTTGATCTCTTCAACGATTGGGAGGTCGATGGCACCTAGGTGGGGAAACACCTCAGAGAGGCGCTTGCCAGCATCGCTTCGTCCCGTAACGGCCACCAGATCAGCCTTTGGGTGGTTGGTCAGGATGCGAGCAAGCTCGCTCCCTGCGTAGCCAGTGACGTTCAGGATGCCGACCTTCATGGTTTCCTCCAGTCGAGTAAGGGCAAATGCCAACGTAAACAACATACGCCCGTAGGGAAAAGTATACGGCGAGGGCGGGTATACGCGCAACGAAGCTGCCGGTGCGGTGCTATCGTGGCGTCTCCAGGAGCATCCTGTACACCAGCAACAACGCCTGAACAACGGCTCTTCGCTTCACCAGCGGCCTATCGGGCGGGAAGCGCATCTCTGTGCTCTGTGTGATGCCCTTCGTCGCCACGCCTACGTACACGGTGCCAGCCGGGATGTCGTCCTGCGGCCCAGGGCCAGCGACGCCAGTGATGCCGATGCCAACGTCTGCATTAAGGCCATCGCGTACAGCTTCCGCCATGGCTTCCGAGACCTCTTTGCTCACGACGCCATGCTTCTTGATGAGGTCTGCATCGACTCCAGCGATGGACTTCACCTCTGTGGCGTAGGTCACAAGGCTGCCTTTGAAGTATGCCGATGACCCAGGCACATCAGTGACCACGCTGGCCAGAAGACCGCCGGTACACGATTCCATAGCCGCCATGGTCAGGCCTTTTTGTTTGAGCAGTGTGCCGACTCGCTCCTCAGGCGTCTCGTCGTCGACACCCCAGATGGCCGGACCCAGTGTTGAGACGATCTCTGCGGCCATAGGTTCCATGAGGGCGCGGGCTTCCTGATCTGTTGGCGCTTTGGAGATGATTCGGAGGTGGATGCCGTCCTGCCGAGCATAGATACCAAGGTACGGGTTTTCCTGCCCGAACAGGGAACCTACCTGCTCGCCTACCAGGGCCTCGCCCAGGCCGATGGTCTTGAAGGTGCGGGATAGGATGACCGTGCCCTGGGAGCGCTCCTTCAATCGAGGAGCTGCCTGTTCCTCCCACATCACCACCATCTCACTGGGAACGCCGGGCATGGCAATGATGATGGTGCCGTTCTTCTCTGCCCACCAGCCTGGCGCACTCCCCCTGGGGTTGGGCAGAATGGTGACGGAGGGGATGCGGGTGGCCTGCTTGATGTTGCTCTCTGGCATCTCCTGTCCACGTCCCTGGAACATACGCTTCAAGTCTGCCACGAGCTCCGGGTCTATCTCTATGGTCTCGCCGAAGGCTTCTGCGATGGCCTCACGAGTGATGTCGTCCTTGGTGGGCCCTAGGCCACCGGTGCAGATGATGACATCGGACCGCGCCATACCTCTGTGCAGCGTCGCGACCATTTCATCGACTTCGTCCGCCATGACCGTGACGGTGTGGAGTTCAACGCCCAGGGCCGGAAGCCTCGCCGCGATGTGGGCGGAGTTGGTGTCCTGTGTCTCGCCCATGAGGATTTCCGTGCCAAAGGCCAATATTTCAGCGCGCAATGTAGTCTCCCTTTGAATGTGTATGGAACCTGTGGAGTATATGTGAGGGGCTTTGTAGCTGCAAGCCGTTGCATCGGGAGTTCACAGCACATGGGCGGCTTTGTGTACGTCAGTGACTGGCAGGGTAATGTTGCACATGTGTACGATGCAGAGACATTGGAGGATGTGGTTGAGATAAGTGGTGTGACCACGCATACGGTGGTGTTCAACACCGGGCGTCGACATGAACAACTAGGGCATTAAGAGCGTCGGGGAGCGGACTATTCAGTCACATCCGGGCGTTCGTCAACAAGCCGTTCCATCGTCTCGTACCAGTTAACATCGATAGTGAGGAGGGACGGCTGGCCGATGGCCCGTGCGTAATATCCTGAGCCATCTTCGATCTTATTCCCAACCTCTAGCAACACTTCCCAGTTTGCACCCTCGATGCCTTGTGGCGGCAGATACTCGACGATGACTGTTGTTTCAGGCTCAAGGAGTCCGTACTTGCCCAAGTCGTCGATCCTCTCTTGGAGGATGCCGAGGGATGGAGGGCCTTTCAGCAGCGGAACAATCTCTGCCCACCGGATGGGGTCTATAGGTGAACGGTCTGCATTGGCGAAGCGCCACGTGGTGCCGTTGGTCACGAAATCCGATGTCACATCGCCCTTGGTGACACCCAGATAGAGAACACGCGCAGGGTCAAACTTGTAGAACCACTGCGGGTACGGCGGCTCAAAAGCTAACCGTCTAAGGACCTGGCCCCAGACGGACTCGATCACATAGAGGTTATCGTCGTCATCCTGGGTGGCGTAATAACCGCTCCCATCAGGGGTGAGGCTTCCCAGCTGCATGCGCAGGTTTCGGTCTCCGCGAATGGTCAGCGTCAGTTCAGTAGAGGGTGGATCCAGGCCATAGGTCTTCAGGTCATCAAGGTCTTCTTTCAACACTCGACGCACCCGAGGCCCACTCAACACCAGGGTCACGCCGCCCCATCGGGCGTTGTCTACGGGGGGCTGCTGCTCTCCGGTGAAATGCCAGCCTAAACCGTCTCTGTGGGTGAACGACTGATCTGAGGTCTCTGTTTGGATGAGGATGACATCAATGTCTGATTCTGCCACCTTGTAGAACCAGAACGCATCGGTAACGGTACGAGGCTCCTCGCCTTCCTTGATGACAAAGAACCAGAGGCCAGCAATCAACGCCAGTACGCCCAACAGTATTCCGGTAGCACGGATATTCATAGGTGTCTTGCCTTAGTCCTTACTGGGTTTAGCGACGCCGCCACCATACTAATACGCTTGCGAGGCCCACGGCGGATGGCAGCAGGAACCAACTGGAGAACCGGATGAAGTCAAACTCCTGGCTGGTTACTACAAGCTCTCTGAAGGCGAAGGGCTTGGGCCTGATGGAAATGAGGCCGAAGTCCTCCGTCGCAAAGTTCACTGAGTTCAAAAAGAAGTCCAAGTTAGTGGAATAGGCTGCGAAGCTGTTCGCTGCGAAGTCCGAGTCGCCGAAGATCACCAGGGTCGTCGGGTCCTTCGTGCCTTCTGCGGTCGAACATCTCAGGCTCCTCCCGCCGGGCACCAGCGTTGCATCGATCTCCACCCCTATGACGCCACACGCATGCACGGTCATTGCAACCATGTACGGGCCAAGCACATCGCCAGCGCCGGGGTCGAAGTCGTCCCGATCTGCGTCCGAGGTTTTCCAACTTAACGTCGTCGTCTGTGCCAGGGGCGTGTACTGCACCCACGGAGGTGTCTTCTCCGGTGGAAGACTGATCTCAATCGGCGTAGCCCGGGGGAAGAGTGCGGTGTCTAGGTCTCTGGTAATAGGTACGCCTTGAACGTATTGGCCACTCTGCAGCAAGGGGCTCCTAAGGTCACCAAACAATGAGCTGCCAGCGTCTACTATCGTGGTGTCTCCAACGGTGATACCCCAGGGTTCCAGCAATGAGCGGAAGCTGTTTGGAACCGGCGGATCCATCATGAAGATGGCACGGCCGCCGTCCTTTATCCATATGTCCAGAGCATCGAACTCTACCAGTGCCATGTTGCGCGTTGGGCCAGCTATCACAATGACCGCAGCGTCTTCAGGGACTGACCCGGTCTGGGCAAGGTTCAACGGAGCAGCGCCATAGCTATCGTTGATCACACCTCTGGCGGCAAATGCAAAACCTGAGGGGTCATCTGGGTTCGCGTTGATGATGTCCCTCTCTCCGTGACCGGTAAGGAAGTAAACCTGTTTCTGCTCCTCTCCGGTGACGATGAGCAGCATGCTTGTCAGGTCTTGTTCAGACAGAGGTGGCACGTTAAGCACCACTGCCTGGCCTGTATCTCGGGCTTGGAACACAATGGCCGGGAACTGAGTGAGTTGGAATAATCCTGCAGTGGACGGATCGCTCTCCGGGTCAACAAACTCATAGGTGAACGTCCTGCCGGATCGCCGTTCAAACTCAAACATCAGGTCATCTGCCAACAGCCTGTCAGCCGCAGTCTCAGCCTTGTCCGGGATGAAAAAGGCAGTTGCGTGGACGTCCTGATTAAGGCCTTCCAATACCTGAACGGATTGGAGCGCCAGAGAGAATTGCTTGGAAGCCGTGGTATCGGCTCGGCTCACATTGAAGTAGCTAATGAAGTTCACGAAGACCACAATGCCAACGAATGCAATGATCATAACCAAGGAATTGATGGCGAATCGGCCTCGCTGGCCGGAAAGAAGTTCACGGATGTTCACCGATGAGAATATTCCCGCAACCACCAGGATGCCGAACCCCACGCCCATGACGCCGAGACCGAAATCACGGATGTCATCTGCCCAGAGCCATAGTGCTCCGCCGCCCACCATGGCGACGCTACCGATGATCGAGAGGAGTAGGGCCGCAGCCGACAAAATCGACTTGATTCGCGCCCACCTACCGTTTTGCTGTTCGTTTTCCTGGGCCATGCTATCTCCACCGTCGTGATTCAATGTTCCTGATCGTCAGGAAGAGGAACGTTGCAATCACACTGAAGTAATAAACGATGTTGTTGCTATCTATGATGCCTCTGGAGAAGTCATCAAAATGTCCGCTGAGGGAGAACCCTTCAAGGATCTGTGCTGATAGGCCCGTGGTGATGTCTGCCGCCTGATCAGTCAGTACCATCAACAGAAGGAAACCAAAGCTGACAACAGCAGCCACGACCTGGTTACTGGTCAGCGATGAGGCAAGCATGCCAACCGCGAGAGTAGAAGCGCCAAAGAGTATTACCCCCAGATAACCACTGACCACCGGGCCTATATCCGGGTCACCGAACCAGAACAACATGAGCGTATAGAACATGGTCAATGAAAGCGTCGCCAGCAAGATCGCGAGGACGGCAAAGAACTTACCCAGGACGATCTCATAATCCCGGATGGGTGACGTCATGAGGAGTTCCAACGTGCCCAGCTTCTGCTCTTCCGCCAGCAGTCTCATGGTGAGTGCCGGCGACCAGAGCACGAAGACCGTGGTGCTGGGCTCAAGCCATCCACGTATGCTGGCCTCCGGGAAGGTGGTGCTGATACTCTGCACAAAAAGGTAGCCGGTGATTGCAAGGAATACCCCGGCAATGATGTAGGCCATTGGAGACGTGAAATAAGTTTTGAACTCTTTCCAGAAAATCGCAGCAGTGTTCCGCCACGTGGAACCAAGAAAGGCCGTTGTCCCTGACCAGGAAACTTTTGGTACTGATACGGCTGACACGTTCTTCACAGGCTATGCACCTCCATGTTCTTCGCCGCCGGTGAGCTCCAGGAATATCTCTTCCAGGCTCATAGGCACGATGCTGAGTTGCAAAAGGCCCCAACTGTTGTTGACGACCATCGCGGCGATTGCCTCACGGATATCGTTGCCTGCCGAGGATTCAATGTTATAGCGCGAGCCAGTAGCAATCTCAATATGTCGAGCGCTGGTGACACCCGGGATCTCTCGAATCGCTTTGATGACTTCCGCGTTTGGGCCCCTGATGTCCGCCTGTACTTGCTCGGTCCCTCTAAGACGAACAGCAAGGTTCTCAGGCGTGTCCTCAGCCACGATTATGCCTTCATTGATAATGATCACCCGGTCGCATGTGGCAGCCACTTCAGGGAGGATGTGGGTGCTCAACAGGAGGGTCTGCTCCTTGCCCAACTCTTTGATCAGTGCTCGGGTCTCCACCACCTGGATGGGGTCGATACCAACGGTGGGCTCGTCCAGGATCAGCACGTCCGGCTCGTGCAGGATGGCCTGGGCCAATCCCGTGCGCTGGCGATAGCCCTTAGAGAGCTTGCTGATGAATGACTTCCGGTAGTCACCAAGCTTGACGCGCTCAATAGCGGTGTCGATTCGACGCTTCAGATGGTCCTTCCGCATGCCGCGGATAGTGCCCAGGAACCTCAAGTAGTCCTCCACAGTCATATCCATGTAGAGGGGCACCGTCTCAGGCAGGTAGCCGATGTGGCGACGGGCGTCCAGCGATCCGGTCATGGTATCGAACCCGGCGATGCTGGCAGACCCCGTGGACGGGGGAATGTAGCCAGTAAGAATGCGCATCGTCGTCGTCTTCCCTGACCCATTCGGCCCAAGGAAACCGACTACTTCGCCCTTCTTGACCTCAAAGGAGATGTTATCCACGGCCAAGTGGTCACCGTAGAACTTGGTGAGGTCTTTGACCTCTATCATTGTTTCAGCCATACGATATCCCTTTGCACAAACTCGAGCGCTAGACATCGCCTAACGCTCGTCCGACACCGACCTAGTATAGCAACCTAACACGTTTCTAGCTACTAACTGCATTCTTCACGGTCATGTACGCGTCAACTGACTGTTTGGATGCAGCGGTCAGTCTCATTTTACGGATATTGGAAAGGTCAGGAAATCGACCTGTTCCCACTCAAAAATCTCTGCGTCAAAGTCCTCCGGGGCTTCAAAGACCACCCACCCGGTGATGTTGAAGTCCTGCGGCAGGTCAGACGGTCCCCAAAGGAGAGGGGTATAGCGGCCTAGATCCGATGGAGCGGAGGGCAACACTTCTCGGCGCTCGTAGGGGTTGATCAAGAATGCCTTCTCCCTTTCATCGTTCTCCAAGATAGCGGCATCACCATCGACGAATAGAAAGAGCTTGCCGGACCGCGTATTCCATATCGTCACCCTGGCCACCACGAGTTCGCTGCCTTCAGCCACAGGGCCAACGCTGTAGTAGGCGCCATCAACGTCCTGATAGGTCATGCTATCAACCCTTTGAAGATCGCTGACATTCATGGTCAGGCCTCTGCCGGCAAGGGTGAGGCCACTAACTTCGCCTGGATCACTGGAAGAGCATGCAGCGGCAATCACCGTCACTAGCATGGCCACCATCAGAATAAAAAGCTTGTCGTTTCCGTGTTTCATCAGTACCTGCAGCCCTTATTTGGATATGAACTTAATGGCTATGTGCGTGGTCATGGTTGTGTTCATGACCGGGTACCACCGGAGCGGGTTCTCCATGCACATATGGCAGCGCATAGGCAACAGAGACCTTCTCACCCCAGGGGGCTTTCACTTCCGTCTGCGTGGAGACGTACTCCAACCCATCATCCAATCCCTGCTGGCGGCGATCCGTCAGATATGCTTCCATCTGCTCTACCGCACCATGGCCGGCGAAGTGTACTTTGCCGCAGCAACAGTGCTCATGGCCTGCTTCGCCGCTGCCCTGGCGATAATCAGCGGAGGGGGTGCAGCCGCAGTCGCAGCTATAGGTGACGGCCATCTGCTCTTTTGAACCCTTCACCTTGAATTTCAACATAGGGGGCTCCTTTCGTTGCGCTACCTTTGCCCTAGGCCTTTGACTCCGGGGCTCAGAAGCAACGCGCATAACGATACAACAGTTACGCCGTTGGTGCACGTGTCACTCGGTATTACGCGCGGTTTGGGCTAAAGGATGGCAACTGCCGTAGACGCTGTACCACATCGGGGAGCGTCTCCAAAAAGTAATCTATATCGGCATCGGTGGTATCTCGTCCCAGAGTGACACGGAGGCTGCTCCTGGCGATGTCCGCAGGCCTGCCGATGGCTGTTAGCACGTGCGATGGTTCCAGGGACGCCGTAGAGCAAGCACTGCCGCTGGAGGCGAAGACACCCTTGAGGTCCAACCCCAGCAACACCGGCTCCGCCTCCAACCCGGGGAAGCACACGTTGACGTTGTTATCCAGGCGTTTGGTGGCATGGCCGTTCAGCATCGTACCCGGTATGAGTTCAGGGATGGCCGCGATGATGCGGTCGCGAAGGGCTCGGCAGTGGGCTGTTGTGGCTTCACGCTCTTGCTCAGCGAGCCTGAGTGCTGTGGCAGTACCGACAATACCTGCGATGTTCTCCGTGCCTGAGCGACGCTCCCGTTCCTGGCCTCCGCCCATCAACAGTGGAACGAAGGGTGTGCCTCGTTTGACGTACAGGATACCGACGCCCTTGGGCCCGTAGAACTTGTGTGCCGATAGGCTCAGCAGGTCCACACCTAGCTCTTTCACAGAGAGGCTCAGGTACCCGGCGGCCTGCACAGCGTCCGTGTGGATGAGGATCGTGCGACCAAGCTTCTCGGCTCGCGCTCGCACAAGGCGGGCGATTTCTTGTATTGGCTGCACGGTGCCGATTTCGTTATTGGCGTACATCACGCTGACTACCACGGTCTTTTCGTTCACGGCGGCAGCAACGGCTTCAGGGGCAACC
>CAJWXP010000054.1 GCA_913049785.1 uncultured Dehalococcoidia bacterium | reverse complement strand
CACAACTGCCCGATTCACAAGCGATTAGCACTAGGGACAACGCTAATACTGAGAAGCGAAACCAGGTAAATCCACCCATCACCTTTAATCTCCTTACACCGATTGTCCTGCCCCTGGTTCTCCCGGGGGTCTTATACCATAGCTAAAAATTGGCTGCCCGGCTAGGATTCGAACCTAGGTCAGGGGATTCAAAGTCCCCTGTGCTACCACTGCACCACCGGGCATTACAGCAAGTCCTTTGACCAGTTTAGCTTGTGGCCCATGCGTGGTCTAGCGGCTTCAGCCGTATTCCGGCATTGTGATCGCGCGAGCTATCGGAGAAAGGCCATATCGCCGGAACTGAATGCCTAATGTTGGTGGGCGGGGATGCTCAACGAACGTGAGTGGTCCAGCAATGACTGGAGCACCACTTCCACTTCATTGGTGGAGTTAACGTAGTAGGGCGCGGCGCTTGAAGGCTTAGGCCGCCCAACGCGCACGGCAAACCCGGTCTCCCTTACTACCTTGAAGGCGTCCTCATCCGTGACATCGTCGCCGATATAGATAGGCAAAACACCGCCGGCCCGTCGCGGTAGAGATTCCAACATGTCAAGAAGCCACTTGAGGGCAGCACCCTTGTGCCAGTCCAGAGGTGGCAGCAGGTTCACTACCTCTTTGCCTTTGACGACGTGCGCCGCACCCCTGGCCAGATAGGGCTTCGAAACTCGGCGTATGGTGCGCAGGACGGTGGCTCGTTGGTCTGATGGCGCCAATCGATAGTGGACGCTCATGGACAGCCCCTTGTGCTCAAAGGCGACTCCCGGCACCCCATGCAACGCAGCTTCCAGAGCCTCTCCAATCTCGGCGACTGTGGCTTTAAATTCCTCCGCTTCCGGCGGGATGTGATGAAAACCCGGTCCGGTTATCTCCAGCCCGTGGTCTCCGGCGAAAGCAATGTCCGGTAGGTTGACACGACCCTTTAGATCTTCCAATGACCGGCCACTCACTATAGCTACTGCAAACCGAGGCTGGTTGTTCAGGGCTTCAAGCAGCTTGAGTCGTGGTTCTGGGAGTGTGGCGTCGGCCGGGTTTGGTACGATGTCCGCCAGGGTGCCATCAAAGTCCAGTGCTACAAGGATCTGACCGTTGGTGGCTACGCCTTCAAAGACCTTATCCATGTGCTGCAGAAGGTGGATCATCTGGCTTCAACTCCGCCGCTACGGGCCATCTCTTGCAAGAACCTTCCGGCCCACGCATAGATGTTGTTCTGACGAACTACGCGCCGCATCCGTCGCATCCGGTCTGCCTTCTGGGCTTTCGGCATCTGGATAGCCTGATCCAACTTCTTGGCGAAATCGTCGGCATCGTAAGGGTTGATCAAGAGTGCGTCCGGCAACTCTCTTGCAGCGCCGGTGAATTTGCTTAACACCAGAACGCCGGTCTCATCCACCCGGCTGGCTATGTATTCCTTGGCCACCAGGTTCATGCCGTCATGCAGTGAGCTGACCACACAGATGTCTGCAAGCTGATACAAGGCCATGAGATCTGCCCGATCGATGGGTTCCCGCCACAGGATGATCGGCACCCAGTCCGTCGTGCGGTGGCGGTCATTGATCTCCTGGGTCAGTTGTTCCACTTCCTGGTTCAGTTCTTGGTAGTGGGGTATCTGCATCCGGCTGACCTCTCCTACCTGAAGAAAGACCAGCTTCTCTTTGTACTCTGGGTGGTCTTGGAGCAAGTGGTCCAAAGCCATCAGTCGTTCTGGGATCCCCTTGGTATAATCGAAGCGATCAAGGCCCAATAGGACATGGTCATAGCGTTCAAGGTTGAAGAGCACCTGGAAGTGCTCCATCTGATCGGCAGCCTCTTGAGAACGGGCGACTTCCTCTTCTTCGTCGGTATCAACGCTGATGGGGATGTCCACGATCAGCGTTTCATGGCCCGAACGTACGACCCGGGAGCGCTCTCGATCCAATCGAGCCTCAAGCTCCTGTTCCACGGTGGCCAGGAAGTTGTTGCCGTGGTACCGGATGTGAAAGCCGATGACGTCCGCTGCTAGAAGTCCCTCAAGCAACTGAACGCCGTAGGGGCATGTTCGGAAAATCTCTGGGTTGGGCCACGGGATGTGCCAGGAG
Source organism: uncultured Dehalococcoidia bacterium (assembly GCA_913049785.1). GTDB lineage: Bacteria > Chloroflexota > Dehalococcoidia > Lucifugimonadales > UBA1127 > UBA1127. The sequence continues at coordinate 9,202 of CAJWXP010000054.1, read as the reverse complement.
ATGCCGATGGTCAGGTCTGGCCGGGCCTGACGGAGGTAGTGGGGAACCAGGCAGAGATGGTAGTCCTGTACCCAGACGAAAGCGGGCTTACCCCCGATCTCCTCAAGGACGGCGTCAGCGAAGCGACGGTTTACCGTTTGGTAGTGTTTCCAGTCCGATGCATTGAACCGGGGACGATGGAACACCACGTGGCACAGGGGCCAGAGACCCTCGTTGGAAAACCCCTCGTAGTAGCCTTCTATCTCCGCCTGCTCCAGCCATATCCGTTTCAGGGTATACGCCGGGTTGTCCGGTGGCACAGGGACACGACCGGAAGCGTCGACAGCGGTGCGGTCACCTTCGCCGACGCCCTGGGCTACCCAAACGCCACCCTCTATGGCCTGCATGACCGGGTCTAACGCAGAAACCAGCCCACCAGGCGGACGCCGCCATGTAAGGTTGTTGTTCTTCTCATCGATGTGGTGGAGGTAGGGCTCACGGTTGGAGACGACCACCAGTGGGGCATCGACGAACAACTCACGAGCAACACTCCTGAGTCGTTCTTGTGTCCATAACCCAAGCTGCGTTGATTCTGTAGGTTGGACTGGGTATGCTGAATCGTGGTCGACCATGCTCTCCCTCCGCCGTTAGGCCATGAATGACCTAACCACCCCCGGGGGGTGATTTTTACCATTGATTGGTAGTGGTGGTCAAGGGTTGGCGCCAGGGCGGGCTGCAAAGCTAGCGTAGCTATTGACAGTACATGGCCACACTCGTACAATTTACTTTTGCGCCTAACTGGCGGCGTATTTTTATGACCGGAGCATGACGTGCCCACAATTAATCAGTTGATCAAGCAGGGTCGGAAACGGGTAAAGGCGAAAAGCCGAGCCCCGGCAATGCATTGGCGCCAGAATTCGTTGAAAAACCGGGTGACATGGGACAATGTCGGCTCACCGCAGCGTCGGGGAGTCTGCATCCAGGTGCGAACGGTTACGCCCAAGAAGCCAAACTCCGCACTGCGAAAAGTGGCTCGCGTGCGTCTGACCAACGGATTAGAGGTGACGGCCTATATTCCAGGAGAAGGTCACAACCTGCAGGAGCACTCTGTGGTGCTGGTGCGGGGCGGACGTGTTCCTGATCTACCCGGTGTGCGTTACCACATCGTTCGCGGTGTATTGGATGCAGGTAGCGTCAGTGGACGACAGCAAGGACGAAGCAAGTACGGTGCGCGGCTAGCCCGCGGCTAAAAAAATTTGAAGACAGGTTGGACTGACAAGAGTAATGCGAAGGCGTAAAGCAGAACAACGAGTGATTCCTCCGGATCCACAGTATGACAACGTGGAGTTGGCGCGGTTCATCAATCGGGTAATGCTCAAGGGCAAGAAGACCGTTGCACAGCGGATCGTCTATTCCGCAATGGAGATTGTGGAGAAGCAGGCAAGCAGGCCCCCCTTGGAGATATTCCAGGAAGCCCTTCGCAACGCCACTCCGCTCCTTCAGGTCAAGGCACGTCGAGTAGGTGGTGCCACGTATCAGATACCGATCGAAGTGGCGCCGCGGCGTGGTAGCGCTATGGCAATGCGATGGCTTATCACTAGTTCACGAGCACGCAAGGGCCGTCCGATGCACGAGAAACTTGCGCAAGAGTTCCTCGACGCAGCCCGTGGAGATGGGGCAGCGGTGAAGCGGAGAGAGGATCTCCATAGGATGGCTGACGCTAACAAGGCCTTTGCCCACTATCGGTGGTAACGGGCGGTGGTAAGCGGCCTCCTCAACAATTCGTAAAACAAACACGGCCGATAACGGCATAGGAAGGGTTCCTTGGAACGGGTACGAAACATCGGGTTCATCGCGCATATCGACGCAGGTAAGACGACGGTTACTGAGCGTGTGCTCTTCTTCACAGGCCGAACACACAAGATCGGCAATGTTGACGATGGAAACACAGTCATGGACTGGATGCCCCAGGAGAAGGAACGAGGCATCACGATCTCTGCAGCGGCGACTGCCTGCGAATGGAACGGCTACGACGTCAATATCATCGATACCCCTGGGCACGTGGACTTCACTGCTGAAGTAGAGCGTAGTTTACGGGTGTTGGATGGCGGTGTGGTCATCTTTGACGCTGTTTCCGGTGTTCAGCCCCAGACAGAGACGGTGTGGCGTCAGGCCAACAAGTACGGCGTTCCCCGGATTGCCTTTGTGAACAAGATGGATCGCTCCGGCGCGGACTTCAACCACACGGTGGATATGATCACCCATCGGCTGGAAGCTCGCCCGGTTCCGATACAGATGCCCATCGGTGCTGAGGACGAATTCCGTGGCGCTATCGACCTCATCGAGGAGGTTGCCCAGATCTATGGTGAAGAGGCAACTGCTCCTGAGATAATGCCGATTCCCGCCGAGCTGCTGGACCAGGTGGCACAGTGTCGCGACTACCTGTTTGAGAAGGTGGCGGAAACAGACGACGCGCTCATGGAGAAGTACCTTGAGGGCAAGACCATCTCCAAAGAAGAGTTGAAAGCAGCTTTACGTAAGGCGACCATCAGCAACACGTTGGTTCCCGTGTTGTGTGGCACCGCACTGAAGCATAAGGGTATCCAGCCGATGCTGGATGCCGTCATCGACTATCTACCATCACCCGACGATATCCCAAATATCGAAGCGATAGACCCTCGGAATGGCGAGACCGTAACTCGTGCGACGCAGCCTGACGAGTCGCTTGCTGCTCTGGCGTTCAAGGTTGCAGCGGATCCGTATGGACGGCTGGTGTTCATTCGCGTCTATTCCGGAACGTTGAAGTCAGGCTCCTACGTATACAACGCTTCCAAAGAGACGGACGAGCGCATCGCACGATTAGTGCTGATGCATGCCAACCACCGGGAAGAAGTCCAGGAGCTTGTCGCAGGCCAGATCGGCGCTGTGGTGGGGTTGAAGAACACTTTCACCGGCGAGACCATCTGCGATTCTGACTCACCGATCATCCTGGAGCCACCGAGCTTCCCGGAACCGGTAATCTCCGTATCTGTTGAGCCCAAGACGCAGGCTGACCAGGAGCGGTTGGAAGACTCTCTCCGCAAGCTGGCGGAAGAGGACCCCACGTTCGTGGTCCGGTACGACGAAGAGTCCGCCCAGACCATCATCTCCGGGATGGGCGAGCTTCATTTGGATGTCCTTGTGGACAGGATGAAGCGTGAGTTCAACGTGCAGGCCCAGGTGGGCAGGCCACGGGTTTCCTACCGGGAAGCCATCACAGAGCATGTACGTGTTGAGGGTCGATTCGTCAGACAGACCGGCGGCCACGGCCAGTTCGGCCATGTTTGGCTGGAGCTAGAGCCGCTGGAAAGTGGCGGAGGCCTGGTTTTTGAGAACAAGATCGTTGGTGGCGCCGTTCCTCGTGAGTACATCAACCCGGTCAAGGCCGGAGTGATGGAAGCTCTGGACAACGGAGCTATGGCAGGCTATCCTGTGGTGGACGTAAAAGTTTCCTTAGTTGATGGCAGCTTCCACCCCGTGGACTCTTCTGAAATCGCCTTTAAAATAGCTGGTTCTATGGCTGTGAAAGAGGGCCTTCGCAAAGCGAAACCCGTACTCATGGAACCCTACATTGAAGTTGAAGTAGTTACTCCCGGCGAGTTCCTAGGCGAAGTCTTGGGTGACCTCTCCGGTAAGCGCGGGCGGGTTCAGAACATTGAAGGCGAAGGGGACCTCCAGACCATTAAGGCGCTGGTGCCCCTAGCAGAGATGTTTGGCTACGCCACCACGGTCCGGTCCCTGTCCCAAGGGCGAGCGAGCCACTCCATGGAGTTCCACCACTATGAAGAGGTGCCGGACAATGTGGCACAACAAGTCATAGTCAACGTCTAGTTCATTGTGTGTAGCGAGGTAGTGTAACGATATGGCCGGTCAAAAGATTAGAATCATATTGAAAGCCTTTGATCACAGGGCTCTTGACCTGTCTGCTCAGCAGATCGTTGAGACGGCAGAGCGAACGGGCGCTGTGGTTGCCGGGCCTGTGCCGTTGCCGACACACAAGCAGCGATTCTGCGTGATCCGTTCCCCGCACATCGATAAGGATTCACGAGAGCACTTCGAACTACGCACGCATAAGCGTTTGGTAGACATCCTGGAATCGACTGGTCGGACCCTGGAGGCACTATCGCGGCTGAATGTAGCCGCAGGCGTAGACATTACCATAAAGACCTAGGGTGATTTAAATCTCTGAGACGGAGCCATGACGTGGCTCCGTTTTCTGGTGATAGGAAAGTATCGACGATGGCTGTAGACGGCATACTCGGCAGGAAAATAGGGATGACCCAGATTTTCCGCGAGGATGGGAAGCTAGTGGGTGTTACTGCTGTACAAGCTGGCCCCTGTTCAGTAACGCAGATCAGGGTTCCGGAGAAGGACAATTACAGCGCTGTGCAGATAGGGTTCAGTGAAGCGCGTAATTTGACCAGCCCGGAACGCGGACACTTGAAGAACGTTGGCAAGCTCTACCGCCACCTGCGAGAGGTTTCTGCCAGCGACTATTCCGGTATTGAAGTTGGAGACCCTGTTGAAGTGGATATCTTCGCTGAAGGCGAACGTATCGATGCGGTGGGCATCTCCAAGGGGCATGGGTTTACCGGTGGCGTGAAGCGTCACGGGTTCCATGGCGGCCCCAAGACCCACGGCCAGTCCGATAGGCATCGGGCTCCTGGCTCCATCGGTTCAGGTACCTTCCCAGGACGTGTCTGGAAGGGAACCAAGATGGCGGGCCACTGGGGCGCTGAGCGGGTGACCGTTCAGAACCTGGAGATCGTTCAGATAGACAAGGAAAGAAATCTGTTGTTCATCAAAGGCGCGGTGCCGGGGGCGTCCAGAGGCCTTCTGTTGCTGCAACGATCCAAAGGGAACAAGTAACACATGGAACTTTCACTAAAGAACATGCAGGGCGCCACCGTAGGGAGCATCGAAGTGAGTGATGCTGTCTTCGATACGCCGTTGAACAAGGCGCTGATCCACCAGGTGATGGTGGCCCAGCTTGCCAACAAGCGTGCAGGGACCCACAGCACCAAGACTCGAGCAGAGGTACGAGGCGGCGGGCGCAAGCCATGGCGTCAGAAGGGTACTGGCCGAGCACGTCAAGGGAGCATCCGTTCCCCCCAGTGGCGTGGCGGTGGTGTCACCTTTGGACCGAAGCCCCGGGACTACACTCAGGCCACGCCGAAGAAGATGCGGCGCGCTGCCATCAAGTCACTGTTGTCCCAGAAGGCGCGCGACGGTGAGATCACCGTTGTTGAAGAGTTTGTTCTTCCCGCATTCAAGACCCAAGAGGTGTTGAAGGCTCTGGCAGGGTTGGAGATAGCTACCAATACCAAGACTCTGGTAGTCAACAACGCCAATACCCAGAAGGAGCTGTGGCAGGCTTGCCACAACCTCCAACGAGTGAAGTCCATTCCAGCAGCGATATTGAATACGATAGACCTGCTGAACTATGACCACCTGGTGCTGAGTGTTGAAGCGGTCAGGCGCATTGAGGAGCTTTGGGCGGAGGAACGCCCCAGGTTGCCGATGCGTCGAGAAGGTGCCGTGGCAGCAGCACAGGGTGGGGAGTAACACGCTATGACGATGGCTCAACTGACCAGTGTGCTTGTTGGTCCGGTAGTGACCGAGAAGAGTACGCGTCTCCAGGAGGAGGACAAGTTCACGTTCCAGGTTGCGTTGACTGCTAACAAGACGCTGGTGAAGCAGGCGGTGCAGACGCTGTTTGGTGTGAAGGTGTTGAAGGTGACGATCATCAAGGTTCCCGGCAAGAGGAAGCGGTTCGGACCTCGTATGGTGAAGGGGCCGGACAAGAAGAAGGCGATCGTGACATTACGACCCGGGGAAAAGATCACCGTGTTTGAGGGAGTATAAGAATGGGCCTTAAGACATTCAAGCCCATTACCCCTGGATTACGCACGCTGGTGCGCCCGGACTTTGTTGAAATTACAAAGAGCACGCCGGAGCGGTCTCTGCTGGCGCCATTGCGTCGGCGGGGTGGTCGTAACACCCAGGGCAAGATGACCGTTCGGCATCGCGGTGGCGGCCACAAGCGCAGATATAGAATCATAGACTTCAAGCGACGGGACAAGGCTGGAGTCCCCGGTGTTGTCCACAGCATTGAGTATGATCCCAACCGTACCGCGCGCATCTGCCTGATCCATTACAAGGACGGCGAGAAGCGGTACATCCTCTGGCCGGTGAACGTGAAGGTGGGAGACCCCATCATGTCAGGCGCAGAGGCGGAGATTCGCCCGGGCAGTGCAATGTCCCTGCGATCGATGCCCCTTGGTACCCTTGTCCATAACATTGAACTTATCCCGGGTCATGGCGCACAGATGGTTCGTACCGCAGGCGGTAGCGCCCAGGTTATGGCCAGGGAAGAAAAGTACACCCAGCTCCGGCTCCCGTCCGGTGAGATCCGGCGAGTGCTGAGTGAGTGCTACGCAACCATCGGTCAGGTAGGCAACACTGAGCATCAGGCAACCACTATCGGCAAGGCCGGTAGGAACCGCTGGCTTGGGAAGCGGCCGGAAGTCCGTGGTAAGGTCATGAACCCCAGGGACCACCCACACGGTGGTGGTGAGGCCAGGAACTCCATCGGTCTGAAGTATCCCAAGACCAAGTGGGGCAAGCACGCCTTGGGTGTGAAGACACGCCGGAACAAGGACACGAACCGGTTCATCATAAAACGACGAAGGATAGGCTATGGGACGCTCCGTTAAAAAGGGACCTTTCGTTCAGCCCAAGCTGCAGAAGCGGGTGGACGTGGCCCAGCGAACAAGTGAAAAAGTGATCATCAAGACGTGGTCTCGGGCATCCATGATCATGCCGGACTTTGTTGGATTGACCATTGCCGTGCATGATGGCAGGCGCCACGTCCCTGTGTACCTGACGGAGAACATGGTAGGCCATCGGCTGGGCGAATTCGCCCCCACCAGGACCTTCCGTGGGCACGCCGGCAGAAGTGAACGAACAACCAGGCCCCAAGGCTAAGGGGAAAGAGGAAGACTGTGCCAGTAAAGGCTATCCACAGAAATTTCGGAATGTCGCCGCAGAAAGTGCGACGGGTATTGGGCTTGGTTCGCGGCAAGCGCGTCGATATAGCGTTGGCTGCGCTCCAGTACGTACCTAGCCCCTCGGCCAAGGCCGTTTCCAAGGTCATCCGCTCGGCTGTGGCAAACGCTGAGAACAATCGGTTCATGACACCTGAATCACTGAAGGTAGTAGAGGCTTTCGCGGACGACGCTCCAAGGCTGAAGCGCTTCCGCCCGCAGTCACGAGGTCGGATCAGTCCGATAATACGTCGCTCATGCCATATCACCATCGTCGTAGACCAGGAGGGTTAAGGCTTTGGGTCATAAGACACATCCAATAGGATTCCGTCTGGGAATCATAAAAGAATGGGACAGCCGGTGGTTCGCGGCCAAGCACAAGGACTACCGCAACACCTTGCAAGAGGACTTGCGCCTGCGCAACGCCATTCTGACGAAGTACCCGGAAGCCGGGATACCCAAGGTTGAGATTGAGCGAGGCCCCCAGGATGTCTCCGTGGTGATCTGGACAGCCAGGCCGGGGATCGTCATTGGACGACAAGGTCAGCGAGTAGAAGAGATGCGTCAGGCCCTTGAGGCACTGACAGAACGTCGGGTCCGGATCTCCGTACAGGAGGTTCGACAGCCAGAGTTGGTAGCGGCGTTGGTGGCGCGTAACTGCGCAGAGCAGTTGGAGCGTCGCGTTGCCCACCGGCGAGCCATGCAGCAGACGGCCACGCGGTCCATGCAGGCAGGGGCTCAGGGAGTGAAGATCATCGTTGGCGGCCGACTCGGTGGTGCTGAGATCGCTCGAACGGAAAAGGTGATGCTGGGCAGGGTGCCCCTTCACACCATTCGAGCTGACATCGATTTCGCGATCAGCGAAGCGCGCACAGCTATGGGTCGCATCGGCGTGAAGGTCTGGCTCTACAAGGGCGACGTGATTCCAGAACGAGAACTGGCAGCGGCTGAAGAGGATATGGCACCTATTGAGGTGACCATGCGCGCAGAGGATGAAAGCGCGGATGTACAAGCCAATGAAGCAGCTGAAGCTGTAGCCGAATCCGTAGCTGAGGGAGATAGTGATGCAACAACCCAAAAGGGTTAAGTATCGCAAGGTACATCGTGGACGGCGCAAGGGAGCAGCGACTTCCGGTGCGACACTCCACTTTGGCGAATACGGATTGAAGGCAATGGAGACCGCATGGTTGACGGCGCGGCAGATCGAAGCTGCTCGACGAGCTATGGTGCGGTACATGCGACGTGGCGGCAAAGTCTGGATAAGGGTCTTTGCCGATAAGCCCGTCACCAAGAAGCCGCTTGAGACCAGGCAGGGCAAGGGTAAGGGCGCAGTAGACCACTATGTGGCTGTTACTAGGCGCGGCAGAATGCTGTTTGAGCTTGGCGGGGTACCGGAAGAGCTTGCAAGAGAGGGTCTGCGGTTGGCTGCGGCCAAGCTGCCCATACCCTGCAAGATCGTGACCCGTGCCGATTTCTTCATGCACACAACGAGTTAAATCAGGTATTGAGTAAGTATCATGCGAGTTGATGAAGTCCGAGAAAAGAATAACGAGGAACTCCAAAAAGAGATGGATGAGTCCTATCGGGAATTGATGAACCTTCGATTCCGATGGGCGACCCATCAGCTGACCGACGTGCACGAAATGAAAGTCGTTAAAAAGACTATTGCCCGCATCCATACTGTGTTGCGGGAACGAGAGATGGGGATTCGTTAAATGCCAGTGAACCGTCGAAGTTATGTGGGGCGAGTTATCAGCGCCAAGATGCAAAACACCTTGGTGGTGGCGGTAGACCGTGTCCGGCACCATGAGTTGTACGGCAAGGCCCTACGTCGTAAGACCATATTGTATGTCCATGACCCGGCAGGAGAGTCGCAGTACGGCGACCTCGTCCGGATCATAGAGAGTCGCCCAGTCTCCAAGACCAAGCGATTCCGGCTACAGCAGGTATTGCAGCGCCATGAGGTGCTTCAGCCTGAGGAAGTAGCTGCAGCGGATGCCGCAATGGCTGAAGCAACACTTGCAGCGGGCGCAGAAGCTGCCGCAGCGGCGGCGGTTGTTGAGGCAGCTAAGGGAGCTAAACAGGCTGAAGTAGCACCAGCATCCGAAGAGGTTGCAGAAGAGCCGGTAGCTGAGGCC
>CAJWXP010000053.1 GCA_913049785.1 uncultured Dehalococcoidia bacterium | reverse complement strand
AGATCTCCCAAGCGGCAGTTTGATACGCCTCAATTGAAGTTGAATTGAAGCCAACGAACACTATATTTTTGTCACCAGAGCCATTTCTCTTGAGAAATTCTTGGGCCTCCGATATTGCGACTGTCGCTGCACGATCTAATGGGTACCGGTATGCCCCCGTGCTAATAGCCGGGAAAGCGATAGAGTTAATGTTGGTTTCCACCACCAGGTCAAAGCATCTACGATAACAACTTTGTAGAAGGGATTCTTCGCTCCTGGTTCCACCAACCCAAACAGGTCCTACAGTATGGATCACCCACGTCGCCGGGAGTTCATACCCACGAGTGATCTTTGCTTCACCTACAGCACAGCCATTGAGAGAACGGCATTCTTCCAACAACTTTGGCCCTGCCGCTCGGTGAATTGCTCCGTCAACACCACCACCACCCAAGAGTGTCGGATTTGCTGCGTTGACTATGGCATCAACCTTGAGTGAAGTGATATCTCCCCAAGATATTGAAAGGGATTTCATATGAGGATGGTACACCCGCGGTCAACGTACTCGCCCGCGGGCGGTGGCGGTGGCCCTACGCGCGGCCCTGCGGGATTTTGTACCAAAATCCGAACCTCTGACAACTGAAATTGGGGTCGCTAGTCTGGAATTTAAATGACCCAAGCCTAAGGGCCAAAAAGGAAAGGAGCACCAATGAGCCATGTTGCATTAGTAGGCGATTCGGTCTTTGATAACCTTGTGTACGTTCAGCCTGAACCGGACGTTCAACGACAACTGAGGGATGCTCTTCCGGATGGGTGGAAGGTCACCCTTGCTGCTATCGACGGAAGCGTCACTGACGACGTATCCGGTCAACTAGAGGGGCTTCCCAAGGAAGTATCACATATTGTCCTTAGCGTCGGGGGGAACGATGCCCTCCAGAACATGGGTATACTATCAGAGCAAGTGTCTACGGTAGCGGAAGGCCTGAGCCTTCTAAATGGGGTGGTTACAGAGTTTCAGAAAGCCTACAGCCAAATGCTTCAGGACCTTGTTTCGACGAAAATCCCTGCCACGGTCTGTACGATATACCATCCGCAGTTTGATCCTACCTTCCAACGAGTCGCATTGATGGCTTTGAGCCTCTTCAACGATGTCATTCTCACTGAGGCTATGCAGATGCACCTCCCGGTATTGGACTTGCGCCAGATATTTGACGAGGCTTCAGACTATGCCAATGAAATAGAGCCCTCTGCCCACGGGGGAGAGAAAATGGCAACGGCAATTGCTGCAATAGTATCAGGCAACGCTGCCAATGTTGAGTGATGCATCAATAATCCTGGGCTGCCTTTGACAATCTCCGTAGGGCATCTTCTTGCATGCGGAATGTACGCCAATCACTCATAACCTCCGCTCCAAGCTCCTTATAGAAGCGGGCTGCATCCTCATTCCAGTCCAACACCGACCACTCCAAGCGGCCGCAACCCCGCTCCACCGCGATGTTTGCCACATGAACCAGCAACATCTTGCCGAGCCCCTTTCGACGGTGCTCTGGAGTGACAAAAATGTCTTCTAGATACATACCACGCTGTCCTAAGAACGTCGAGTAATTATGAAAGAAGACAGCGAATCCAGCTGGTTCATCACCTTCAAACCCCATAACCACCTCAGCCGCAGGGTTCTGCCCGAATAGTGACTTCTGTAAATCTGCTTCCGTCACTGTTACCTCGTTAGTGAGGTACTCGAACTCTGCCAATCCCTTGATAAATGCAAGAATCGACGGCACATCGTCGGATGTGGCTAAGCGAATTTGGAAGTTATTGCTCGGCATCAATTAATCCAGTTCAACAAAATTTCATTGAGCTATTCCCAATTGCCTTATAATATCGCGAGTTCGGGTTTAGGGCATTGCCCTGAGAAGAGGAGAATGATGTCACTACAAGGAGAAATCGCACTTGTTACAGGAGCAGGGAACGGGATGGGAAGGGCCATCGCCCTTGAATTTGCGAACGAGGGTGCAAGTATTGTCGCAGCGGACATTAACGCCAACGCAGTGGACGCCGTTGCCGCTGAGATCAACGATACTGGTGGAAGGGCAATCGCGGTAGAAGCCGACCTCGGTAATATGGCATCAATAGGCCGGATGACGGCCGCGGCAGAAGCATTCGGACCAGTTAGCATCTTGGTCAACAACGCAGGAACCACTCGTTATTCCGCGCTGATGGATGTCACGGAAGCGGATTGGGATCTTTTCTTCGCAGTAAATGCCAAGGGAGCATTTTTCACTATGCAGCAAGTGGCTGCAAAAATGATAGAGAGAGGAAAAGGTGGCCGCATCATCAACATGGCTTCCATAGCAGGTAAGGGGTTTCCCGGAACATCGAACCCCGCATATGCAGCCAGCAAAGGCGCTGTCATCGCTATGTCCTACGCCGCGTCAACCCAGCTCGCGCCCTATGACATCACGGTGAACGCTATTTGCCCAGGCCCCATTCAAACGGACATGGCCGAGGGAGTCCTCCGTGCCCGTTCAGAAGCTGTGGGTATTCCACTCGAAGAACTTAGAAAGCGTAATATCGAAAGTATACCCCTGGGCAGGATGATTCCACCCGATGATGTAGCGAGGGTCGCAGCATTTATCGCAGGGCCTGGAGCGCGCAATATAACCGGTCAGACTTTCAACGTGGACGGAGGCACTCTCAAGAACTAGCTGTCAGAATGTCACGGTGGACGCAGGGCTGGTTCATCGATTGCTAATTCCAAAGCTCCTGACTAGCGAGTTTGGCACCTTCAGCCAGAGACGCTAGCTTGGCCCAGACTAAGTCTGAGTGGAGCTTGGGGGCAAAGACGCTCTGAGCAAACCCACAATCAGTACCAGCGATGACATTCTCGCGTCCGACCAAGTTCGCGAGCCGGGTGATGCGTTGCTTGACCAATATTGGGTGCTCAATGACATCGTTCGTATGACCTACACATCCTGGAATAAGTACTTTGCCGTCAGGCAGCTTGGTGTCCTTCCATATCTCCCACTCATGCTCATGCCGTAGGTCCTGATCGTAGGAAAACCCCATAGCGTTGAATTTCATCGCCAAATCGACAAACTCGTTGAGATTTACGTCGCCTGTATGAGGCCCCCGGCCTCCACCGTAGCAGATGTGAATGCGGACCCTGTCTTCCGGGATGCCACGCAGCGCATGATTGATAATCTCGACCAGTTCTGCGAAACGCTTTCGGAACTCCTCCAAGTCCATCGAGATGGCGTCATACTTCATGACCGGTGTATCGATCTGGAGGATGAATCCAGCATCGACTACAGCTTGGTACTCGGTCCGCATTGCTTCCGCGCAAGCGACTGTATATTCATCTTGCGTGCCGTAGTATTTGTTACCCTGATAGACGACATTGTCCGGCCCGACCGACGGCATAAACGCTTCGGCAATCTGCACTCCATCCAAGGCAGCTTTGAAATTGCTAATTTCCCGGTTCATAGCCTCCTGCCCGTGGTAACTCACCGGTCCGACACAGACCATCTCAAGGTCAGGATTCTGCAGTGAGGCGGGCACAAACTCCCGCCCCCCTCCCATGGCTCGAAGTCTTGCAGCCTCTGCAAAGTATCCCGCGAAGGCCCCAGATGCTCGCTCTCTGCTATTGGCCTGGGTTCCTCCTGGAGGAGGAGTCCTGTCCTCAAATCCAGCAAGGCGTTCGGACAGATAGTTTGTCCAACCCAATCTGCCTTGCTCACCATCACTCACAACATCGATTCCGGTTTCCATCAGCTTTTGCACCATCTCTGCGGAAGAGTTTTTAATCCGCGCCAAGAAAGTCTTTTCATCATGACCCTGACCGGTCAGCTTGGCATCCCACATCTTCCTCAGGTCTATTGGCCGAGGCAGACTACCGACGAGTGTCGTCAGAATGCGGTCGTCGCTTCGTTTCATAATTTTGTCCTTCTCGTATGAATTACGAACTCTTCACCTAGTTATCACACAATTATCATTACTCTCACGTGGGCTCCGATTATTCAGCGCCCGCTTCCTCTTCGCAGATTTGTACCCACCGCCAGTCCGGTTCCAGGGCGTCACCCTGCCTACCACTTGCGGGTGTACTTGGAAATGCTCCGCAGCTCCTGTGGCGGATTCATCTTGGAGCCCCGTATAGTGAAGGAGACCTCCGCCACGTACACGCTGCCCTCGGAGTCGACAGTGATACCGTGGGGCGCGATGAACTGGCCAGGGCCGCTGCCCTCCTCCGGGCTGCCGAAGCGACACACCAGCTTGCCGTCCAGGTCATAGATGCCAACACGGTGGCCAAGCCCCGGCGCGTCGTCCACACCCGCGATGCCGTTCAGTTCACCGATGTAGATATGGTCCTGCCACAGCATCATGGAGTCCGGGCGGTGGATGTTGTTCCACATGGTCTTGAAGTTGCCCTGGGCGTCGAACACTTGCACGCGGTGGGGCTCGCGGTCGACGACGTACACGTTGTCCTTATCGTCGATGGCGATGTTATGCGGTCGGATGAACTGCCCCGCGTCGATGCCAGAGCTGCCCCATGAGAACTTGTACTTGCCATCGCCAGTGTAGACGTGGATACGGGCGTTGCCATAGCCATCGGAGATGTAGATATCGCCGTTGCTTGGCATGATCGCCGCAGATGTCGGTCGATTGAACGGCTCGCCGCCCCACTTGGGTGACGGGTGGTCGCGCTCGCCTATCTCCATCAGCTTCTCGCCCGTCGATGAGAACTTCTGGATCGTGTGGATGCCATCGTCGGCGATGAGCAGGGTATCGTCGTAGGCGCAGTACAGCCCGTGGGTCCGGTTGCTGAACGCCCCCTCGCCGAAGGTGCGAAGGAAGTTACCCTCCTTATCGAACACGATGACCGGGTGCTCACCCCGCGTCAGGAGGTACACGTTGTCCTTGGAGTCCACAGCCACGCCAGGGCACTCCACATAGGTCATGCCGTCCGGGAGCGTACCCCAGCCATCCACGTACTCATAAAAAAACCCGTTCTCGCCATAAACCTCAGCCATGACACACCTCTTCAATTATTTTGCTTGACCCACCCTATTGTTTGCACGGGGATTCCAGAGGGCCTCCCTCTGGCAAGGGGATCCGGGGGATGTGCCCCTGGTTCAAGACGCACTCGCCCTGGACGGAGTTGCGCTATGCTAGTTTCCTCCGTACATCATGTCAAACAAGAAACAAGGAGTAATCATGGCATTAGAAGCAAACGTTGAAGCCTTTATGAAGGACAACACCTTCGCCGTCCTGTCAGCCTTCCGGAAGAATGGCGCCGCACAGCTCAGCGTGGTCAACACCGGCCCATTCCGCGATGGCGTGGCATTCACGACGACGTCAGGTCGAGCAAAGCTCAACAACCTCCGCCGCGACCCGCGCTGCTCCCTGATGGTGTCTCAGTCGGATTGGCGAGACTATGTCGTGCTCGAGGGGCGAGCGACCATCATGGACGCCGACAACACCGACGCCGATGAGCTACGCGAGGCGTTCCGAGAGGTATTCCGTGTTGCCAGTCACTCTGAGCACCCCAACTGGCCCGAATACGATCAGGCCATGCGCGACGACAACCGCGCCATCGTCATTGTTGTACCTGATCACGTCTACGGCACAGCGGTGTAGGGGCACTCCCATCGACATTGACAAAGCCCAAGCCTGGGATTACGTTGCGCAAAATGTGGGTCTCGGCAAGACAATGGGGGAGGGGAAGACATGCTGACAGTCGAGGAAAATCAGCTGATGACTCGGGTCGGCCCAGGCACGCCGATGGGCGAGGTTCTACGTCGCTACTGGGTACCCGCCACTCTTTCCATGGAGCTTCCAGTCCCGGATTGTCCGCCAGTCCGTGTGCGTATCCTTGGCGAGGACCTGGTAGCCTTTCGAGACACCAACGGGGAAGTCGGGCTACTCGATAACTTCTGCCCCCATCGTCGTGCAAGCTTGTTCTTTGGTCGTAATGAAGAGTCCGGCCTGCGTTGCGTGTATCACGGCTGGAAGTTCGATATCAACGGCGATTGTGTTGATATGCCCAGTGAGCCCGCGGAGAGTAACTTCAAAGACAAGGTCAAGATCACAGCCTATCCTGCATATGAAGCTGGCGGCGTGGTCTGGGCGTACATGGGGCCAGGAGCTCTCATCCCGCCTCGCATGACGTTTGAGGTGCTGGGGCTTCCAGACGATCAGGTCATGGTGAACCGCAACTACTCTCTGTGTAACTTCGTTCAGGCCATGGAAGGCAGCATAGACAGCTCCCATATCGGGTTTCTCCACCGGAACCTGAACGAACTCGACATGAGCGATTTCGATGATGGCACCGACAAGCTGGGATTCCCTTCGACGAAGATGTCCACCAAGATCAGGGGCGCCTTCCGCAACCCGTACCTCAGCGTACAGAAAACCGACTATGGCGTCAGGTACGCGGGGATACGAACCACGCCGAACGGGCATCAACACCTACGGATCACGGCCAACATCTTCCCGTTCTTCAACATGACGTCCAGACTCCCAGATCAGGGTGTGGGCCTGTCCTGCTTCATGCCCGTAGACGACGAGACCCACTACCGGTACAACATCTCAGGGAAGTTGGACCGTACGTTCACCCCTGAAGAGCGAGAAAGGCGTGGAGCGTCCCCCAGAGGTGTCGACGTGAATGGCCAGCCCTTGCGAGGGAAGTGGAACGACTTCCTTATCGACAGAAAAATGCAGAAAGAGGTCAGCTACACGGGCATCACAGGCGTCAATACCCAAGACCAGGCTATAACGGAGAGCATGGAACCGATCACTGACCGATGGAACGAGCACCTTGGCACCACGGACGCGGCCATCATCCACGTGCGACGAGCCCTGGTAAACGCTGCCCGACAATACCAGGAGGGCGATGAACCCCCTCCAATACCAGCCGACATCATGCATGACATTCGAGCCCATGAGGAGATCGTCCCAGCCGACGCTGACTGGCGACTCTACGGTGCATTCGCAGGAGAGGACAGAGAAGTTACTGTGTAGTAGCGGTCAATTGGCATAGAACAGCAAAGGCCCCAACACCTAGAAACTTAGATGTGGGGCCTCACTAAGTCCTTCAGGGAACATGGGTGAAGGGCTAGCCCTTCTGGATGTTGCGATAGGCGTTGGAGCCTGCGACCGCCGCCGGCAGGCCGCCCATAAGGTAGGCCACACCCACAGCCTCAGTAATCTCCTCCTCGGACGCACCAAGGGCTCGAGCACGGTTGGCCAGGTTCGTCACGCCACCCTCATGGTTCAGCAGCGAATCGCAGATCAACATCATCAGCGTCTTCACCTTCGTGGAAAGGGCACCCTCGCCCATGATGGATTCACGCGCCCCGCCGATAACGGCTGCCAAGTCGGGAGCGTGCTCGTCAAGGAGTTGCTGGAAATTGACCGGCTGTGCCAGTGTCATGCATTGCCTCCATAGATAAAGTGAGATAGGCAAGTAGAGTAGCAAAGCCATCGAAGGGAGTCCAGCATCATGCCGCATGGAAGCACTGGATATACACTCCGGATGGGCATCTATCTACGAACAGGTCACTGTGGCACTTTGGACATCCTTTGAAGAACATCTTCCATCCCCTCTTCCGGGTTCACCTTGCATCACTCTTCTCTGTGCCCGTATCATGCCGTCAGAGCGGAAGTGCGAATATCGCCCAAGAGGATGAACAAGGGGTGAATTCACGTTTCAGACAGCGATTCCCCGCATCTCGACTGTTGCACCACTTGAACGTAGCGACTAGGATGAAAATCGCTAACGGTCAGATCGCAGACGCCCAATCCCGGCTCTCGAATCGAATCATGTAAAGTAGAGAGTCAACGTGACAAACAAAGGGGGACCGATGGAGTCTGAAGAACTGCTAAAGGATCTGCTTGCAATACCCAGGTCTGCAGCGTTCAACCGCGTGCGTTACATCGGCCAGTTGATGGACGAAACTGAGCAAACGGAGTTCATCAAGGGCCTCTTCGCCAAAGCAGTGGAATCAAGGGAGGCCAAGAACCCTGAAGTTCTCTTCGACTTTCTGGAGACCTGGGAAGAGAAGGGCATGGCCGCAGCAGCAGAGCGTGCACGGGCGCCATTCGAGCTTGGTGCAGCGCCCTGGTCGCCTCTAAATGCTCCTATAAACAAAGCGAAGGTAGCCCTGGTCACAACTGGTGGCTTCTATGTGACCGGCGATGAGCCGTTTATCACCGATGGCCCTGAGAACAAAGGCGACCACTCCTACAGGGTTATCCCACGTACTACACCGGCTGACAAACTTGAAGTATCCCACCTCCACTATGACCTTTCCGGTCCAAGGGAAGACAGGAACTGCGTCTTCCCCATCGATCGAGCGGAGGATCTGGTCAAAGACGGAGTAATCGGCAGTCTGGCCGACACGTACTATTCCTTCATGGGGTTCATCATGAACCCTGAATTGCTGGCAGAAGAAACAGCTCCTAAAGTCGCGCGGCTCTTGAAGGCGGACGGCGTGGACGCTGTGGTGCTGACTGCCACCTGACCCATCTGCAATCGGTCCGGCGGACTGATAGCACGGGCATTCGAAGCAGAAGGTATCTCTACGGTAGTGGTCATGATGAATAGCGGATTGGCAGAGGTGCTGGTACCACCTCGCGTGGCTCGCGTGCGGTTCCCCTTCGGTCGACCGATGGGAGAACCCAGCAACCCTGACCAGAGTCGCGTCATCCTAGAGGATGCGCTGGAAATTCTGGAGACCGCCACAGAACCGGGTACGGTAGTCCACCTGCCCTATCGATGGCGTCGAGAGAACTACGCCCAAATACGACAGGATCGTGCAAAGGCAAGAACCAGGGCGTAACGGAACACGCTGAGAGATGCTGAAGGATGGGGCCAAACCCCATCCTTCTTTTTTGGCCTGCACAATCTATAATGAGCCTTCCACTTCATCAAGGAGACACCTACATGAACTTTGGATTCCGTGCCCCTTCAAGAGGGCCCCTTGCTACACCCGATTCCCTGGCGACCCTCGCGCAAAAGGGCGAGGCGATGGGTTACAACATCGTGTCCGTCAGCGATCACGTCGTTATGCCGAAAGTGGCCAACTCCACCTACCCATATAGCAAGACCGGCACCTTTGGCGGCGGCACTGAGACCATGGAACTCCTGACCATCCTCAGCTACCTTGCGGGTGTCACATCGTCCATCCGCCTCCTCACCTCCGTCTTGGTCGTGCCCCATCGGCCGGCAGTGCTCACCGCCAAAGTCCTCTCGACCATCGACGTGCTTTCCAAGGGTCGAGTGGTCGTCGGGTGCGGCGCCGGTTGGTTGCGTGAAGAGTTCGAGGCCATCGATGCACCGGACTTCGACCGTCGAGGCGCGGTCACTAGCGAGTATATCCGTGCGTTCAAGGAGCTTTGGACCAGCGATTCTCCGACCTTTGATGGAGAGTTCACCAACTTCTCTAACATTCACTTTGAGCCGAAGCCTGTGCAGAAACCCCATCCTCCGATATGGATCGGCGGCGAGAGTAACGTCGCCCTGCGCAGAGTAGCCAGACTCGGAGACTGCTGGTACCCCATTGGCAGCAACCCCACATTCCCCGTCGGCACCGTGGAGGAGTTGACTGCATCCATCGATCGAATCAAGGGATACGCAGAGGAGATCGGCAGAGACCCAGCCGAGATCGGTGTGGCCTACAACGTAACTTGGAACAATGACCGCGAGGCAACGATCCTCGCAGACGGGAAGCGCCGCAGCTTCACCGGTGTCCCAGAGCAAGTAGCGGCAGACATCAAAAGCTTTGAAGCTGCCGGGCTCGAAGACATCGTTCTGGGATTTGAAAAACCGACCCTTGAAGAAACCCTGGAGGGCATGGAGCGGTTCGCCTCCAACGTGATTCCGTTGACCAAGTAAGTTCTACGCAGCCGTCAAGTGCGGGTTGACGGTGTCCATCAGGCTTGCCCACCTGAGTTCGTCATATCTTCAAGCAGAGTGAAGAACTCAGGGCAGGTCTTTGCTACACAGGTGTAATCGTCGATAACGACGCCGGGAGTCACCAACCCCATAATGGAGAAGGCCATCGCGATACGGTGGTCGCCGAAAGCATCGATGGTTGCGCCCACAGGAGTGCCGGGATGGATGGTAATGGAGTTCTCGGTCTCCTCGACCCGTATCCCCATCTGGTCCAGCCCCTCCACAACGCTATGAACACGGTCCGACTCTTTGACGCGCACATGTGCAATGTTTGTAATCTTTGTAGGGGAGTCAGCATAGGGCGCGATACAAGCCAGCGTCATCATGGTGTCTGAGATGTCTCCCATATCCACGGTCACGCCCTTTAGCTCACCAGTCGCCGGCCCCATCACCTTTGTGCTTGTATCTTGCTGGCTCAACGTACATCCCATGCTCTCAAGCACGCGCAGGAACTGTGTATCTCCTTGCAGTGACGCTTCAAGGGGAAGATTTTCAATGGTGACACGCCCTCCCATAACCGCTGCTGCCGCTGCAAAATAGGATGCTGTCGAAGCGTCAGGTTCCACAGCATAGTCGCGAGCCTTGTAACTACCGGCATTCGGGATTACGAAGATGTCTTCCTGCGGCTTGGTGACCTGAACCCCATATTGCTCCATCAAAGTCGTCGTCATTTCGATGTACGGTCGACTCACCCGGACGTCGGCCTGTACCTCCATAGGCGAATGGGCTAGCGGCGCTGCTATGAGCATTGCGGATGTGAACTGGCTGCTCTCACTGGCATCCATCTGGATGTGGCCACCAGCCATCCCCGTTGTAGTCATTGTGAGCGGGAAAGTACCGGTGTCAGACGCGAACTGGACCCCTTGCGACGCCAGCGCCTCGATGAGTGTATGCATCGGTCTGCGCTTCATCTGGTCCGTCGCATCAAAGTTGTATGTACCTGCCCCTGCACCGACAGCCGCCAGCAAGAACCGCGCTGCGGTCCCCGCACCCCCACACCACACATCAGCTGCGTCGTTGGGAATGCGACCACCAGAGCCAGTCACCACACAGCTAGAGCCGCCCAACTGTCTGATGTTGAAACCCAAAGCTTTGAGCGCTTCCACAAACACCAGCGCATCATCGCTGATCTGAATATTCGTCAGCGTAGAAACACCTTCGGCGAGAGCTGCCAACAGCAACACCCGGTTGGAAATGCTCTTTGATCCCGGCAGGCTGACAGAGGCCACAAGCTCATGATCTACGGTTGCTATCGGCATCTGGTTGGCGTGTTCCATTAACGTTCCTTCTGTTAGCAGGATTGGTCTTCATCAGTACCAGAACACTTGTCTAGCGGTTTCTATCAGTTCTCCAAACCAAATGATACAGGAATATTCTGCATTTAACTTTAGAACT
>CAJWXP010000052.1 GCA_913049785.1 uncultured Dehalococcoidia bacterium | reverse complement strand
CTTCGCCGGCTCCATCACCGAGGACGACGACGGCTTCATTCTACATCGCCGACGTGGGCAACCGGCGGATTCAGAAGTTCGCGCCGTAGATGGAATCTTCCAGTAGGGCTGTTCCCTTCAGTGAGATGGGGCCTATCGTGCCGAGGGTGGGTCAGAAAGTCAGAGATCGAATAGCTTGGGCCTGCGGCCTGCGCCAGGTGGCTGATAACCGCAAAGCCAGTATTCGCCGTCACCGCCCGACCGGATGTCCATCTCCCTGAGCAACTCGTGCAGTTCCTTTGGATCGATGCCGACCTTCTTCTGCGCCAGCATCTGCAGTCGCCCCAGCTTCGATCGTAGTTGCTGTATCATCAGTTCTCCTCCAAGCGTTCTGTCAGTTCCTGAACCTGTCGATGTAGGTCCCGCACCTCCTCCACACGCGCCCGTTGCTCAACCAGGCGGCCGACGCGACCCAGGCACCGATCGATGATCCCCCACAGGTCAGGACGGCGGCGGCGGATTGTCACGGCCTTGCCTCGGTCGTCTTGAGTCGAGGTGTGTTCGTCAGCGGGGAGTTCCTCGGGGACGCCCGCGCTCCACGTATCCCACGACTGCAGTGCTCGGCGCAGCTGGACTCGGGCCACCAGCAGCTCGTTCGCCAGGGTGTCGTCGGCCTGGGTGACGGCCTCGACCTCCTCGGGGTTCAGGGGCTCGATGATGAGCTTGGCGGTCTTGGGCTGCTTCATGTCCTTGAGGACGTTCTCCTAGGTGTAGTTCTGACGGGGTGGAGCCAGGAGAAGAAGGCCCGCAGGGCGCTGACCAGGTTGTAGACGGTGTGGGTGGACATGGTGGGGGCCTTTGTGCCCGGCCTGGTCTGGTAGTGGACGATGAAGAGACGCACCGTCATCTCGTCGATAGCCTGGACCACCGTGGAGCGCCTCTTCGCCTCCAGCCAGCGGCAGAACCGGTCCAGGACCTCGGTGTACCACTCCACCGTCCGGGGGACTTCCCCTCGGTGAGGTTGTGGACCTCGAAGTGGAGCATCACCTCCCGGAGCCCTATGGGCGACCCCTTCATGGCGTTCTTCCCCCTTGCATTCCTCCTTCTGACCATACCTACTTGCCCTCCTTTCCGGTAAGTGTCTGCCGGGCAAGTACCGGAGGGTTTTCCCGATGTATGCATTTAGCACAGGGGGTCGTACCTGCTGTCTGGGGCCTGATTTTGACAACAAAAAAGACCACCGCCCACGGTGGTCTCGAGCTTAAATCCTAGCTACGGCTTAGATATGGTTGGTCGGGGTGACAGGATTTGAACCTGTGACCCCCTGCACCCCATGCAGGTGCGCTACCGGTCTGCGCCACACCCCGACTGTCGCCATAGTATAGCAGACGACACAAGGAAGTGGTCGTCTATTGGCGCATCATCTTTCCAAGGCCTGCCAGACCCCGCATCTTCCCACCGGCAAATTGCTTCATCATCTTTTGCATCTGCCTGAACTGGTTGAGGAGCTGATTGACCTCCTGGACCGAGGTGCCGCTGCCTTTTGCTATGCGTCGACGACGAGAGGCGTTGAGCACGTCGGGTTCGCGACGCTCACGTGGGGTCATGGACAGCACGATGGCCTCAACGCCCTTGATGCGTCCTTCGTCCAGCTGCTGGTCTCCCATACGGTTCTTCATGCCAGGAATCATCTCCAACACCTGCCCAAGCGGGCCCATCTTCTGGACGGCACGGAGTTGGTCAAGGAAGTCCTGTAGGTCGAACGTGGCCTTGCGGAGCTTGCGCTCCATCTCCTGCGCCGTCTCAACATCTATGACGTCCTGAGCCTTTTCAATTAGCGTGAGCACGTCGCCCATGCCCAGGATGCGTGATGCCAAGCGGTCAGGGTAGAAGGGTTCCAGAGCGTCATTCTTCTCGCCTACGCCCATGAACTTAATGGGCACGCCTGTGACCGAGGTTATTGACAGGGCAGCGCCGCCGCGGGCATCGCCGTCCATCTTGCTGAGGATCAGGCCCGTCAGGCCAACGCGCTCATTGAATTCGCCGGCCGCGTTCACGGCTTCCTGTCCGGTCATCGCATCGACGACCAGGATGGCTTCTTGGGGCTTTATCGCATTCTTCAGGTCTGTGAGCTCACCCATGAGTTCGTCGTCGATCTGTAATCGACCGCCTGTATCGATGATGACCCACGGACAGCCCTGTTTCTTGGCTTCAGCGATGCCGTTCTTCGCGACCTTCAGCACTGTTGTGGATGCCGGGTCTTCGCTGTAAACAGGGAGGTCTAGCTGCGCGCCCAGGGCTTTCAGCTGATCGACGGCAGCTGGGCGACGGAGGTCTGCAGCTACCATCATGGTCTTCTGACTAGGACCGCTGCTTAATTGGAGGGCCAACTTCGCGGCTGTGGTCGTCTTACCTGAGCCCTGCAGGCCAACCAGCATGAGCACCGCTGGGGACTCAGTCCCATGGTGGAGCGCGTGGTCACCGGCGTCTAGCACTTCTGTCAGAACATTGTTGACGATCTTCACGACCTGTTGGCCGGGGTTCAAACCCTGAAGGACCTCAGAGCCCATGCAGCGTTCCTTGACCTTCGCCACGAACTCGCGAGCGACCTTGAAATTGACGTCAGCCTCGAGCAGCGCGACACGGACTTCCTTCAGCGCCTCGTCGATGTCCTTGTCGGTCAGTCGACCACGGTTGCTCAGCTTCTGGAATACCGCGCCGAGTTTGCTGCTTAATGAATCGAACATGAAATGCCTCCGTAGCCATTCTATGGGCAAACCTGGCATGCGGCAAACGTGTGCTGAGGTTGGGGTAACTGGCAAAACATACCATGACACCTCCTATGGAATGCCTGATTCGATGTGCTAGGATGCGACCACCAACGTGAGAGGCACACTAGATGATTCCGCGCCTACTTCGTCTCTACAATTTTATGAGCTACCAAGGCGAGACTGAACTGGACTTGCATGGTATCCATGTGGCCTGCCTCTCTGGCGATAACGGCAACGGAAAATCGGCGTTGCTGGACGCTATGACCTGGGCACTCTGGGGCTGGGCTAGGGGTAGGCGCTACGGCCAGGGTGGCACGTCTCCCGACGAACTGATATATCAGGGCCAGACGGAGATGGAGATAGGCCTGGATTTTGAAGCCGGCGGCACGGACTATCGGGTGAGCAGGAAGTACTCCAAGAACGCGAAGAGTCGAAGTGCGGCTACGATACTCGATCTCCAGGCAAACACGGGAGAAGGCTACCGCTCACTGACCGTGGGCTCTGTCGGCGATTCCGAGCGACAGCTTCAACGACTCCTGCGTATGGACTATGAGACCTTTGTGAACAGCGCGTTCCTGCTCCAGGGACAGGCCGACAGGTTCACCACCAGCAAACCGGCACAGCGCAAGGAGACGTTGGCGGACATCCTAGGCCTCTCTTTGTATGAACGACTTGAAGAGCGGGCCAAGGAGCAGGTGCGAGAGCACGACACTCTGCTTGCAAGGAACCAGATAGACAAAGAATCGGTGGAACGGGATTTGGCGAGGCGACCTGGGATCGAAGAGTCGCTTGCCACCGCCGAACAATCCCTTGAAGAGGTCACCCCGCAGCTTGGCACGGCCAAGGCCGAGGAAGATGTGTTGCGCAGTCGGTTGGATGCATTGCAGCGTGTGCAGCAGGAGGCTCAGGAGCTTCGTGACGCAGCGTTCAGAGGCGAGACTGAAGCGAAGCAGCATGAAACTCAGGCAGAGGTAACCCGAACGCGTATTCAGGGGTATCGAGATACTTTGTCGAGGCGTGATGAGATCGCGGAGGGCGTCCAGAAGCTGGCCACTGAGCAGGAGCGACTGCGTGCCTTTGAAGATACTCAGTCCCGTGATGCGCAGCTTGGCCAGCAGGCGTTGAGTTTGGAGCACACCATCGCTCAGGCGCAACAGCGAGTGCAGGGCGAGCGCGACCGTCTGGAAGACCGCGTTCAACGGGATTTGACACCGAAAGCGGAGCGAGTCGCCGTCGTAGAAGCATCCCTCTCCGAGGTGGCCAGAGAACTGACGGCACTTGAAGGCCAGGGGCAGGACGCCCAGCAGCATCGACAGAAGCGTGATGAGACGGTGCGGTTGATCGAGCGTTTGGAGGCTGACAACGTCCGTCTGCGGTCAGAGATGGGGGAGCTGCGCAGTCGAGTTGACTTGCTCGTCGAGGGAGAGGCCAACTGCCCTGTTTGCGGCACAGTATTGGGCGCGGACGGGCTGGAGCACCTGAAGAGAGAACGAGAGGCCCAGGGCAAGATGATGGGGGACAAGTTCCGTGAGAACCAGCAACAGGTAACGACGTTGACCCCTGAGCGCACCAAGCTGGATGCAGCGGTTGCCCAGGCGGAGCAGACGCTTGTCCAGAAGCAGCGTGACCTGGCTGCGCAACAGGGCGCTCTGGGCCGAGAGGCGGAAGACGGCAAGGCTGCGACCATAGAGTTGGCTGACCTCAGCCCGAAGCTGGCGGCATTGGTTACTCAACTCGAAGGTGGCGAATTCGCCGGCGGCGAACGACGGGCACTCCAAGATGTGAAGTCGCAACAGGCAGCCTTGGGCTATGACGCCGACGCTCATCAGGGTGCTCGGGCCGCCGTTCGCACGTTGGAATCGTTCGCGGAGCTTGCGCGTGGCTTGGGCGAGGCCGATGAGCGACTCCCCCAGGAGGAAGCTGCTTTCACTGAGTTTGAAGCCCTTGTAGCGGCGCGTCGAACAGACGTGGCTGCGGCCAATGAGCGGCTATCAGCCATTGCTGGCGAGCTGGAGGGGATGCCCGCCATGCAATCAAGCCTGGCAACCAAGTCGCAAGAGCGCCAGACTCTTGAAGCTCGGAGCGTGGAGCTTGGGGGTGAGATCAGGCTCCACACGCTGCAACTGGAGGAGTTGGCTGTCAAAGAGGCTGACATGGTGAGCCTGATGGAGGGCAGTGGGAGCCTGGAATCTGCCAGGACTTCCTACAGCGTATTGGTTGACGCCTTCGGGAAACGGGGCATCCAGGCGTTGCTAATCGAGGCTGCGCTTCCTGAACTGGAGGCTCAGGCCAACGACCTGCTGGCTCGACTGACCGACCATCGAATGACGTTATCGTTGGAGACGCAAAGACAGAACCGCAAGGGCGACGTTTCCGAGACGCTGGAGATACGCATCGCAGACGAGTTGGGCACACGCAGCTACGAGCTTTTCAGCGGCGGCGAGGCGTTCCGCATCAACTTCGCGCTACGCGTTGCGTTAGCCAAGCTCCTGGCATCGCGCTCGGGCGCACCCCTGCGCACGCTGTTTCTCGACGAGGGTTTCGGTACGCAGGACCCTAACGGCCGAGAACGCCTCGTTGAGGCTATCCAGACCATACAAGACGAGTTCGACCTCATCCTGGTGGTCACACACATCGAAGAGCTGAAAGAGGCCTTCCCTGTCCGTATCGATGTCAGCAAGACAGAGATGGGCTCATCCCTGGAGGTCGTGTGGGTGTAATAGGTGAGGCTAAGAAAGCCGTGCGGTAAGCCTCGTCCTTAGGTAACCGTCAGGCATATGGGTCAAGGGCTTGCCCTTGGGTTGACCCGTAGCAATGCCAAACGCTACACTAGATTGACCCAGAAATGCCCGATAGTGCAGCGGTAGCACACGTGCCTCTGGAGCATGGGACCCTGGTTCGAATCCAGGTCGGGCAGCCACACACATTGCCACAAATATGGTCATACTATGGAAATGACGCAGTCACAGGGAATGCGGTGCTTCGGCGGGCCGGACGACCCGTTGATGATGGCTTATCACGACGATGAATGGGGCACGCCCCTTCACGATGAGCGTAAGTTCTTCGAGTTTCTGTGCCTTGAAGGTGCGCAGGCCGGCCTCTCGTGGCGAACCATCCTGCACAAGCGCGAGCGCTATCGTGAGGTCTTCGACGATTTTGATGCTGAGAAGGTCGCTGTGTACACAGAGGCCCACAGGCAGCGACTTCTTGGGGACGCTGGCATCGTGCGGAATAAGTTGAAGGTGAACGCCTTCATCGTCAACGCCCAACTATTCCTCGATGTGCAGAAAGAGTTCGGCACATTCGATGCGTACATCTGGGGGTTTACCGGCCATAAGACTCTTCGCAGACCCGGCGAACTCACGATGGAGAACACCCCTGTCAGCACGCCGAAGTCCGATGAAATGACAAAGGACTTGAAGAAGCGAGGCTTCAAGTTCATTGGCACCACAATCTGCTACGCCTTCATGCAGGCCACCGGCATGGTCAACGACCACATCACGGCTTGCATCAAATCGCCGCGGATGTAACATTCACTTCGCCCTAAAACCAGAATAGTTTAAATGGAGAAGGGGGAAGACAATGCTTCACATGGCAGTAGTGACCCACGGACCGGACACTTGCCCCATAGGAAACCCCGAGGCGACGAAAAAGGCGATAGCAGCCTTGGGGCAGATGGGTGAGGCCGCTGGTAAGCTGGGTATCACGGTGCAAGGTAGTTGGACCAACATGCCCGCTCACGCACTCTGGTTCGTCCTAGATGCCCCCAATGGCCACGTGGTAAACCAGTTGATGATCGCTTTGAAGCTGCAAGAGTAGAACACGATTGTGGTGCACCCTGTTGCCACGCTAGGCGAGGCTGTTGAAGAGATAAAGTCGAGGTAGCTACCAGGCCTGCTAGGTAGCCGCTTGGGCGGTCAACGAACCTAGATCGCAGTGTGCCTCTAGCAGGTCAGCAAAACACTGAGCTTTGTGGGGGCTGTGAACAGATGCCTTGTCGCCGATGCTGTGCAGCAGTTCCATCGTGTCCAATGTGGACGATGGGGTCGCCAACATCGGCGTCTGACGTAGTTGAGCATGATGTGCGATGTACTGCACCGGTGTCTTGCCACCCGTCAGGATGAGGCAGACCGTAGAGGTGTCCAACGCGGCCATCTGCAAGTCTGGGCGGTCGCCCCGCACGATGACGGCCTTGTTCTCCCTTCGGCCGAAGACGTATCCACCCTGATCCAGGAACAACCCTCCGAGCATGAAGTATTCAACAAGCTGTCCAAGCTGTGTCTCCGGCGATGTCAGTGTTGTGCGGTTGATGAGGTCCGCCCCAAGATGCTCGGCAACCTCCCCTACAGTAGGCGCAAGCATCCGCCTGCTCTCCGGCAGGAGCCCCAGTACTGAAATGCCCTGCTCCTGATAGCTCGATGTCAGCGTAGTCTCCGCGTCGTGCCTACTGTGGTCTGGAACTCTGTTGATGATGACTCCCATCAGTTGATCGCCGACCGCCTTCGCCAACTGGCTCGGTTCAGCAGAGGTGTAAGTGCCCACAAGGATCACCCTGGCGTCCAGCGCCTTCGCGAGCGTTGCGTCGATGCGATGGCGATCGCCATCGGGCATGTCGCCGCCAACGCCTTCCACAATCGTGAGGCCTGCCGACAGGTTGGCAGCTTTGAGACGTGCGGCAACCCCATCCAGTGCCGATGCGTCAGAGATATCGTCAAGGGTAATAGGCCAGTCAGAGGGGGGCTCATTGTGGGGCAGGAGTGTCTGGTAGAACGTCGGGTCTGCGTCCGTTTCGGCTGATGAACCAACCCTAACAGCCTTTGCGAGGGTGACTCCTGCATCGCTTTTAGCAAGCAACGCAGCGATACCCGTTGCCACCGCTGTAGTTCCCGTGCCGGAACTTGTTCCAGCTATGTAGATGGTTGGCACATGACCTCCATGGACTCTATGTGGTGACAGTATAGATGTACCAAGGCGCACTGTTAAGCAGGTGGGTGTAAATGAAATGGCCCGCCCCAGTATATCGGGGCGGGCCATGAAGCCTAGATGATAATTGCCTAACCCTCTTCAGCCACTGTGGATGCTTCAACAGGGTCAAGGGCCAGAAGAGCAGAGATGTCCTCAAGCTCCCCTTCAAGGTCTTCCAGGGCAAGGGCCTTGGCTGCTGCCTTGGCCTCTTCCTCTTCCTGAGTGATGCCCAAGCGTTGCCTACCCTCTTCCGTCAAGTCCATGCGGGCTGGGATCAGCCGACCGATGATGACGTTCTCCTTCAAGCCGATCAGTTTGTCGACTGATCCGGAGATGGCAGCTTCCGTGAGGACACGTGTGGTCTCCTGGAACGATGCTGCTGCCAGGAAGCTCTCTGTGCTTAGGGATGCCCGGGTAATACCCAGAAGCATCGGCGTCGCCCTCGCGGGCTCTCCACCCTCGGCGATGACCTTGCGGTTGGACTCGTCAAAGATGATTCGGTCAACGGGCTCACCGGGCAACAACTCTGTATCACCCTGGTGGTCTACCCGGACCTTCCGCATCATCTGGCGGATAACGATCTCAATGTGCTTGTCGTGCATGCTCACACCCTGGAAGCGGTAGACCTTCTGCACCTCTTCGATGATGTAGTTATGAACGGCCTCACGGCCCTGGATGCGCAGGATGTCGTGGGGGTTCTTCTGCCCAGAAATGAGCTCCTGTCCTGCCGATACCGCATCGCCGGTCTTCACCACCACGTGGGCGGTCAACGGCGTTGGATAGGTGCGCTCTTCTTGCTCTTGCCACACCACGGACACCTTACCCTTGGTCACTTCGACCTTGCCGGGCATGCGGGCGACCATTGGGGGCAACTCTTCGCCTTCCGGAACCTTCTTGCGAGTGGCCTTTGGTAATGCAAGGGGTATACCGGACTCCACAACGTCGCCTGTCTTCACAACGACTTTGTGGGTGTCCTCTACCGTGTACTCTTCCCGGTACTCTTCTGAGCTGACTACGCGGATGTGCTTACCTTCCGGGGTTTCCGTGACGTCCGCTTCGCCATCGATCTCGGAGAGGATAGCAGTGTTCTTTGGGATACGGGCTTCAAACAGCTCTTCCACCCTTGGGATGCCGCTGGTGATGTCTACACCCGCGATACCACCTGTGTGGAAGGTTCGCATGGTGAGCTGAGTCCCGGGCTCGCCAATGCTCTGAGCTGCTATTATCCCTGTCGCATCGCCTAGGTTCACCATGCGCCCGGTGGCAGGCATGATGCCGTAGCACATGCGACACATACCGCGCTCGGCCTCACAGGCCAAGGGCGACCGTACGTATACTTCTCTGACTTCGGCATCGGCCAAGCTCTTTGCCAGTTCTGCGGTGAGGACCGCGTCTCTGTCCGCAAGAATCTCGCCGCTGGCGGGGTCGGCCACAGGGGCGCATACCACGCGTCCTATCAACCTGTTGGGGAACGGGGCTATTGCGTTGCTCCGCTCCTTCCCCTCGTCCTTGCGTACCCAGATCCCAGAGACTGTCTCGCAGTCCTCGTGAAGGACGATCACGTCCTGGGCCACGTCGATCATTCGACGGGTCAGGTAGCCGCTATCGGCAGTCCGCAGCGCGGTGTCTGCCAGTCCCTTCCGAGCGCCGTGGGTAGAGATGAAATACTCCAGCACGCTAAGACCCTCTCTGAAACTGGACTTCACTGGGAGAGGTATCAGGAAGCCTTTAGGGTCAGACATGAGGCCGCGCATACCGGCCATCTGCTTGATCTGGCTGATGTTTCCTTTTGTCCCAGAGGCGGCCATCAGGTAGATGCCGCCAAAGGAGGGCAAAGCTTCTTCAATGAGGCTCGTCACCTTATCGCTGGCGTCTGTCCAAATCCTGATGGTCTGGTCATATTTCTCGTTGTCGGTGATCAGACCACGCTGGTACTGCTCTTCAAGCTGCTGAATCTGGCCCTCTGAGCCCTTCAAAACTTCGGCCTTGCCAGCGGGCACTTCCAGGTCTGAAATGCTGATAGTGATACCGGAAATGGTAGCGTAATGGAACCCGGCGCTCTTGATCGCGTCCAACATGTCGGCCGTTTCCAGGTTGGTGAGTATGGTGTACGCATAGGACACCAGTTCTTTGAGCGTGCCCTTGTCCATGAGTTTGTTCCAGTTTGTCGGATCATTCGCTACCTCTGAGGGGAGCAACTCCATGAACTTGAGTCGCCCAACGGTCGTGGTCAACCACGAGGTATTGTCTTTCGAATACTTGTAAAGGACCTCCACCGGCGCCTGGATGTTGACCAGGCCTGCCTCAAGGGCCATCTGTGCTTCTTCTGATGAGCTGAAGCGCTTACCTGCGCCAAGGGCGTTAGGGTTTTCCATTGTCAGGTAGTAACAACCCAGAACGATGTCCAGGGTTGGCGCTACCACAGGCTCACCGGAGGCCGGAGAGAGCATGTTGTAGATGCTCAACATGACATTCTTTGCTTCCTGCACTGCGCGGCGTGACAGAGGGACGTGGATGGCCATCTGGTCGCCATCAAAGTCGGCGTTGAATGCGCTACAGACCAAGGGATGCAACTGGGGAGCGCTTCCCTCGATGAGCACTGGCATGAATGCCTGAATACCAAGCCTATGAAGGGTAGGTGCCCTGTTCATGAGAACGGGTCTATCCTTGATGACGTCTTCCAGCACGTCCCAGACTTCCGGGCGTACGCGCTCTACGGCACGCTTGGCGCTTTTGATGTTGTGCGCCAGGCCCTGCACAACCAGACGGTGCATGACAAAGGGCTTGAACAGTTCCAGGGCCATCTTCTTGGGCAGGCCCATCTGGTAGAGATGCAAATTTGGGCCGACGACGATCACTGATCGCCCCGAGTAGTCCACACGCTTGCCCAACAGGTTCTGGCGGAAGCGACCTTGCTTGCCGCGCAGGAGGTCCGATAGGGACTTCAGCTTGTGGTTGTGGCTGCCGGAGATTGCTCGGCCCCTACGTCCGTTGTCGATGAGGGCGTCAACAGCCTCCTGGAGCATGCGCTTTTCGTTTCGGATGATGATCTCCGGGGCTTCCAGCTCCAGCAGACGCTTGAGCCTGTTGTTCCGGTTGATCACCCTGCGATACAGGTCATTCAAGTCACTGGTGGCGAACCGCCCGCCGTCCAACTGGACCATCGGCCTGAGGTCAGGCGGCAGCACGGGTAGTGCTGACAACACCATCCACTCAGGGCGGTTGGTGCTCTTGCGGAATGCTTCCACCAGGCGGAGCCGCTTCACAGCCTTCTTGCGGCGCTGGCCAGATGTGGAATGCATTTCCATTGCCAGGAACTCACGCTCCGCATCCAAATCCAGGTTCTTCAGGATGTTAAGGATGGCCTCAGCGCCCATCCCGGACTTGAACAGATTGGAGTACTTGTCTGAAAGCTCACGCTGTCGAGCTTCCACAAGGAGCTTCATCGGCTGGATCTCATGAAGGTCATGCAACTTGGTCTGGAACGATTCTTCCAGCATTGCTTCGCGCTCAGCAAGGGACGCCCCGGTTCCTGTAGGTTCCTGGGCTTCCGGCTCTTCGGTCGCTTCAGAGTCGGTTGACTCCGCGTCAGCATCCGTAGGCTCTGCAACGGCCTCTGCGGCTTCAGCTTCCTGAGCCTCGGCGCGCTCTCGTAGGAGTCGCTTGCCATCGGCGTGCTGATCTTCAAGGTCCTGGATAGCCTGGTCTCTTGCTACAGTGTCTACTTCCGTGATGATGTACTGGGCAAAGTAGAGTACGCGCTCCAGGTTACGGGGAGACAGGTCCAACAGCAGACCCAGGCGACTGGGAATGCCCTTGGAGAACCAGATGTGGGCCACGGGCGCGGCAAGCTCAATGTTGCCCATGCGCTCACGGCGGACTTTGGCTCTTGTGACTTCTACGCCACAACGCTCACACTTGATACCCTTGAACCGGATCTTCTTGTACTTGCCGCATGCGCACTCCCAGTCCTTGGTAGGACCGAAGATACGCTCGCAGAAAAGGCCGTCGCGTTCTGGGCGTAATGTTCGATAGTTAATGGTCTCCGGCTTGGTGACCTCGCCGTATGACCATGCCCGGATTTGCTCCGGCGACGCCAACGAAATCCTGATTGCGTTGAACTCCGCGCCGCTCTGTGCCATCCGTTCACACTCCCTTCAAAATGCCATGCGATTTATGGATAAATCTTCTGTGGCCTCGCTTCCCCGTAGGGAAGGGTCGTTATTTCTCTTCGTCGTCTTTCTCGGGCTCGTCAAAGACTTCGGGCTCTCCAGCGGCAGGTCCCTCCGAGGAGTCTGCTACCTCTACAACAGGAGGG
>CAJWXP010000051.1 GCA_913049785.1 uncultured Dehalococcoidia bacterium | reverse complement strand
CGTCGGTTCAATCCCGACCGGTGGCTCCATAGGTAACTCAAAGCTAAGGGCCAGCGTTATTGCTGGCCTTTTTTGTTGTCTCCAATAACCTGTCCCCTTATCGACCGCATCCCCCACCTACCCTGATATAAGAATGGTTCTATGAAAAACGGTGCCGTCATACGACGTAGTGTTCATTCGGGTACTCGGCAAAGTACCTGTCTCTTCTATCTACAACTACTGTCACAATCTTTGAGCCTTTTTTCATCGACTTGGCCATCTCGATAGCAGCGCAAACGTTGGCTCCTGATGATATTCCGCAGAAAAGACCCTCCTCTTGGCACAACCTGTCGGCCATTTTCTTTGCCTCGTCATTTTCTACAGTCACTTCGTTGTCCATGACGTTGCCATCTAGAATGTCTTCAATCAGGAATCTCATCTCGGGTAGGCCAAATTTCGCCAAGGCCTTATGGACCACCCGGGATCGAACCCATTCAATGCGTGGGTCATCAGTAGGTACTACACCCGTAACCCTAAGGCCAGAGTTTGCTTCCTTAAGGGATTGGGCAACTCCAAGAAGGGTTCCACCTGTGCCTACTGAGGCTACCCAGCCGTCAATCTCACCATCCATCTGCTCCAGGATCTCGCGTCCTGTATGTTCTCGGTGAGCCCTCGTGTTGTCCACGTTGCATAATTGGTTGGCCCACCAATGAAATGGGTCTCTCTTTTGCAGGTCGTAACATTGCTTCATCCGGATTGCAACAAACGTCGCGGCTCTCTCCACCCCTTGCAATTTATCAGCATCTTCCACCAGCTCGTCGAGATCGATGGGAGTCACATTACAGCCGTATAGCTCGGCTATTCGAATCCGATCTGCGGGGTCATATGAACTTGAGAGTTGAGCGGGGAGAAACAACTGGACCCTGTACCCCTTCACGGCCCCAACAAATGCCAACGCGGGACCAGTATTCCCGGTGGATTGATCAACAATCGTTCCGCCCGGTTTCAGATCACCGCGCTCCTCGGCTCCTTCGATCATGCAAAGAGCCATACGATCCTTGATGCTACCTCCAGGGTTTGTGAACTCGCACTTAACGTAAATATCGACATCCGAGGAATCTACGACGTGATTAAGTTTTAGGAGAGGCGTGTTTCCGATGTGGTCAAGAATTGACACTGCTTTGGCCCCCCTCATCTATATCTGCAAGCACCGGCACGTTATCCACGGACAGAACTCGCAGTCCAATCACTTTGACTCCCATGCACGATGCTACCCTCTTAGTAGACCTGAGGTCTAGAGTAGCCCGCACGCCTGCGCCACCAGCTCGTATGAACGGATGCGGTCAGCCAACGCATAGGTGATCGACACGATCCCCACATCCTTCGTCTCGTACCGCTCAGCCGCTGCAAGTATCCCCGCTTTTACCTGCTCCGGGTCGCCGTCTATACACCCGTCCACGTACGCCTGAACATGCTCCCTCACGTTCTCCGGCAATGGCCTTGCTGCGGCCTCTTCGGGGGACAAAATACCATCCCCTATCTCCTCGCCCTGGATTCCCAGCACTCTCCGGGCTCGATTGAAATTCCGGCTGGCTGCCACCCGCTCAGCCTCCTCTGTGGTAGGCGCACAGATTGCCTGAACGGTCACATTCAGGCGCGGTACCTGGCATAGCTCAGATGGCTGGAACTCCTGTCGATACAACGCGGCCACAGTCGGCCCGTGCCCGCTCGTCGTCCCGAAGAAATCGGCGAACGCGAATGGCAGACCCAGTTGAGCCGCCAGCCGCGCCGAATAGTCGGAAGACCCCAGCAACCAGATTTCAGGTGCGGTCTCAGGTTTCAGGCCGGGAGCCACTTTCAGCGAGACAAACGGATGGTCTTCTTGAAGTCCGTTGTGCAGGTATCCCACCACGTCCAACACCTGCTGGGGGAACGTCTCGACCTCTACCGGCCGCTTCGGGTAGGCCAGGGCCATCATCGTGCGCTGATCGCTGCCGGGTGCACGGCCTATACCCAGGTCCACCCGACCCGGATAAAACGAGTCGAGCATCCTAAACTGCTCAGCGACCTTCATCGCCGAGTAGTGAGTCAGCATCACTCCGCCGCTGCCCACGCGAATGCGCGAGGTGTTAGCGAGTATCTGGCCGACCAGTATCTCAGGGCTGGTGCCCGCGAAAGTGCCTGTACTGTGGTGCTCCGCCACCCAGTATCGAGCGTAGCCCAGCGCCTCAACGGCCTTGGCCAATTCCACTGTATCGCGCAACGCATGAGCGCCAGTCTCCCCGTGGCGCATGGGTGATTGGTCGACGACGCTAAGGGTTAATTCGGACGACAGAACGCACCTCACTCGATTGATTTAATTTACCTGACTGGCCAGTTGCTCCATAGCTAACTCCAAGCCAAGGGCCAGCACAAGTGCTGACCCTTCTTGTTGCTCACAACACTCGTGTAGCTATCTGGGGATATTACCGTTTGATGGCACCCAGGCCACTCCGGACGCCGTCCGTTGCCCACTTACCCCAGGGCATGGTGAAGAACTTGAACCCCTTGTTCACGTAGAAGTTGGGATCCATGCCGGGTGGGATGAAATACATGCCCGGAACCACTCCGTGCCGCTTGCAGGCGGCTGCGACCTTGTCCAGTCCCTGTTGGTACGACTCGTTGGCGTAATCAAGAGGCACATTAAGTTCGATAGAGAAGTCCGATGGACCGACTAGGAGGACGTCCAACCCCGGAACACTGAGAATCTCGTCGATATTGTCTAGCGCTTGCTGGGTCTCGATCATGGGAATGATCAAAACCTCCTCATTCACCATATCCAGATAACCGCGATAGTCTTTGGTATCACCCCACTCACCACGGACTCCTGAGTTGCTGCGGTCACCCATTGGGGAGTATTTACAGCTCCGCACCAGATATTCGGCCTCTTTTTTGGTGTTGACCATGGGAACAATGATTCCTCTGGCACCGGCGTCCAAGGCGAAGCAGATCAAGTCTGCGCGAATCGCGCTGACGCGGACGATCGGAGCCGCCGATGTCCCGCGCATCGCTTGAATGGCGGGGATCAACTGCTTGGGCTCCACAGGCGCATGTTGGGTGTCAAAAAGCAGGAAATCAAACCCAGCATTTGCCAACATCGCGGTATCGGCGGCAGGGGGCGTCGATGTCCCTACAACAGTCTTACCAGACTTCAAAAGGTCTTTCACAGCGTTCATTCGTAGAACCTCCAGTATGATTTTTCTGGGGTCAATGGATGGGGTTTACGCTAGGCCATCTCGTAGAATTCTATGGAAGTCTCTTCCTGCATTTCATGGAGCTGTTTGTACAAATCCTCAACACCTTCGGGCTCGTTAGCTTCTTCCGCATAAGGAGACCCAAGGATCTCTTGAGTCCAGTCCATGTAAACCGTGTTGCTGGGGCCCGGAACAGTGTAGCCGCTCCAATACACCCTAGTGGGTGACCGACCGATTTTCTCATATGCTTTCGCTAATTGAGAAATGACCTTAGCCGCCTTATGGGTGGTGCCCGGTTTGACCTTGAACACTCGCCTGATTACATACATATCTTGCTTCTTTCTGTTCAAAATTCGGGGAATGCACCTTGCTGAATCAACCGAACGTCTGTCTGGACATTTTTGATTCAACCTCAGTAACTCCAGCTTGGGCGGACTGTATTATATGTCATGACTTACAAAGCCTGCTGAGACATGGATCTCACAGCCTTCGTATGCCCGTCCGTTCAGCTTAGGGCCAAAAGGTCATTTGAGGGCAGACGGTTGCCTTGTTGAGTATCAGGTTTGATTCAACGGAAACATCGGCGAGACCTACATAGAGGCAGGCGAGAGAGTCGGCGTTAAGAACTACTCCTGCCGCTGACGATTAGGCTACAATGGCGGCACGTTAAATCCAGTAGTCCGGTCATCTTTCAATGGAGGCAGTGGGTATGGCGAACCTGTACACGACATCGCGAGAAAGTAAGACCGTAGAGATCGAAGAGTTCTCTCGAGAGGGTTTCCCGTTTCGCATGATAATCACTTTGAAAAAATTGGGAGTGGTTACCATGCTCGATTATCTGCTCACTCCTGAAGAGGCAGCGGACATGGCAAAAGCCTTGAACCCATCGAAGAAATAATCTCGTCGATCAGCCTATCACTAGCTAGGAGATCTACCCGTGATCTGGAGTCAGATAACCATTCCCGGAAATCCCCGGATATTGATCGTCGATGGTACGCGCAATACCCAAGGTTGGGAAAACGAATTTGCCGACCGCATTTTCACAGTGCTCAAACGGAAGGGTTTGGATCTGGTAGGCGATGTTCCCCTCCGGCCTTCCCAAGCTCAAGACCTGGATACCGTGTTGGACGGTCAGGATTCCTTCAATTGCTTGTTTCTTCTTTGCCATGGGAAGGCTGCAGACGTACCTGAGGATACGAACCTGACTGCATACTGGACGTCGCTATCAAACTACGGCACTTTGACTCCTAGGCTGCTTGCCATATGCTCCTGGGAGACGCCTGACCTCGATACCGGCGAATCGATTCTTAATGCACGAGACAGCTTCGCCCAAATCGCATTAGTGCCTGGCTCGGCGTTGTCCCAACGAGCGGCAGGACTGTTTTACCTGAAATTTTTTACGGAGTTGGAATTTCATGCAGACGACTCCATCATGGGTAAGATGGTGTGGTTCTCTCATGCCAAGGCCAAAGAGATCTTAAAGCGCAGGGGTCTACCAGGTGAAATAAAGGTGCGTTGCTAGCAGAGAGGCTATTTAATAGGCGCAGGTCGCCGGTTCAGTTCCGACCAACAGCTCTGAATTTCTTGAACCTCATCTCGGCTCATGTCACATCCTCCACCATCTGGCAATTTTCCTTAACCATTTCTGACATTTCGAGAAGTTCGCATACAATGGGGGCTAATAAGCGGGGTATACGATGAATAGAGTTACCATTGTATTTATTGCGATCATGCTGCTCCTTCTCGTTATGGCCTGCGGTCCATCGGAGGATGATATCCAGGGAACAGTAACGGCAAAAATCGCTACGGCGATATCAGGCGTTGCTACTGCGGTCCCAACAGCCACAGCTGTACCTTCACCTACTCCGGCTATGGTTCCAACACCACAATCTGTACCGACACCACAACCTACGCCCACTCTAATTCCACGTCCAACGCCACAACCCACTGCAACCCGTATGCCGCGTCCAACCGACAACCCACCGCAACGCCGCCTCCGCCAGAGGTGTCACTTAATGATCTGTACCTAACCGTTAAACCTTCAATAGTCAGAATAGTGACGCCCGAGTCAGCCGTAGGCACAGGTTGGGCCATTGAAGAAGATCTTATTGTCACAGCGTTCCACGTTATTGAGGGATTCACATTCGATAGGTTGTCTGTGTTTATTCCAACGGATGATGGCACGGAAGAGGTGATAGGCAGAGTGATCGGCTGGGACAAAATGCCGGACATTGCTCTCCTAAGGATAGAGGCCACTCTAAGCCCATTGCCCTTGGGGAATTTGGGTTCTGCGGATGTTCCGGAACCGATTCTTGGTATAGGGTGGTCAAATGGCGTTGAAGGTTTCCCGTCAGCTAAATTTGGTGTGGTGACTACAGTTAAACACTATCCCGATTTAGATGTAAGGGCATTTCAATCAGATGCCGCATTCGACCCCGGGGATAGCGGAGGGCCTGTTATCGATATGGACGGGAACGTTGTGGGAATAATGCAATTCATACGTACCATGAATAGCTCTGGGGTTCGCATTCTAGGCCAGCAGACTGCCCTCCATGTCTCTTCGTTAAAAGAAATTCTAGATGATTTGAAGGCAGGAAAATTAAAAAATTCAACGTCTGAATATTGGTTTGAACTAGTCTATGGTGGTGGATAGCGCTTTCTCTGCGCCTCAACAAAAATATTCAAATTCATAACACCTATGAGGCACTTTATTTCTGCGGTGCTGCTGCCTCTCTTTTGTAGAAGCAGGCAGTGGGTTGAAACCTGACCGGCGGCTTCTTTTGCCCGCTATCTAGTAACTCTCCTGCCTTGCCGTAACGCGTTCGAGTAATGCAACCACCGGGTCGAGTGCAAGCACTCTCGCCTCCTCTGCCCTCTTGGGTTGCGGCATCGCCGCTGTGATGAGTCTTACCAACATGATTCCCCTCCTGTGGCCGAGTCCCCA
The DNA here is from genome assembly GCA_913049785.1 of uncultured Dehalococcoidia bacterium. Lineage (GTDB taxonomy): Bacteria > Chloroflexota > Dehalococcoidia > Lucifugimonadales > UBA1127 > UBA1127. The sequence continues at coordinate 6,521 of CAJWXP010000051.1, read as the reverse complement.
TGGCCCTGTCTCTTCTGATGAAATGACGCCTGCGTGACAGCATCGGTTCCGGTTCGTGACAACCCCTCACCCTGCGGATACACTGAGCGCGCCTTCAAATAGCTTCCAGTCGCGTCAATAAGGAGCACAAATGGACATCAGTCTGATGGTTGAAGGTCAGAACGGACTGACCTGGGACAAGTGGAGCAACATCCTGGCAAAATCAGAAGAGGCTGGCCTGGCTGGCGTGTTCCGCTCAGACCACTTTTTCATCGGTGAACAGCTAGATTCCCTGGAACCGTACCTCTCCTTCGTCATGGCATCCCTCCAGACGAGTCGCATCCGCTTCGGCCCGATGGTCACGCCCGTCACCTTCCGACCGCCGGCAAACGTCGGTCGAATGGCGGCGCAGATCGATCAACTCAGCCACGGTCGCTTCGTCCTGGGCCTTGGCGGTGGCTGGAACGAGGAAGAGCACAAGGCCTACGGCGTCAACTTCCCCCCGGTGGGCGAGCGCCTGAATCGGCTTGAAGAAGCGATCAACGTGATGAAGGGCCTCTGGTCGCCAGGCCCTGCCACGTACAAAGGTCGTTACTACACCCTTGAGGAAGCTGACTGTCTTCCCAAGCCCCCTGAAGGGCGGCCAACACTGCTCATAGGCGGTGGCGGGGAGAAGCGGACGTTGCGGCTGGTGGCACAGTACGCCAACGAGTGGAACGGCATCAGCATGCCGCCAGAAGCGTACGCCCACAAGGTGGAGGTGCTGGCGGAACACTGCGACGCTGTGGGCAGAGACCCTTCCACCATCAAACGCTCCATGATGACTTTCGGCATTCTGGGACCGAATCAGGAGGGTTCAGCCGATCACCTACGATGGTTTCTGAAGAAAGATGCCTCTGCGACGCAAGCCGAGTTGCTCGACGCCGCCCGAGAGCGAGGCATGATCGTCGGAAGTACTGACGAGGTGATCGACAAGCTTGGTGAGTTGGCGGAGTTGGGGTTGAGTGAGGTGATGTTCCAGCACCTAGACTTCGAGGATGATGACTTTATCGAGTATCTAGGAACGGAGCTAGCACCAAGGGCGGCGAAGCTCTAGGCAGCAGGCTTGTTCGTGACCAGCGCCTCCCGAAGCGACCCGCTGAACTGCTCACGCTGCCATCCACGAACTTCTGTTGAGAACTGCTCGTCCGTCAGGGTGCCCGGCTCTCGTGCGAGTCGCTCCAGACTGCGCATGGGCCAGATCATTGACGGATCTACCTTAATGGTCTTGGCCTCAGCCGTACGCCATGCCTTCAAGTTGGCCAATCGCTTCACCTGCACTGCAGACGGCCTTGCCCGTGGTGGGAACTGCGGCGCGGGACGTTGCAGAGGTGGAGCATCCACGCCCTTGCGGATCGCTGTCTGGATCTCCCGTTCAAAACGTCGCACAGTGCCCTGACTCAGCCCAGGAACCTTGTCCAGCGGCATCCCGGGCGTTACGGCTATGGCCCCCATTACTGCTGCAGAGATGATGTAGGCTGGGGGCCTGTCCAACCTGCGGGCCTGTACGTCTCTGAAATCGTATAGCGCACTCAGCACTGCAAGCCCCTGGCCGTCCAACCCCCGGCTCTCCTTCATGGCGAACACAGCAGCAACGGGATCCGGTGGGGTGTATCGGACCTCTGCTTGACGTTCGCATTCCTCTGCAGACCACGCAGACCTCCCCAGACTTTGTAGCTTCTCCTCCAGAGCGTCCTTAAGCGCAAACAGGTGAACCACATCGCCCACCGCGTAACTCAACGCATCGTCGTCTAGGGGTCGCTTGGACCAGTCTGCCCGTTGGATGCGCTTGTCCTTTGGAATCTCAATCTCCAGAACATCCTCCAGCAACCCCGCCAGGCCCAGGCGTTCTAGTCCCAACACCCGCGCTGCAAGGTGAGTGTCAAAGAGGTTATTGAACACCATGCCGTAGTCGCGGTTCATCCCTCGCACATCGTAGTCAGCACCGTGCAGGAGTTTTTGGATGCCCTTTTCAGCCAGCACAGGAGCCAGGGCTGAGAGGTCATGGATGGCCAGCGGGTCGATGAGGTAGGCTTGCTCCTCGGTAGCGATCTGCACCAGGCACACCTTCTCCGGGTAGTGGTGCATGCTGTCAGCCTCTGTATCCACCGCGATTCGAGTGGCTTGCAGCAGCGTTCGACACACCTTCTCGAGATGCCTCGAATCAGTTACCAGGATGTAGGAAGACGGCTCGGGAGTAATCATGCTATAGCCTCTGGATAAGGGTTAACTTTTGGCGGCTTGGCCATATATATCACAACTCCTGCTAATAGCCACGTGATGATCACCATAGTGAACGGTATATTGTACGAGCCCAACCAGTCTCTAAGCGCGCCAATGATCATGGGCCCTGAGGCGGACCCCAGGGTGATGAAGGGGAACATCACACCCCGGATGGCACCGATGTGTGCCCTGCCGAAGTAGTTCACCACCAACAACGCCTGGAGTTGGAAGAACACTGCCAGCGTCAAACCCTGGTACACCGCCCAGGTGAACAACATGAAGTTGTTCTGCACTGTCAGGATGAAAACAATGCCCATCGCAGCCAGAGCTGCTTGGACCACCATGAGCGACTTGATGTCATGTCGTGCAGAGAGGTAACCCCACACAAGCCGTGCGGCAATGGAGAACAGCCCGAACACCGTCAGGGCGGTTGTTGCCAGCCCTCGACTGAACTCAATGTCTTCAAAATAGGGCACCCAGTGAGCCTGGTACCCCGGCAAGCCAATGACGGCTAATACTAGTCCCAGGGACAATAACCAGAAGCTCTTGCTATGCAACGCTTCCCTTCTGGTGAAGCTATATTCATTGGTAATAGCTTTGTCTCTCGCAGAGGAACTCCGCTGGGAATCACCAGGCTTATCTCCATCCGGTAAAAGACCCATAGACGCCGGCGAGGTGCGTACCAGAAGGGAGAGTGGCAACATTACCGCAATCGTCCCAATGCCCATCCAGAGCCAGGCGTCCCTCCAGCCTACTGCGCTGATGAGGATCGCCAATATCGGCGGGAAGATCATCACACCTGTGGGCGCGCCGATAGACATCCAGGTGATGGCTGAAGCGCGCTTCCGGACAAACCACTTCAGTACTACACCTTCCAGAATCGGGTTACTGGTCAGTGCCAACCCGATCGCGCCCAGCCCTCCATACGCCAAATAGTATTCAAGAGGAGTATCCGCCCATTTAACTAATATGAAGGACACCCCGAATATGATGGATCCGATGGGCAGCGCAACCCGTGGGGCCCAGGGATGGTCACCGAGAGGCCCGACGAGTGGACTCATGAGCCCACCACCTATCGTACGCACAGCGAGGGCACCAAAAATCAACGTTCGGCTCCAGCCCAGCTCGTCATGCATGGGTGCCAGGAAAAGGCTGGTGGCAAAGACCGCGCTGCCGACGTTGAAGGAGCCTTTGACGCAGGCCACGATGACCATGATCCAGCCGTAGAAGAACTGAGGCGATGTGTCAGAGATGGGAGGTGTCGACAACCCGTGCTCCTTGTAATGCTGGCGTTAGCATACCCCACAGGGCAAGGTCATGCAGCCTGTGGTGCCTGTGGCGAGGGAGCAGGCTCTGGTTTCGGTGGGTTTCCAATGGTGAACAGCACTGCAATGGATGCAAGCGCCGCCAGGATGGCCCCGATGAGCATCACCCACCGGGAGCTCTCCACAAACGCCTGGTCGATAGCGCGCTCCAGGGATCGGCCCAACGCCGGATCGATGTCAGATGGCACCTCTGCGCCCGCCAGGTTCTCCCGCTGGCCCTCCAGCGCCAGTTGGACAGCAGGCGGCACGTCGATGGCGTCGAGTTTGTTGTCGAGCGTCGCGTTGAAGATGGCCAGAAGCGCAACACCGAACACGGCCAACGCCAGCAGCGATGCCGTGCGGGAAACAGCGTTGTTCACGCCGGAGGCCAGGCCCGTGTACTCCTTGTCCACTGAGCCCATGACTACCGTCACCAACGGCGCGACGCTGATAGCCATGCCGATTCCCAGTACCAGGATCGCCGGGAAGAACGTGGTCCAGTAGCTCCCACCGATGCCAGGCACCATGAACAACGCGAACCCCACCGCAGATATCGCCGGCCCGATCACTAACGGTAGCTTGGGTCCGAATTTCTGGATGAGCCCTCCAGCCCACCGCGACAGCACGGCGATAATGATGATGAACGGCAGCCATGCAGCACCCGCCTCGGTGGCCGAATATCCCTGCACCTGGATCATGTTGAAAGGAAGGAAGAAGAGGGAACCACCCAGCGCCCCATACAACAAAAAGGTGAGGAGGTTCGCCGTGCTGAAGCTCTTGGATTTGAAGACCTTGAAGTCCATCATCGGATTGGCGATGCGTGATTCCAACCACACGAAACCCACCATTGAACCGACACCTACAACCAGGGCTGCTACGACAGCGGGGTGGCTGAACCCCATGTTGCGCGACTCCACCAACCCGTAACCAATCCTGTCAATCCCAGGGTGCTGAGCGCAGCGCCAAGCCAATCGATGGGGCCCTGCGCCGACTCGTTCCTGCTTTCATTGATCTTCAAGAACAGGATCATCAATACGATGATCGCAATGGGGATGTTGATGAAGAACACCCATCGCCAGGATAGATTCGTGACCAGCCATCCGCCCAACACAGGCCCAACGGCCGCGGTAATGGCAGTGGACCCAGACCATGTGCCGATAGCCCGACCACGGTCGTCGTCGGAGAACGACGCGCTGATGATCGCCAGGCTGGCCCCGGTACCATCATGGCCCCGCCGACACCCTGCAACGCCCTCGCGATGATGAGCTGCCCCGCGCTGGGAGCAAGCCCGCCCCAGATTGATGCCAAGGCGAAGAGGCCGATGCCGAACACTCGCTTCCGACCAATCCGGTCACCCATCGCGCCGCCCACCAGGAGCAATGCAGCTAGAAAGAGGGCATAGGCCTCAACCACCCACTGCATCTGCGTGACACTGGCGCCCAGGTCCTTCTGCAACACCGGAAGGGCAACGGAAATCGCTGTCCCGTCGATGAAAGCTAGACTGGAGCCGAGGATGGTCGCGGCCAGCACCCATCGACCCGTAGACGGCGTACATGCCTCGGTGAATTCCCCTGATTCCAGGACACCCACATCGCACGGCGGGCTGGAGTAGGTGGTCATCAACACCTGCCTATTCGTTCTGGGGGCACTTTATAGGGGTGGTGTATCATTGTCCAGAGCCTTGACATGGCACCTACTGACGGCTACGTTTCCTCCAGCCATCAAGGCAACTCCAATAAGGACAACCACCATGAAAGTCGGCGTGAACCTCCTGAACTTCGGCCCCGGCGTCACCCCTGAATCGTTGTCGAGGTGGGCGACGACTGCCGAGGAGTTGGGCTACCACTCCATTATGATCTCAGACCACATTGCGGTCACACCAGGCGTAGCGCAGAACTACCCGGAGCCTTTCTACGACCCCTTCGCCACGCTGTCATGGTTGGCAGGACAGACGAAGCGCATCAAGCTCGGCACCACCGTCATCGTACTACCGTATCGCGGCCCCATGCAGGTGGCTCGACTCGGAGCGAACCTCGACCAACTGAGCGGCGGTCGGTTTATCTTCGGCGTGGGCGTGGGCGCCATCCAGAGCGAGTTCGATACCCTTGGCATCCCGTTCAACAAGCGCGGTGCCATGACCAACGACTACCTGGCTGCTATCAAGACCCTCTGGACAAGCGACATGGCAGCCTACGAGGGCACCTTCGTGTCCTTCGCCGATGTTGCAGGAATGAAGCCAGCGCAGTCGCCGCACCCTCCCATCTGGATCGGTGGCAGGAGCGATGCAGCTATACGTCGCGCCATCAGGTTCGGCGACGCCTGGCACCCCAACCGCTTCACGCTAAAGTGGCTGAAGACGGAAGGTCTGGCGAAAATCGAAGAGCTGGCCAAAGCTGAAGACCTGCCCGTCCCGGCCCTGTGCCCCCGCATCCGCATGAACATCCAGGGCACACCATACACAGGCGACGACCGCCTGCCCGGACAGGGGACGATCGAGCAGATGCGCAGCGACCCGTCCAGCCTCGAGCAGATTGCGCCGGTCACGGTGCCCCCAGGCGAACCAATCGGCTAGTTGCCGGATTAGTACAAAGGAGCAATTTGAAATGTTCGGACTCCCGATGGAAACCGCGGCCATGCTGTCCTACCAGGCTGTGGAGGTCATCGCGGCCGGCCTCGAGGACGGCGCCGACGACGCTTTGGTTAATTACTGCGGTGGGTCCGCCACCTTGGGCGACGAGAACTTTTCCTTCGAGGCGAGACATCGTATGGGGCTCCTAATAATCGTAAAATCATTGAAAAATGGGGAAAAAGGACGGGAGTTCAAGGCGGGTATGATGACATTTCGGGCTCATGCGCGTCAAGTGGTGGATGTATCGCGCGGTGCGTTTTCGGTTGGAAGGCCCGTTATCTTTTCGCCAGGTGCGCCCTCGACCTCCATCGCTTCGTCCGCAAGGCTAAAGGCACGCGCAACACTTC
>CAJWXP010000050.1 GCA_913049785.1 uncultured Dehalococcoidia bacterium | reverse complement strand
ATCTCCACCACGTCTCCCGCTTTGATGACCGGCGTTTCACCATCGCAGCCCATCCACATCACATCACCTGCATAAAGGGTGACGTACTTGGTCGTTTCCACCAAGAAGTCCACCAACGAGAAGATCATGTCCTTGGTCTGGTAACGGGACGCCTCAACCCCGTTGATGCTGGTGGTGACCTCCAACGTCTCCGGATCCAGGCCGGGCGTGATCCATGGCCCCATGGGGTTGAACGTGTCAGTGTTCTTGGCCCGCCACAGAGTACGGTCGCCCGACTGCCATGTCCGTTCACTGACATCGTTGCCGATTGTGTAGCCAAGCACACAATCCAGCGCGTTCTCCCGCGTGAGGTGTTTCACCGTTTTGCCGATGACCGCTGCTAGCTCGCCCTCCACCTGAACGACGCCTGACGAATCGCGCGGGATCACAATGTTCTCTCCGTGGGCCACCAGGCTGTTGTTGGCGCGGTAACCGATGTCCGCTCGAGGTGGCGCTTTGCCGCTGCCGCCCAGGTTCTCTGCGGCCCAGGCCAAGTGGGCGCGATAGTTGGCTCCTGCAGCATAGAACGTAGGTGGGATGCACGGAAGGCACAGCGTTACATTCGTCAGCGTCTGCGGTTCTCCCGTGGCGACGCCGCCATCGAAGGGGCTTGTCGTTGCGGCCCTCACCGTATCGCCATCGATGATCCCGAAGAGCACCTGGTCACCGTCCTGATACCTGCACCAGTTCATAGCAGCCTCCTCATCGCGACTTTAGTCCTCGACATCCAGAATGCCACGGCAGTATAGCAATGATGCGAAGCTCGACGCATTGGTCTATCATGCCGCAGACCAACACTCGACGATGAAAGGGCATACAACAATGGCAAAAAATCGGTTTCTCCTGGAAATGGGCATGGGAACAGACCTACACGGAAAGGACAATACAAAGGCGGCTGTGCGGGCCATACGTGAGGCCATCTGGCACAACAGCTTTGGCGCAGCGAAGCATCTCGGCAAAGACGTTGACGATATGTTCGTTGATGTGACGATAGGCGCCCCCGACCCAAGCTCTGTGAACGGTGACGAGGTTCTGGATGCGCTTCCCCACGGCAACAACAACACCATCACCATCGTCCAGGGTGGGCTGGAAGTCCCTAACGAGGATGGGACCGATTCATCGATTATTGTGAACGCGGCGGTTGTTGTCAGCTTCGACATGTAATCAACGCATCATTACAGGCAGTGCTGAGTCGGTTCAGCGCTGTCTCAGGCTCTGGGAAGAAACTTCCACTGTATGGCGTATTTCCAGTTGACTCCCTGTTTTATCTGCTTGCGTGAGAGTCATAGAACTTACAGAAATCGATAGCAACCCCAAATCCCACACATATTTCACACGCAAGTCCTCCCCACCTCACACCTCACTGATCTCATTACGACTTACCATTTTTCTGTAATGCTATTAGCGCAAGGTTAAAGATTACTCTGCGACACATCTAAATGCGCTAACGCTATGCAAAATCAGTACCGTTGGTTGATAGCATGAGCACTCAGCATCCAGCCTCAGAAATCCCTTCCGACAAGAGCCCCACTCCGTACGGCGTTCGCATCCTTATCGTGGATCATGATGCAGCAATCCGTGAAACACAGCGACGGCTGCTTGAGAACGATCAACACCTTTCAGTTGTCGGCGAGGTCGCCTCTGGAGAAGAGGCCCTGAATTTTTTGGAACTGGCTAAGGTAGATGTCGTCACAACTGACCTCCTGCTTCCAGGAATGAGTGGGATTGAAACCATCACCCAGATCAAAGCGCAGTTTCCCGCGGTGAAGGTTGTGGTCCTGAGCGCTTACGGTGGTGACCTCATGGAGCGCAGTGTCCAAGCAGGTGCAGACGGCTACGTCCTGAAGCCTTACGCCTCAGACACCATGGTAGAACGCATCCTGTCCATCGCCAAGAACTAACCCCCGCACCGTTACCGGCAATATCCCACGTACCCCCTTGCCATTTACGGCGTGTTGGATACAATACTCAACCAGCCCAGGCACAACGAGGAGGAAGTATGGATACTGTTGCAGAGAACCTAGCTATCAAGACCGCAGATGGAACGATGACCGGCTTTGCGTTCCACCCGGCCGATGACCAGCCCCACCCCACGGTCATTGTCATTCAGGAGATTTTTGGCGTAGACAACCACATCAAGGACGTAGCCCGTCGCTTTGCTGCGGAGGGTTACTACGCTGTGGCTCCTGACCTGTTCTATCGCAAGGGTGATGCCCTCACTGTGCCTTACGAGGATCGCGAGGAGGCATTCCGACTTCGCGCCACGACCACCCCGGAAGGCATCACGGCAGACCTGAACGCAGTGATCTCACACCTGAAGGGGGAGAGCGGCGCCAATGAGCGCATCGGCATCGTCGGCTACTGCTTCGGTGGCGGCGTAGTATACATGGCATCCCACGCAGTTGCTGGCATCCAAGCGGCGGCCATCTACTACGGTGGCGGCATCGTACCCCGTGACGATGCGCCTGCTGGCACACCCTCCGGCCTGGATCAGGCTTCCAAGGTTGCCTGCCCAGTCATCGGTTTCTGGGGCGAAGACGACGCCGGTATCCCGCCTGCCCACGTCAACCGTATCGAGGAAGCCCTGAAGGGGGCTGGTAAGGACGTGGAGTTCCAGATCTACAAGGGCGCAGGTCATGGCTTCTTCTGCGATGACCGTGGCAGCTACAACAAAGAGGCCTCTGAGGACGCCTGGCCCAGGACCCTCACCTTCTTTGGCAAGCACCTCAGCTAAGTCAGTTCGATTAGCAGAAAGAGCCTCGCCCTGATATGTCAGGACGGGGCTCTTTCACATTCCAAGCGTGTAACTTAGAAGTTTACCAGCACGGCTCCCGCCACCACCAGCCCCGCCCCTCCAATGATCATCGGCGTCACATGTTCCAGCCGGCGTAGAAACATTGCGGAAAACAGCAGCGCAAAGAGCGGCTGCGTGTTCTGAAGCGGGATGACTACCACCAGGTCCCCCTCCAGGATGGCCGTCAGGCTGAACAGCTGGGCAACGTTGGTCAGCAGCCCGGCGATGGCGAACATCACTAACGGGTGGCCTCTGGGGAATGCGAGGGACTTGCCCTGGACGGGTGCCAGGATGAATGCCGTGAAGAAGGATGTAGATGCCATCATCGCCAGGCCCAGATAGATCTCTGGTGCTATCTGCAACCCCCACTTCCTGAGCATGAATGACACCGCGAAGAAGAACCCGGACGCCAGAGGGAAAGCCAGATCGACGAGGCGTCGTGGCTTGTCTTTGTTCCCTCCGGAGATGTCCAGGCTCAGCAGAGCAACCCCACCGAGCAACACCAACGTGCCCAGCCCGACGAATGGTGTCAGTGTCTCGTTGAAGAAGATCACGCCGCCGATAACAGCGAAGAGCACTTGAATGTTGTAGAGCGGAGTTGCGACAGAGACGCCAACCCTTGCCATGCCGTTGAAGAGCAGCATGCGGCCAAGGAACGGCCCGGTGGCTCCTGCGCCTATGAAGGCCAGTACTGCCCAACTGGAGATGCTGCCAAAGGGCGCAAAGATCAGGAACAACGGCCAGAAGACCACCACGTTGGCAAGGGCCGTCACCAGCACGGCAGCTCCGGTACCCGCGCGTTCCAATCCCCATCTGGTGTAGATAGACGAAAGGGCGAAGAAGAGCCCGGCTAGGACAGCAAATAGGGCGGGAGACAAAACGGCTAGGACCAACTTTCCTTTGGTGTACTGAGAAAAGAGGGTACGCCATGTTGTATCATATCTATGCCCCTAGTGAAAGACTACCGTAGCCACAGGAGAGGAAACATGCCTAAAGACGCCCGGGTCAAGCTGTCTCCATCCATCCTATCGGCGGACGCCGCTGCGTTCGGGGAGCAGGTGGGTCAAGCAGTTGCAGCGGGAGCGGACTACATCCACGTCGATGTCATGGACGGGCACTATGTCCCCAATCTCACCTTTGGCCCGATGCTGGTCAATGCCCTGAGGGCGAAGACCGACATTCCGCTGGATGTTCACCTCATGATAGAGTCGCCTGGCGATTTCATTGATGCGTTCGCCAAGGCGGGAGCCTCCATCCTGACAGTGCACGTAGAGGCCTGCACACACCTCCATCGAGTCATCCATCAGATCAAGGAAGCAGGTGTCCGCGCTGGCGTCGCGCTCAACCCAGGTACACCCATCAGCGCCATTGAAGCAATGCTGCCAGACGTTGACCTGGTGCTCGCCATGACCGTGAACCCGGGGTTCCCGGCACAGAGCTTCATTCCTTCCGTGGTACCCAAGGTGCGCAAGCTGCGTGCATTGCTGGACGAGCTTGATCTGGAGGCGGAGCTTGAGGTGGACGGTGGCATCAATACGAGCACTGTCGCTCAGGTGGTAGACGCCGGGGCGCGGGTGCTGGTAGCAGGCTCCGCTATCTACAATGATCGAGAGAGCGTCGCCGACGCAATGGCTCGATTACGAAGTAGCATCCCCAGCCTTTAGCCATCACGATGGGCACAACACTACACGGCTGTTACGTGGGTTCTTGAAAGGGAACCGAGGATCCGCCGAAGTCTTCTACTTCACCTTGGCGGACTTGTACTGGCTCCGGATGCAGCGTGTGCAGGCCTTCACCCTTTGTCGCTGACCGTTTATCACCATTGTTGCGCGATGCACATTGGGCAACCAACGAGTGTTCGTTCGTCGCTTTGCGTGGCTAACGTTATGGCCGGAACTGCCGACTTTGCCGCATACCTGACACATCGCCATAGTCTTGCCCTTTGATAATGGAGTTTTGCGTGGATAGAGTCCATGGATTACTGTACCATAGGCATTTCCCTTGGGCAAGGTGACTGACCCCAGGGGTGGAGGGCATTATGGCAGAGGCGGCATTGGTTACGCGACTGGATGGGGACGGACTGCGTCAGATGTTCTCCGCCGGTGCCCAGGTGTTGGAAGCCAATGTTGATGCCGTGAACGCCCTGAACGTCTTCCCCGTGCCGGACGGTGATACCGGTACCAACATGCTCCTGACCCTACGGACCGTCGTCCAAGAGGCCAACGAAGCTCCGGGCTCGTCCGTCAGCGATGTAGCGAATGCTGCTGCGCGAGGGGCACTGCTGGGGGCCAGGGGTAACAGCGGCGTCATCTTCTCCCAGTTCATCCGGGGCCTCGCCCGCACGTTCGACGGCCACGTCGATGCCGATACTGCATTGCTTGCTGCTGCTTTCGTCGAGGGTGGTTCAGCCACATACCGCGCTGTTAGCAACCCCGTTGAAGGCACCATGTTAACGGTCATCCGTATGACCGCAGAGGCCATGCAAGCCGCCAGTGTCCACGATACCGCTATCACCGATGTACTTGACGCGGGTCTGGTCGCGGCCCAGGAGGCCGTAGCCCAAACACCCTCGCAGTTGCCGGTACTGAAGGCAGCAGGCGTGGTAGACGCCGGTGGCGAGGGGTTTGCCCTGATGATGGATGGCGCACTTCGGGCTTTGCGTGGCGAAGACGTATCAGCAATCTTGCTGGAGCTCGATGGCGCAACTGGCCATGTGGCTCCCGGCTTCCTGGATTCCGTGGAGTCGGAGGTCTACGGCTTCTGCACCCAGTTCATCATCAGCGGCCAGGGTCTGGTCCCTGACAACCTTCGCGAGCGCATTAGCGTCATGGCAGAGTCCACGGTGGTCATCGGTGATGAGAGCATGGTTCGCATCCACGCCCACACCATGGAGCCCGATGCGCTGGTGGAGCTTGGGAGAACGTGGGGTGTCGTCGACCAGGTAAAGATCGAGAGCATGGATGCGCAGCACCAGGAGTTCCAAGCCGCCCATCATGAAGAGCATGCATCGTCGCCCCTTGGGGTTGTGGCCGTGGTTCAGGGTTCCGGAATGGAAGCGGTCTTCCGAAGCCTGGGCGTCGGAGTCATCGTCACCGGTGGTCAGACCATGAACCCCAGTTGCCAGGAGTTGCTGGACGCCATCGATGTCCTCAACGCCGACTCCGCGATACTCCTGCCGAACAACTCCAACGTCCTACCGGCTGCGCAACAGGCCGCCGAACTAGCAACGATCCCAGTGCGTGTCATCCCGACTAAAACGCAGCCCCAGGGCATCGCCGGGATGCTGGCGTACTCGCCTGACGATGGCATCGCAGACAACGCCGACACCATGACCACGAGTGCGACCTCGATATTGTGCGGTGAGGTAGTTTCTGCGGTGCGTGACGCTCAGGTGGATGGCACCCAGGTTCAGGGCGGACAGGTCATGGGGCTGCTTGAAGGAAAGCTGGTTAACGCATCGGCATCGCACCACGACGCCCTCACCTCACTGGTTCACGCAGCAGCCCCCGAGGCGGGATCACTGGTGACGCTGTACTGGGGCGGCGACGTCTCTGAAGATGATGCCAACGACGCCGTGGAGAGCCTGCAGCACGCTCACCCAGGCACGGAGGTTGAGGCTGTGAATGGCGGGCAGACCCACTACCACTACTTGGTCTCCATCGAATAGGGAGGGCTAGCCCTCCACCCACTCTGACGGTATCGCTTTCAGATTCATGTTAGTAAGTACTATCGAATAGGATGCTATGGATACCGACGACTTTATCCAGCAACAGATTGCCTTCTACCGTCAGCTCGCCGGGGATTACAACGAGCAGGTCTATGACCGGGAGCATTGGGAGAGCCTGGCCGACACTGCCCTGAAGCCATGCCCTCACGTTGCAAGCTGCCTGGAACTGGCATCCGGCACAGGGCTTTGGACGCAGCGGTTGTTGGAGTATGCAGACGCCATCACGGCTGTCGACTCCTCACCGGAAATGCATGCCCTGAGCGTCGATAGGATCGATGACCCACGCGTCACCCGGGTCACTGCGGACATCTTCAACCTTGATCCGCCTGGCTCGTACGACCTTGTCTTCGCCGCTTTCTGGATGTCCCACGTACCAATGGAGCGGTTCGAGTCGTTTTGGGCTCAGATCGCAGCATCCCTCAAACCGAACGGTCATATCCTCATCGTGGACAGTCACACGAGCGGCCCCGGCGGTGGCGGCGACAATCGCCAGCTAACGGACGGTCGCGAGTTCAACATCATCAAGGTCAACCATGACCTGACGGAGTTGGCCGAGCGACTCAATGCACTGGGTTGGGATGTAGAAGTCAAACCGGTCACAGGCAACACCTACAGCGTTTTCGGTAAGTTACATTAAGCAAGGGGCTGTTCCGTACAGTCCAGCCGTTTGACTGGTGAGCGTGGGGCAGGGCGACGCCCTGCCCCCTTGCGCGGTGATATACAATCATCCTCACACCTGCAATACATTTTTAGTGATTTGTAACGTTGGAGTTGCCATGACGGTACGCATTGTCACGGACAGCACGGCAGACCTTCCAGCCGACCTTGCCCAGGACATGGGCATTGTTGTGGTTCCACTGAACGTGCACTTTGACGACGAGGTGTTTACGGATGGCGTCACCATCCACGCTGACGAATTCTACCAGCGCCTAGTCTCCAGCTCCAACCTACCGAAGACCTCACAGCCCGCAATCGGCGCGTTCATGGAGACCTACCAGCAACTGCTCACTGATGCAGACGGCATCGTCTCTGTGCATATCTCATCCCAGGTGAGCGGCACCGTCAACGCTGCCCAGCTGGCGGTATCGGAGTTGGGGAGCGATGCAATCGAAGTGGTCGATACGCTGCAAGCCTCCCTGGCGTTAGGCCTCATTGCCGTAGCAGCAGCCAAGGTCGCTCAGAACGGGGGTTCGCTGCCGGAGGTGGTCGCTGAAGCCAAGAGTGCCTCGGAGCGAGCGCGGTTCTTCGGACTCGTTGAGACGCTTGAATATCTGGAAAAGGGCGGTCGCATCGGGAAGGCTCAGGCGTTACTGGGGTCGCTCCTGCGCATCAAGCCCATCCTCACCCTGAAGGAGGGTGTCGCCCATCCTGTGGAGAAGGTCCGAACCCGAGCCAAGGGGCTGGAGCGCTTGGCTAGAATCATCACAGAATTGGCGCCACTGGAAGCCATTGGCGTTATGTCCAGTGACGTTGCAGAGGATTCCAGGCTCATCGTTGATGCAATAACACAGCACATCCCTGGGTCAGACCCGGTGGTCAGTCGATTCGGCCCGGTACTGGGGACATACCTGGGCCCAGGATCTCTAGGTGTAGCGGTGCTGCGGGCCAAGGGGCCAGACGAGCAGTAGGCCATTTTTGTTCGGCATAGAAAAAGCCCCGCTATCCTGACAAACTCAGGAAATACGGGGCGTTCTATTTCAAATGAAGGAGTCTGTTACGCCTTGGGGGTCTTTGCCCGTGGCTTACGAGTAGTAGTAGTAGTAGTAGTAGTCTTTTTTTTGGGCTCGTCCATTGCCGAGTTGGCGGTCTTCTTGAACTCCTTGATAGCCTTGCCCATGGAGCCAGCGAGTTTCGGCAGTCGGGTGCTGCCGAAAAGCAGCAAGATGATGAACAGGATGACGATGAGCTCTGGACCACCGACACCGCCTCTAAATAATCCGAACACGTTTCACGCTCCTGCGGGTTCACCCGCTGTACCGTTCCTTGCTTCGCTAGTTGCAACTATCTTCTCAGGTTCGCAGATGGGCTGCAAGTCCAGGGTGCCTCGGTAGGCTAGCCGATCTGTGTGTCAAAGCTGAAGGGGACGGGCACCGTTATAGAGAGGAACTTAGCGATCACCTCTCCTTTGATAGTCACCGGAATGCTGTCCCCGTCCAGGATACGCCTGATCGCGCTGCCTCCCTCAAGGAAATCTG
This sequence comes from uncultured Dehalococcoidia bacterium, assembly GCA_913049785.1. Taxonomy (GTDB): domain Bacteria; phylum Chloroflexota; class Dehalococcoidia; order Lucifugimonadales; family UBA1127; genus UBA1127. The sequence continues at coordinate 5,044 of CAJWXP010000050.1, read as the reverse complement.
ACGCTCCAAGCGTCCATTCAAGTTCGATATCTGTCACAGCATTCGCATCCAAGCGGACATCTGTGATCGATGAGGCGGCCAGCAGCGTTTGCGTATCGCCATCGTTCTGATATATCTCATACTCGATGTCCGGAAGGCTCGCGCCGAATCGGTTCGGGTTGTCGATCGAAAGGGTCACGCCCAATACGAGTCCATTAGGCGAGGAGTCCTTCACCACCACATCGGACACGCTCACTGTGGGTATGGACAGGTCTGTGCCTTCCACGAACGAAAGGACGTCGCTGTACTCTTCAGGCAGCAGGTCAAGGACGAAGGGGACTTTGTCAGCCAGATCCGGTGCGATGGACGATCCCTCTACGGCGTCATTCAGGAAGCCGACGGGGAACGAGCCTGCCGCGGCGATGGCGCCAGTCCAAACGATGACTGATGCGCCTATGCCTAGAGCCGCTCCGCCCAGGTTGTCCACCCACCCCAGCAGGATGAAGTCCAGGAGCTTTCGCAAGATGCCGGCCAGAATCAACGAGCCGATGAACACGGCGCCGAACACTACGGCGTACCCGGCTATCGTCGCGCCATCAGGGTTGTCGATGAACGTCATCTTCTCGCCGACGGTATCGCCGATCTGACCGGCCAGCACAACACCCACAATGATGCCGATGATGCTGAGAAAGCCCTTGATGACGCCCGTTCGGTAGCCCATGAGCGCAGCGATGCCCATGGTCACGATGATCACGATGTCTAACGAGTTCACGTAAACCTCCCTGGATCCGGGCCTAGGGTTGGGGTGGCGCCAGAGGTACCAACGCTACGGCCAGGACCTCATCCACCGTCTCAACGGGTATGAATGTCAGGGATTTACGTACCTGAGCAGGCACTTCCAAGAGGTCTTTGTCGTTCTTCTTGGGCAGGACGAAAGTCTTGATGCCAGCGCGATGGACGGCCAGTACCTTCTCCTTGATGCCACCAACCTCCAGGACACGACCTCGCAGGGTGACCTCTCCGGTCATCGCCACATCCTTGCGCACGGCCTGTCCGCCCAAGGCTGAAACCAAAGCAGTCACCAGCGTAACGCCAGCGGAAGGCCCATCTTTGGGCACTGCTCCGGAGGGAAGGTGGATGTGGATGTTGTTCTTCTCAAATACTTTGGGAGGGAGCTTCAGTTTCTCTGATCGCGCCCGGGTATAGCTCAACGCTGCCTGGGCAGATTCCTTCATGACATCGCCCAGAGAGCCTGTAAGTGTCAGGTCGCCTTTGCCGGCCATGACCGTCACCTCTACGGAAAGCACGTCGCCGCCGGCTGCCGTTGTCGCGACACCGGTGGCAACACCAACCTCATCCTTCTCCTCCGCTGCGCCCCAACTGTACCGGGGCGGGCCCAGAGACTTGACCACGTATGCCGAGTTGATCCGCTTGGGAGGTTTGCCTCCATCGGCAATCGTCTTGGCAACCTTGCGGAACACCATGCCTATCTCCCGTTCCAGGTTGCGCACGCCGGCCTCATGGGTGTACTCACGGACCAATTTCCGTAGCGCCTCAATGCCCCATCCCACTTTGTGCTCATCCAGCCCGTTCTCATGGGTCTGCTTGGGCACCAGGAACCGTTGAGCGATGTTGATCTTCTCTTCTTCTGTGTACCCAGGAAGCTCAATGATCTCTAGGCGGTCTCGCAGCGCCGGGATCACCGTGTCGAGCACATTGGCCGTGGCGATGAAAAACACTTTTGAGAGGTCGTAAGGGATTTCCAGGTAGTGGTCACTGAAGGCGTGGTTTTGCTCTGGGTCCAGGACCTCCAACAGCGCCGACGATGGATCGCCTCGGAAGTCAGAGCCCACCTTGTCGAGCTCGTCCAGGATGAACACAGGGTTCACTGCGCCGGCCTGCTTCATGGTCTGGATGATCCTGCCGGGAAGCGATCCCACATAGGTACGCCGGTGGCCGCGGATCTCCGCTTCATCCCGAACGCCACCCAGGCTCATCCTCACAAAGGGGCGACCCAACGCCTCTGCAATGGAGCGACCCAACGATGTCTTACCGACTCCGGGAGGGCCGACAAAGCAGATGATCGGCGTGTGCAGCTTCCCTTCAGAGAGCTTCCGCACAGCCATGTATTCAAGCACGCGCTCCTTGACCTTGCTCAAACCGTAGTGGTGCAGGTCAAGAACCTTAGCGGCATGCACGGTGTCCAGGTTGTCAGCGGGCGCATCGCCCCAGGGCAGGCCCACCATCCAGTCCAGGTAGTTACGAAGAACGGCTGACTCCGGCGACATGCTGGGGATGAGCGCCAAACGCTCCATCTCCTCGATCGCCTTCTTCTGCACCTCTTCAGGCATCCCTGCTTCCTCGATCTTGGTCCGCAGGTTTTGCGCCTCTTTGTGGGTGGGGTCTACCTCCCCTAACTCCTGCTGGATGACCCGAAGGTGTTCACGCAATATGTGTTCACGCTGGGTCTTTTCGATTTCTGATTGCACCTCTGACTGCATCTTGTTCTGCAGCTTCAGGACTTCCATCTCCCTTGCCACCATCCGGTGCACCATATCCAAGCGCTTGGTGGGGTTAAGCTCCTCCAGCACTTCCTGCGATTGGGCGAGGGTAAGCTGCAAAGCATTGGCTACCAGGTCCGCCAATGAACCGTTGTGGGTGGCGTTCAGGGCGGAAACATAGTCGTCCTCGCCGATCGACTGCGAGTTTCTGGAGACTTCGCCGAAGAGATCGATGACCGCGCGCATAGTCGCTTCGGATTTCATCGACCTGCTGCGAGGTTCTTCAAGGGGTGTGACCACAGCTTTGTAAAAGGGGTCGGTCGAGGTGACCTCGTCGATGTGGACGCGGCGCGATCCTTCAAGCACCACGCTGGTGGAGCCGTCCGGCATTCGCAACACGCGAGAAATCGTGGCAAGGGTAGCGACTTCGTAGAGATCGCTGGGGAGGAAGTCTCGTTGCCGAACGTTCCGGCGACCGACAACAGCGATGACACGGTCATTGGCCATGGCATCGTCGATGACCTTTTGGAACTGCGCGCGGTACACAATGACTTGCGCTACGGAATTGGGGAACACGACGATGTCGCGACGCACCAGTAGAGGGACTTCTCGGGGTTCTTCGGACCTACGCTTTGGGCTCACAGGCTCGCCTCCTGGTGCCGTTATGAATGAAACGCTGGAATATCTCTGAGGGTTACCTCCGCGTTGCACACCACACTATGGTCATGTAGTAAAACGGAGATTGAAGTATTAAAGATAGCGTTGGGGAAATTGCACCTGTATTAAGTGTACCACGTAGGAGATATCACCAAGAAGTAGATACTATAAGGAATTGATGATGAGGCTGGTCAATCCCAGCCCTGCAGACGATACGATTACACCTGTGACAGCCTTACGGTATCGATTGGAGTCGATGCTCCGTAACACGATGGCAGAGATCACCACTGCTACAGCCAGCACCGGCAGCATCATGGCATCCAGCGCCAAAGAATCGCCGTCCACTACACCTCTGAAGGCAAAGGTCACTATCGTTACAACCTCAAGAACCACCAGGAACGCAGCGAGGACGGCGCGCATCGTCGTCATCTCCCATCGCTGGTTCACCAGGAAGAGCGCTACGGGCGGCCCGGAGATGCCAGCCAAGGGGAACAGAGCGCCGCTGATACCACCGGCTATGACCAGCGCTCGGGTCTCGTTCTTGATGGAGAATTTGACCCCGGACAGCAGGACAACGCCGGCGCCGATGATGGTCAGAGATATTGCGATCTGGAGTGTGTCCGGATCCAACTCCGTCTGTAAGAGAGCAGCAAAAGGGGCAATTATGACTGCGGAAATAGCCAAAACGCCAGCGCTCCGCCAGGGGACATATTTCCATGTCTGCCGAAGGATGATGATGTCCTGTAGTAGGATCAGCGGCGCAATGAACCCAACCACCGCGTCCGCATCCATCACCAGCAGCAGCAGAGGGGTTGCGATCAACGCAAAGCCTACCCCAAGGGTGACCTTTACCGTTCCTGCGACAAGGACAATGGCAATGATGGCGATGAATGTGGCGAGTTCGTAGTCAAGAATCATCGTCAGCTATTCTACACGACCTGCGCTACTAAACCACGGATATCCACCCCCTTTTCTCCGCTCTCTTGACCACAGCGTCAGCGAGGAATACTATAAGTGTAGACCCCCACCCGGGGGGTATGGGTTTTAAGGAGATTTCATATGTTGGTTCAACCAAAAGAAGAAGCATTGAAACGACTGAACTACATCCAGGGGCACCTGGAAGGCATCCGGAAAATGGTGCAGGAAGAGCAGTACTGCGTAGACATCCTGAAGCAGTTGTACGCTGTGCGTAAGGCCGTTGAAAAGATGGAAGGCGTCCTCCTGGACGGCCATCTGCACTCATGCGTGATTGAAGGCATCAAAGAGGGCAACGCTGAAGAGGTGATCCAGGAGCTGGAAGAGCTGTACGCCCTCTCCAATAAGTAAACAGGTCATAGAACAGAGGAAACGATCATGACAACGACACAAGACGTACTGACCCTGCCCATCACCGGCCTGACAGACGATGCCAGCGCAAGCGGCGTCGCAGAGGCGTTGCGGGGCGTTCCCGGAGTGGAGAGCGCCCATGTAGACCTCATCACCGCTGAAGCCACGCTCCAAGTTTCATCCAAGAAGCCCCCGACGCCAGACGCGCTCAGCGCAGCCGTTGAAGGGGTAGGTCAGAGCGTGCCTATGGAGAAGACCAGCATCACCATCGGCGGGATGTACCTCACCGACGATTTACGAAACCCGACGAAGTGGCAATTCCCTGCCGGCCTATCTATGGCTGCAGGAAGCAACCTACTGGTTTGGGCCGATGAGGATCTCTTGCAACCTGGCTTGCACGTCAACTTCAAACTGAGTACCGATGGAGAAGGTGTGTTTCTCTTCGACACCGACGGATCCTCGCGCATCAGCGGGTTCCACTACCCGGCACAAGTTGCGGATGTATCCACCGGCTGGTTCCTCGACGGCGGGCGCGACAAAATGCTGGTAACATTCCCACAACCAACACCTGGAAGTCGTAA
>CAJWXP010000049.1 GCA_913049785.1 uncultured Dehalococcoidia bacterium | reverse complement strand
CCGGACCTGTTCCGCGAGGGTCAGGGCATCGTCGCCAGCGTCGGCAACACAGTGGTCGCCATCGGCAACAGCGTCATGATGGCATCACGCGGCGTCGGGCTGGGTGAGACTGAAGCCGATACGACAAAACTCGCTGAGGGCGGGAAGACTCCGGTGTACATCGCCGCAGATGACACGCTTATCGGTGTGGTCGCCATCGCAGATACCATCAAGCCGGAAGCCGCAGAGGTCATGACCAAGCTCCGCGCAATGGGGCTTGAGCCGGTGATGTTGACTGGCGATAACCGGCGAACGGCAGAGGCCATCGCCCATCAGGTGGGCATTTCACGCATAGTCGCTGACGTGCTGCCGCAGGACAAGTCGGCGAAGATCAAGGAGTTGCAGAGCGAAGGGCTGGCCGTGGCCATGGTAGGCGACGGCATCAACGACGCTCCGGCGCTGGCCCAGGCGGACATCGGCATCGCGATGGGCACCGGCACGGACGTGGCCATGGAGTCGGCGGGCGTCACCCTGCTGCGTGGTGACCTGCACGGACTCCTGACGACGTTCAACCTGAGTCGCGCGACCATTCGCACGATTCGACAGAACCTGTTCTGGGCCTTCTTTTACAACACCGCTCTGATTCCCATCGCCGCAGGGGCGTTCTACCCTGTGTTCACCACCTGGGGAAGCGGCGTTCCCAGCGGTTTAGAGTTCATGTTCGGCGAGCTTGGTTTCCTGAACCCCATGCTGGCTGCGGGAGCAATGGCATTCAGCTCTGTATCCGTCATCACCAATTCCCTGCGACTCCGACGGTTCAAGCCAGGGTAACCAGGGCGAGCCCTGGACCCCTGGCGGCTATCAACAAGTATGGCAATATAAGAAAGCAATATAGGAGGAAGACTATGAGTCCCAAGTTTTTAGGTCTCTTCGGCAAGGACGAGACGGCGATAGACCCGGTCTGCGGCATGGACGTAGACGTGAAGAAAGCCCCCGGTGGCACCCACGAGTTCGATGGCACCGTCTACTACTTTTGCGGACCAGGTTGCAGGGTGGCCTTCTCCAAGGAGCCGGTGGCCTATATCTCCGGCGAGAAGAAGATGGACATGTAGTCGACGTGTCGAGAGGCTTTGCACCTCTTGACACCGATAGGTATCATACCCAGCAACAAACCAGGGAATCGAGGTGCGGTTGTGACCCAGGAGACAGCAACGATCACTATCTACACGCAGAAGGACTGCAGCTACTCTGACGCAGCCATGTCAGAGATGGACGACGAAGGAACGGTCTATACCAAGATCGATATCGACGATGTCCCCGGTGCCAAGGAGGAGCTGCTCAAACTCTCCAACGGCGAACCCATCACCCCCGTCATGCTCAAGGGCGACGAAGTGATCATTGGGTACCATGGCCTTGGCTGAGCATTCTAGAAACAGGCCGTCGGCCTGACACACAGCAATCACTTCTAGGAGTAACAGCTATGGCTACAAAGCCCGTCGCCTACGTTGACGTTGGCGATCAGATTCCTGACATCACTCTACCAAGCCTGACCGGTGAGCAAGTATCACTGGCCAGCTTCCGGGGCAAGAAGCACATCCTGTTCATGTGGGCGTCATGGTGAGCTTGTCGTGAACAACTGCCGGTCTGGCAGGAATACTACGAGAAGCACAACCCTCAGGGCATGGAGTTCCTCTCCATTGCGGTAGACGCCCAAGGCCCTGACCTACCATCGCGCTATACAACCAAGGCCGGCACCACATTCACCACGGTGGTGGACGCTGAGAACCGTGTAGGCCAGGCGCTTGGGTGCAAAGCCATCCCCAACGCCGTCTTCGTGGACGAGCAGGGCACCGTGCGCTACATCAAGCGCGGCGGCTTCGATATCCACAAGCCCGAGCACCTTGCGCTGGCGGAGTCGTGGGCGACATCACCGTCCCTCGACGAGTTGTCGACCCTCTCTGAAGCCGAAGCCGAAAAGGTGATCAAACACCCGGAGGCGCTGGAGCACTTCCGTCGCGGATTGACGCTCTACCAGGACGGCAAGACAGACGAGGCGATGACCGCATGGCGCGAGGGTGTGGCCATCGAGCCCGACAACTTCAACATCCGCAAGCAGATCTGGGCCGTTGAGCACCCGGACAAGTTCTACGACGACAAAGTGGACTACGCGTGGCAGCGGGAGCAGATGGAGAAGGGCCAGTAACTCAGGGCACGCTCCTTGACACTCTCCCTTGGCGACAGCTACGATAGACAGTACGCGGCCCCGTGGTGTAGTGGCCTAACATATCGCCCTGTCACGGCGAAGATCACGGGTTCGAATCCCGTCGGGGTCGCCAGCAAACCAAGCAAATACAGAAGCCCCCTCGTTGAGGGGGCTTTCTTGTGTTATCGAATAACGACTACTATCCTGACGCCACCACTACAATTCGATAGGAGAATTTATCATGTTTGTACGTTTGGTACGGTTTGGGTTCGGAACAGGCAAACACGCAGCAGCACAGGCCCTGGCTGCGGAGCTTGTCCCGGCAATTGGTGAACAAAAGGGCTGCAACCACGTCTCCTTCTTCGGCAACGAAGACGACGGAGAGTACGGTCTCGTTGTTCACTGGGAGACCAAGGCAGACGCCGATGCAGCAGCAGCCGTCATCCAACCTCGATTGCAAGCAGGGCTAGCAGGCAACGTCCAGGCTCCCCCGCACATCCGCCTCTTTGAGGTGATTGAGTCCAGGCCGTAATCCAACCCCCTGTGATACCCTTTGCCCATGAGCGAAAGCCCAGGAAAAGACGGTGACCCCAGCGTGAGGGACGCGCTTTACACCTACCACGTCCCGCTAGCCATTGCAGCATGGGGTTCGGTGGCTGCGTGGATGGGACTCATCTTCGCCATCTCGCAGACATCATCGCCTGAGAACATAGGCTCCGCCTCCAAGTTTCTGGACCTCTTCCCCCGCTGGAGCATCCAGTGGATATTCCACGGCACAGCGTTTGGCATGCTGACGGGCCTGACCTACCTTGCCATCACCGGCACCTTCACCTGGCGATGGCCCGTAGCTGTTGCTGCTGCCTTTGGTGTGGCGATGGTCTACGGCGCGTTGGACGAGGTGCACCAGAGCTTCATTTCTGGTCGATCAGCCTCGATAGAGGACATCGGGCGTGATGCCATCGGAGGGCTGGCGGCGGTGTTGCTGACCCGCGCTGCTGTGGTGAGCACCAACCACTTCTTCCATGGACGATGGGTGGAGTCGGGTCGCGTGTTCTTCAGCGTGGCGATTGTGCTGCAGGCGGCGTTCGTGGCGTGGGTGGTATCGATGTGGATCGCTGCGGGATCAGCAAACGAGTACTCGCTGGACGCACTGGCCACGTCCAATGTGCAACGATCATTGGTGCGGCATCCCGAGGCGTTGCTGGCGGCGTTGCCGTTGCTGGCTGTAGCAGCGTGGTTAGCTAGTGGGAGGTGTCGAAGCCTCTACGCGCAGTTGAAGCTGTCGCTTGCCCCTACGCTAAGCACCGCTGTGGTCTTTGCCGTGCCCGTGGCCGTCTTTGGTCTGGACGCCATCCCTGACGACAGTATGGTGTGGTTCGGCACCTGGGCGATGGCCGGGGGAGCTTGGTTGTTCGGCGCTTGGCTCCACATGTAGCGACCAGGGAGTCCAGAGGGATTTCCCCTCTGGCAAGGGACTTCGGGGATGTGCCCCCACTAGCAAAACACTAAGGCCGCGCCATCTCCATGATCTCGCCGACGTTGTCCACCTTGTCGATATCCCAAAGCCGCGTCAGGAGTTTCTCCGACTGGTTCTTGGACAGCACCCTGCTGACCAGATTGCGGAACTTATCCTCCAATTGCGAGTCAGACATGGGGTTCTCCGGTGCTCCGGTAGCGTGATCAACTTTTTCTGTGATAGAGCGACCGTCCTTCAACGTAACTGTTACTTCAGCCGCGTCATCCGGCATCTTGGGGTCGACGGTGGCTTTGATCTTGTCTCGCAACGCAGTGATGGTCGGATCCAAGACCCGTTCGTCGGTGTATTGCTCGGGGAATGCGCCTCCATCGACAAGCCCCACGGCCATCGAGTGCTGGTGAGAGAACTTGCCTTCCAGCCCGATGCGCGGGTGCTGCCTGTCCATCAACTCCAACACCAGCGGCTGCACGTTGGCCGTCACGGACACCACGTCCTCCGCCTTCACCCCGTGGGTGTTGCGGAAGATGATCATTGCGTCGATAAGCGGGTGGCTCACCACGCCGCAGGAGTAGGGCTTCAGGCCGTTGTTCGGCAGCTCCCAGCGCTCGCCCAGGGCCTCGGTTATCTGCGCCATGTCCGATGCTGTCGAAAGCACCGCTGCGAAGCCTCGCCGACCCTCGAGGATGGTGTCGGTCGATGTAAATCCGCGACTCGCCAACAACCCTGCCAGTACGCCACTCTGGGCGGAGCGTCCGGCGTGGAAGGGCTTGGACATGGAACCAAAGGTCTCGCGGACCCCTGCCGCTTGCGTCCCTGCGATGCCGAGGGCGTTCACCATCTGTCCCTCGTCAAGGCCAAGCAACCGACCGGCAGCCGCCGCTGATCCGAAGACGCCGCAGGTGCCAGTGATGTGCCAGCCAGCGTCGTAGTGGTGCGGGTGCACGGACAACCCGATGCGGCAGCACGCCTCGATGCCCAGCACTGTGGCGGTAAGCACATCGAGTCCGGTTGCGTTCTGCCGTTCGCCCACCGCGATTGCAGCGGGGATGGTGGGGGCCGATGGGTGGATGACCGTTGGGAAATGAGTATCGTCGTAGTCTTCAAGGTGGGCCAGATAGCCGTTTGCAAGGGCTGCGTTCTGCAAACTGGTTCGCATGTCGCTGCCGATGAGAGCCGCTTGAGGGTTGCCACCCTCCTCCTCAAAGAGGCCCGTGAGTATCTGCATCGATGGGTCGGCAGAGGCGTAAAGCGCCACGGCCAGGTAGTTGATGATGCACCGCTTCCCCTCGTGGAGAATGGGATCCGGGATTGCCGTGGAGGGTGTGTTCAGTGCGAATCGCGCAAGGGTCTCGGTAGCTCCCATCAGTCATGCCTCACAGGTGTAATATAGGTATGGGCATTGTACGACGGCCAGGTAGGGAGTCAAGGCATCGCCTTCGTGTGCGCGTATAGCCGCGCCTTGCATAATGACCGTTTTCGCGGCACAATAGGATATAGGTGCAACGCTAGGAAAGACTTCAGCAAGCGACCCGCGGAGCCGCCCCAAAGCCCCTACAATCGTTCAAGATTGAAGCCCTCTAGCCACCACAGAGTTTCCGGCACCAGGAAAGGATAGCGTCATAGCATCTGATATCCCCATTACCCCGCAGCCAGAGGAGAAGAAGCGCAAGGGATTCCTCTGGTGGGGTCGAAAGTCCAAGAAGCAAGATCAGCCCGAAACAGCTCAGGTTGCTGCAACTACGCCCCAGGCCGCTAACCCACCGACAGGTCAAACATCGAGGCCCCAACAGGCACCTCGACCTCAGCGACAACATGCGAGGACTAACGCTGAGAATATATCTGAGACTAAATCCGCACCCGCTCAACAGCGTTCCCCACGCCCTCAACGTCCGCCGCGCCCACGTCGACCAACCGCGGGGACGGACGCCGCGAATATGTCCGAGACTAAATCCTCGGATGTGGCTGGGACTGAAGCTGCTAGTATATCTGAGACAAAAGCCGCTGCAGAGACACCCACTCAACAACGACCGCCACGCCAACAGCCTTCGCAGGCTCGACCAAACGTTGAAGCGGCATCAGACGGCGCGTACTACTTCGGCTCTCTGGCCGTCAGCTACGACATGGCCTGCTCCCTCAGCAGCATGGGCTACGAGAACCCTTCGCCAGTGCAGGAGCAGTGCATCCCAACAATGCTGGCAGGTACCGACGTAGTCGGCCAGGCGATGACCGGCACAGGTAAGACCGCCGCATTCGGCATCCCCATGGTGGAGCGCGTCGATATGGACCGGCAGGGCGTACAGGGCCTTGTGCTGGCACCTACTCGCGAGTTGGCGGTGCAGGTTCGCGATGAGATAGCCAAACTCAGCCAGTTCAAAAAGCTCCGAGTGGTCGCCTGCTATGGCGGACAGACCATCACCACACAGATAACAGCACTGGAGCGCGGCGCACACATCGTCGTCGGCACTCCAGGGAGACTGCTTGACCACCTGAGTCGTAGGACGCTGTCGCTAGCCAACGTGAACATGGTGGTTCTGGACGAGGCCGACGAGATGCTGGACATCGGCTTCCTGCCGGACATCGAGCGAATACTTCGACAGACGCCCAAGGCCCGTCAGACATCCCTCTTCTCAGCAACCATGCACGCTGCGATGCGGCGCATCGTCCATCGACATCTGCAATCGCCGGAATGGATCCGAGTTGGCGGCGAAGTTGAGACGGCGCCCAAGGTGAAGCAGGTCTACTTTGAGGTCTGGGACAAGGATAAAGTCAAAGGCCTTTCAGGTTTCCTGCAGACACAGCTCAACGGCGGCAAGGCGCTGCTGTTCCGCAAGACCCAGATAGGCGTGGACAGGCTGGTGCAGTCGCTCCAACGTGACCGCATCGCCGTAGAGGGCATCCACGGCGGCATGACCCAATCAATGCGCAGCGGTGTCATGAAGTCGTTCAAAGATGGCAGGCTTAAAGTGCTTGTTGCCACCAACGTGGCAGCGCGAGGCCTGGATATCCCAGAGGTCTCCCACGTCATCAACTATGACATGCCCCAGAACATGGAAGAGTACATCCACCGCATCGGTAGGACAGCTCGCATGGAGGCCGACGGCACGGCCATCACCTTTGTGACCGAGTGGGACATGGAGATGCTGGACATGATCATGGACACGGTGGGCGACGATCTTGAGCGAGGCACGCTCCCCCTCTACGAATCGGCTTAGGGCTTTTGCTGTCGTCACCCTGAACCATCACTGCGCCCCCCTCGATGGTTCTCCGCACTCCTTGGCCTCGATGATACGGATAGTCCAGTTCTGGAGTTTGAACTGCTCTTCCGTACGTATCGACTCGCAGATGAGATTCCCATCAACGTCGAAGGCCTGGAAGAAGTGTCGCTCAGGGAGCCCGCCGTCTCCATACTTGATCAATAGCCCTGGCCTTTGTTCGGTGCCCGCCACCAACTTGCCCTCCGGGGCGCCACCCCAGACGTACACCGCGTCCCGGTCGGTTTCGTTGATGATGGTGAATCGATGGCCCTCATCACACGCCACAGCTACCAGAGCCAGCGCAGCTACCAGCGTTACCAACAACCTTCGTTTGGTCAGGCTAAGCATTGATGCCACCCCAAAATCTTCGGTTACTTAGCAAACCTTATTCCGTTCGCCCTGCCCGTGGCGTGACTAACAGCAGCAGCGACGGCAGCACCAGCAGCGACGCCGTCACCGCCAGGAAGATCATCACCGCCGTTAGGATACCGTAAGAGGAAAACATAGGCATGGGCGCAAAGGCCATGATGGTGAATCCCAGGATGCTGGTGGCAGCAGAGGCTATCAGTGCACCGCCTGTGCCGTGGGCCGCTCTACCCAACGCGTGGTAGGCGTCCTCGCTCCTTGCAAGCTCTTCCCGGTACCGCAGCGCCATGTGGATGGCGTAGTCGATGCCCACGCCCACGGACACTGCTGCGATGGTGGCTGTGACGAAGTTCAGTCCGAACCCGAAGAGGTACATGAAGGCGTAAAGCCACGCCACCACCAGGCCTATGGGGATGATGGTGACCACGCCGTACCGCACCGAGCGCATCGCAACCACCGCCACCAGCAGACACAGCACCACGGCTACCAGCAGCGATTGCTGCAGTCCCTCGGTAGTGGCGTCAAGCGAGGCCTGACGCGTGTACGGCGAGCCCGTCAACTGCGCTCGCGCAATGGCCGGTGATGCTTCAAGCAAGGCTATCTCGGCCAGCATGACGTCGCGTGAGGCCACGGTGATCTCCTGATCCTTGGTGCCCGGTATGCCAACGATGATGGTCGTGGCGTCCAGTCCCGCGCCCGTGGGATCCAAGAAGATGGTCTCGGCTACGTCCAGATGGTCATACGCATCACGGGTGGAGCTGAGCGGCACGCCGTTGACCATCGCATAGTCGTAGATGGCCGTGAGCTGCTCCTGGGAATTGGGCCACTGCCACACACGGCCGCCATACACGAAGTCCACCACATCGCCGCCGATGGCCACGCCGGTCATTGCCTCTATCTGCTCGCGAGAGTAGTCCGATTGCATGACCTGGTTGAGGACAGCGAAGATGGGTCGTCCGTTCAGGGTAGCGCCGCCCTCCTCGTTCTTGGCCACCGTCGGGCTATCACCCAGGCGCACCATAAACCCCTGGATGGCCTGCAGCGCCGCCGGGTCCGTCAGGTCGCCCTGGATGTAGGTGATGGCAGGCTCGCCGCCAGAGTCGCCAACGTGCACGTCCAACTTGTCCAGGCCCACCGCGAAGTCGGAGTCCGACTTGAAGAAATCCTTCACTTCGAACGAGGCTTCAAGCTTGAAGGCGTAGAACGTCGCCAGCACGGTGAACGCTGCCACCAGAGGCAGCACGATGTAGCGACGTCGAGCCAGCCCGACCACACACATGGTCAAGCGACCTTGAGGAGCGCTAGCGTCATTTGCTGGCGAGGTGGTCTCAGCTGGAAATTCTGCTGTATCCGATGCACCGTGCCGTCCTCGTTGCTCTCTTCGCGTGTCCAGCCGCATCAACACCACGGGCACTGTGATGCCAAGGATGATGAATGCGGCCACGATGGCCAGCCCCGCGCCAATGCCAAAGCCGGTGACGGTCTCGATGGACGCTGTGGTGTTGGCCAGGAACGCTACAGCGTCGGTGAGCATCGCCAGGGTCAGCGCCACGACAACGCCGCTCATGCCCAGTCGGAACGCAAGCCGAGCGTTCTGAGTGTGTGCCCCCTCTTCTCGGTAGCGGTTGACGGCATGGATAACAAAGTCGGCGCCCAGAGAGATCATGGCGATTGGAACAATAAAATCCAGGGTGGTGGACGACTTCAGCCCCACCAGGTTGGACAGCCCTTTCAGCCAGATGATCATCGCCACCAAGCCGATAGCGGTGAGCACCACCACCCGACCCGACCGCAAGCTCACACCCACCACGATCAGCACCATGACGAACGTAGCGAAGATGAAGGGCACTGCCGTGCTCACCTCTTCGGCAATCTCCAGGCTTGCATCGATAGCGATACCCCAAAGCTGGTAGTTCTCCTCGCCGCCTCGGAAGAGTTTCTGCACCTTCCGATTCAGGTGCTCCTTTCGCTCCGTGACGGGGTCGCTGGTGGTGCCGATGGATAGCCCACCGCCGCCCAGCTTCTCGTTATCGGCGATGAAGAACGTCAGCAACCCCGGCGATGTCCAGTAGTCGATCTCCTGCCCCAGCACCACCCGGCGCTCTATCTGCTTACCCTGGGACAGGTTCTCCTTCAGGAACAGGAAACGTGGGTCGGCCAGGATGGCGGACAGAGCGACTTTGACCTGATCATCGGTTGCCTGCTCGAGAGACATGCCGAAGCTGGCCAGGGCGTCCTGCACAGCGTCCGCGATGCTGAATGTGCCGATGATCGGACGCTGTCGGTCGGTATCGAAGCCGTTGTACAGGTACGGTTGTTCAGGCAGGCCCGGCGGGTTGAGCTGCCCCAGGGCATCGGCCTCCTGCAGCTTCTGGGAGTTGATGTACAGCTCGAACAGAGGCGCCTGCGTCAGGATGTCGCCTCCACGCGCTTCCACAATGAAGCCAGCCGAGTGAATCCGTGGGGGGAGCGTCGCCTCGATGAGGTCAGCAACGTCGTACACCTGGCCGCCGGGGTTGTCGGAAGCCGATTCCTCGGGCGACATGAAGACCATGGGGATGATGAGCAGCAGCGTCACAATGCCAACGGAAGCGATGAACCAACCGGAGTAGCGATCCATGAGGCCGGCGACTCGGTCTGTGAGGGGTTGTGTCTCGGTCATGATCACTCCCGGCATCGGCTGAAGGCGGTGTCCTGGCTGCCTTGCCACCAATCATAGGCGGTCTCCAACGCTGTGTCATTGCATTGGCACCGTCAGGGTCGAGGGCGAGCCCTCGTTGACGCTCGACTCAAGCGACGATAGCATGCCGCCACACAACACCCTGACCGCTGGAGAAACGTCATGCCAGACCTGACCCCTGAGGAAGTCGGAGCGCTGTTGAAGTCGCTGGGCCTACCTGCAGACCCTGCTGACCTGCCGGAAGTGGCGCACCGCGTCAACGCCGTCAACGAAGCCCTATCCGCGTTGGACCACCTGGACCTCGACACCACAGAGCCCGCTTCAGTCTTCTGGCTTCAGGAAGAGGCATAGAATGGCGAATGAAGATCTGATCTACGCATCGGTCGCTGAACTTTCCAGCCTTCTCGACGCAAAGAAGCTAAGCCCGGTGGAACTGACGCAGGCGTACCTCGATCGTATCGCATCGTTGGACGACCGCTTGCACGCATTCATCACCATCGATGCAGAAGGTGCGCTAGCGACTGCACGATCGGCAGAGTCGGCAATAGCGAACGGGCGCAGACTTGGCCCTCTCCACGGGATTCCCATGGCCGTCAAAGACCAGATGTACGCGAAGGGGCTGCCCACCACCGCGGGCTCCAGCATCCTCAAGGACGTAGCAACGTCGGACGCCACAGTGGTCGCTCGTTTGCGCGAGTCAGGGGTCGTGCTACTGGGAAAGCTGAACCTCAGCGAGTTCGCCCTGGGCGGCAGCATCAACCACCCATACGGCGTGCCTCGCAACCCCTGGGACACTAAGCGCCAGCCCGGCCAGTCCAGCAGCGGCTCTGGCATCGCGGTCTCAGCGGCTATGTGCGCCGCAGCACTAGGCGAGGACACCTCCGGCTCCATCCGCGGCCCAGCGGCATGGTGCGGTATAACCGGCCTCCGTCCAACATGGGGTCGGGTCAGCCGCCACGGCATACTACCGATGAGTTGGTCGATGGACCAGGCTGGACCCATGACGCGCACGGTTGAGGACTGCGCCACGGTGTTCGCGACCATCGCCGGCTACGACCCCAACGACGCCTACACGTCCCACCAGCCGGTGCCTACATACCAGCCACTGGAGTCGCTGAAGGGTAAGCGCATCGGCGTAATACGGGAGTCGATGGGCGATGGAATGGTGGATAGCCAGGTGCAGCAGCGATGCGAAGAGGCTATCAACGCCATGAGTGAAGCAGGTGCGGAGATTGTAGAATCCTCTATCCCCCTGTTCCCAGAAGGCGGTCTTATCTCCAACGGTGTAGCAGACGCCGACGCTGCCTACGTCCATCGTGAGCGATTGGCAGCCCACGCAGCTGAATACGATTTCGCTACGAGGCGTCGCCTGTTGGCCGCCAGCCTCATGCCAGCCCATCTGTACCAGAAGGCGGAGCGGTTCCGCGTTATCATGCGACGACAGGTCATGGCCGCGTTGGAGGGCGTCGACGTGCTGGTCACTCCTGCGCAGTCGCAGCCAGCACCACCCATCGCCACGGACACAGGTCTGGACAGCAAGGACGCCGTTATGCGGCAGTTCTTCGGCATTCGCGCCCACCGTGGACCGTTCAATCTCGCCGCCGTGCCAGCCATGTCCATACCCTGCGGGTTCACCGATGCTGGACTTCCAGTGGGCTTACAACTGGTCGGCAGACCCTTCGACGAGTCGATGCTCTTTCAGGTCGGTGGTGCATACCAAACCCGCACGGACTGGCACACACAGCGACCGCCGCTGTAGACTAACGCTACTTCACACAACAGGGGAGGGAAACAATGCTTACACAAGAAGAAAACGAATTGATGTGTCGCATCGGCCCTGGCACCATGATGGGCACGTACCTACGCCGGTTCTGGTTCCCGGCGATGATGTCGGAGGAGTTGCCAGAGCCCGATTGCCCGCCGATCCGGGTCAAGCTCATGGGCGAGGACCTTATCGCTTTTCGGGACACCAACGGCGATGTGGGCCTCTTGGACAACAATTGCCCTCATCGACGGGCCAGCTTGTTCTTCGGTCGGAATGAGGAGTGCGGCATCCGATGCGTCTACCACGGGTGGAAGTTCGACATCAACGGTGATTGCGTCGATATGCCCTCAGAGCCTGCAGAGAGCAACTTCAAAGACAAGGTGAAGATCACTGCATACCCAACACAGGAGCGTTCTGGCTTTGTCTGGGCATACATGGGCCCGGCGGATAAGATGCCTGAGATGCCCGATTTCGAGTGGATGCATGTGCCCGAGGAGAACCGGGGATTCGCCAAGTTTATCTATGAATCCAACTTCGTCCAGGCGGTTGAGGGTGAGATAGACACCGTCCATGCCTCCTTCCTGCACAGCAACCTGGACGCCCAGACCATCGCTGGTGCCGCTACAACATCTGGTGGCAGGTTCATGTACAACGAGCGTTGGGCCAACTTCTTCGTGCGGGAGAAGGACTACGGCCTGCTAATAGGCGCGCGACGTCCAGCGGACGCTGACAGCTACTACTGGCGCATTTCCCAGTGGATGTTCCCTTTCTACACCATGACACCGCGTGAGCCGGGCAACGGTGAGAACTCCTTTGTTCGATGTCGCATGTGGGTGCCCCGTGACGACGACTCCACGTGGGTGTTCCTGAGCCACTGGCACCGCCACCGTCCGATGGGCGAGTCAGACCTTCGAGAAATTGTTTCCTGCCGCAACCTTGAGCCTGGTAAGTGGATCGGCAAGGCCAACCTGGGCAACGACTACCTCATCGATAGGGAGATGCAGAAGACCAAGACCTATGCTGGCCTGCCACGAGGCACAGGCAGGGTGGAAGACGCCGCCATGATCGAGACGATGGGCTCAGTAGTCGATCGCAGCTTCGAACACCTTGGCACCAGCGACACCGCCATCATCGCGATGCGGCGCCAGCTCATCAAGGCGGCGCGCGAGTTGGAGGAGGGGATTGAGCCCGCCGCCGTCACCCACCCGGAGTTCTATCAGGTGCGTTCAAGCAGTGCGGTGCTGCCTCTGGACATCATGTTTGATGAGGACGCAGAAGTCTTAGAGGAGATCAACGTAAATCCCTAACCATCGATTCGCATCCAACTGGACGGAAGTGGAAGGAGAAAGTTATGACATCTAGCACAAGCAAGAGTTTGGAAGAACGACAAGAAAGCCTGCGACGATGGATTCCTGCGAACGGGCAGCCCGAAGCGTCCAAAGGGGTGAACCACATAGCTGTGTTCTCAAAAGACCTGGAAGCCACCGCAGCATTCTATGCCGATGTCCTCGGGATGCCCGTGGTGCAGGTGACCTCAAACCGCGACGTTGAAGAATCGACGCACATGAACGTCAGCATCGGCGGGGGCGTCAGGTTGTCGTTCTTCGATTTTCCCCAAGTTCCCCGGTTGCAAAAACGTTCACCGGAAGGTGTTGGCGGCGTCATGCACATCGCCATAGGGATGACATCAGACCAAAAAGCGGATGCGATAGGTGGTCTCACAGAGCACAAGGTGGATTTCAGAGAGATCGCCGGCTCACTCTACTTCAAAGACCCCAACGGCCTGACCCTAGAATTCATGCCACTGGTATAGTTCAACCCAGAGATTTAGCCACAAAAAAGAGGCCTAATTGACTAGCATTTAGGCCTCTTTTTATTTTCACTAAATCTTGTCTACCCTATCCGTAACAGTTCACCTCCTGAAGAGTCCCTAGGGCTCTCACCGGTCAGCAGGGGACCACAAATACAAGCGTGGGCCTCCTCACCACTACGTTGGGATTCACTAGCTTCCACCCAATTTCCATCCCCAGACAAAACCAAACAAGCGTGCCGCACTCGTCCATTCAGCCCGGCATCATTCACGTTAGGGGGAACGGTGCCATCTTCCTGGTGAATCCTAACGGCATTAAGTATTTGTTTCCTCACCATGATACACATGCCGTCAGTCGTCCCCAAATGTTCGTGGGAACGGTCGTAGATAGCCTCACCACTTTCGCTGGTCATCAACTCCGTCATGGCGCGATCCTGGAGATTGTGAATAAACCCTACACCGCTATACATTTTCGTTTTTTCCACTGTGAAATCCCTGTGGTAATCGTTCTCTTGGTTCGCAACAGTGTGAAAATAGGTCAACGGGTTACTGGTACGCGTCACATAGCCGCCCGATGGATAGAAAGGATCAGTGAATCGTTTATGGTTTCTCTCTTCTTTTGATAACGGTTTAGTCCTGCTACCCCCCATAGAAATCAGCATGGAGTGCGTATCGTCTACCGGAACATGTGCACGTAGATGAGCAGTATTGCCATCGCCGCCAACCATCGTGAAGATAGGGAAGATGAACTGATTGATTCGATGCCAGTACTGGTCATCGCCGATTTTCCGACGACCCGTGTAGAACGCTCCGTAGTTTGCCGGAATCGCCTCAACGGATGGGTTCCTTTGGGGACTAAACGTCCCTATTGCATGGCCCTCACCAATCGGGCCATCCTCAACGTTTAACCTTGCATGAAGCCAGTCCAAGTGCGATGTGTCCGTATCACCTTCTAGGTTTTGGAAAAAATTAGCCTCT
>CAJWXP010000048.1 GCA_913049785.1 uncultured Dehalococcoidia bacterium | reverse complement strand
TCCGGCTCCGGCTCCGGCTCCGGCTCCGGCTCCCGCTCCGGCTCCCGCTCCGCCGCCTGACGATGAGGACAATCCTCCTCCGCCTGAGGCTCCTCCTCCCGGAGAAGAGCCGCCGCCTCCTCCGCCTCCTGAGCCCGCAGATTAACCTCCTCCGGGCCCCGGCAAGCCCTAACTAAAGGGAGAGCCCCGGTATCAGCCGGGGCTCTTTTCATTCATGCGGCCTAGTTGAATTCAATAACGGTCGTGGTCGTTCTTGTACGGTCCCTCTTAATGAACACTTCCTGCATGCAAGGGTCTGGGCCAGGAGAACTAAGGACGACCTAAGGGAGGAAATCCGTGCTCGTAGAGAGGCACGAAACCCTACCAAGCATGCAGGAGGTCGTCCTGCTTTGGATATAGCCCCTAATGAAGTTTATGACGCGCTACGTGAGGGGAAAACAGTGACAGAGGTAGCCAAGAAGTTTGGGATTTGCAGAGCTTCGGTCTACAAACTTACGGAAGGGATGTAGTTCACCCGTTGAGATACCTATTACTCAATGAATCAGGGGGGGACATCAGGGGGGACACTCCAGTTTTGGACAGCAAAAAAGAGCAGGATTTCCCTGCTCTCTCAGCTACGAGTCAGATATGGTGCCGAAGATAGGAGTCGAACCTACACTCCCGTGAAGGAAGCGGATTTTGAGTCCGCCGCGTCTACCATTCCGCCACTTCGGCATCGGAGGGCGTGCACCTCCAATTGTACGGGAACTGCAGCTATCTCTCAAGCGTGATGGAGCATAGCTTGAGGGGTTCGGAATAACACCTTCCCCCTTCTGACCCTGTCAGCTATAATAGCTGAGCTAGATAGCCTTGAGACACCCATTTAGGCAGTGGCGCATTCGTCTAGCGGCCAAGGACATCGCCCTCTCAAGGCGGAGATCACGGGTTCGAATCCCGTATGCGCCACCACCGTAGATACTCACCCACAATCACCACAATTCGCCATATGACCCCACGCTGCATGGTGTTACTGCGTTTGGCCTGCCTGGTATAGTGACCCCGTTGCGGCGTATCACTGCACTGTGTCCAAACCGGGTTTCTCACGAGCCCTAACCCGTCCATGAGGACTGCATACCAAAGATATTGCTGGTACCAGCCATTCGGGTCTCATTTGTTGGGATCGCGGGTAGTACCCTGTCTCCTTAAGGGTGAGGTTCAGCCCTTTGATTGGAAGTCCAGAACGTGGGATTCACCTAGCCTCCCTCCTCTACTACTCCTACTCCTTCCCCCTGACCGCTGCGGCCTGCTATCCTTTACTATCTCATTCCAATACCGTAGCGTCCTGCGTCAGCAGCATGGCCGCACTCGTCACAGAAAGGACACCATGGAGCAACCAACCAACCGCACTCCCGAACGAGCCATGATCATCGTCGCTCACCCTGACGACGGCGAGTACATGGCCGCCGGAACCCTGGCCAAGTGGGCCAAAGCGGGCACAGAGGTGACCTACGTCCTCTGCACCAGCGGCGACAAAGGCACGTCAGACCCGGAGATCAAGCCAGAGGAACTGGCCGCTACTCGCGAAATAGAGCAGCAAAACGCCGCCAATGTGGTGGGAGCGAAGAATGTTGAGTTCCTTCGCTACGAAGACGGCATCCTGCAGAACACCCTCGAACTCCGCAAAGACATCGTACGGCAGATACGTAAACACAGGCCAGACGCCATCTTCTGCCAGGACCCCATGCGACGCTACGGCGACTCGTTCATCAACCACCCGGACCACAGGGCAGCAGGCGAGGCGGTTCTGGACGCAGTGTTCCCATCGGCACGCGACTACCACGTGTATCCGGACCTCATTGAGGAGGGCTACATGCCTCACAACACCCTTCAGGTATACATGGGCACCTTCGGCTTCGGGGATCCCGGAAACGTGTGGGTGGACATCTCAGACACGATTGACACCAAGATCGATGCTCTGATGGAGCATAAGTCACAGGTTGGGACGGATGAAGAACGGCTGAAAACGATGAGAGAACGCATCAAGGAGACTGCCGCTCAGGTAGGTGCCACCCACGCGATGGGCCATGCGGAGGGCTTCAAGTACATCAAACTTCGGTAGGCAGGGCCAAGGGCTGAGCCCTGCCCCCAGAATGTCGCTGCGGCGAGGGGGCTGAAGCTGCCTGGCTCGCAAGCCGGTCTCAGACATAGAAATACTGAGTTAAATGCAAAACGCCATCCTGAGATTGTCGAAGAGTGAGTCGAAGCCAAACGGAGAGACAGCATGGATATTGAAAAGCTTCGGAGCCAGATACCCACGACGCAAAATGTGGTGTACATGAACACCGGCTGGTCCGGCCCGTCGCCGACGCCCGTGGTGGACGCCATCATCAAGCGCCTGGAAGTGGAGAGTACCCTTGGCCCGGCCAGCCCGCAGGTATTGGAGAGCGGACGGCAGACTCGCCAGGACCTCCGTGAGGCCCTGGCCACCTTCCTTCACGTATCGCCGCTAGAGCTGACCCTGACGCAGAACACCACTGAGGGCCAGAACATCGTCATGAACGGCCTGGACTGGAAGCCCGGCGACGAGGTCATCACCTTCAGCCTTGAGCACAACTCTGTACTGGTGCCCTGCTACTACCTGGAGCGACGGCACGGCACGGTCACCAAGGTGCTGCCGTTGGATCCGGCCGAGGACCAGGAGAGCATCGTCGCCAAGGTGGAGGCGGCCATCACTCCTCGCACCAAACTGATCTTCATGAGCCACATCCAGTTCAAATCCGGCCTGCGGATGCCCATTGAGCAGCTCCAAGAGCTGGCACGGTTCAAGGGTGTCCTCACGTTGATAGACGGCGCACAGGGTGTGGGGCACATAGACCTTGATCTGGGAGAGTTGGGCGTGGATTTCTACGCAATGCCTGGTCACAAGTGGATGATGGGACCAGACGGGGTTGGTTCGCTCTACATTCGGGAGGAGCTCATCCCCCAGGTGCTGCCGATGAAGGTCTCCGGCCACGCAGTCGACTCAGGTCACGGGTACCAGGACTTCGTGGGCAAGCCTCAGGACATCCAGAAGTTTGAACTGACCACTACCAACGATGCCCTCTGGGCCGGCTATCGTGCGGCCATTAAGTTCAAGGAGCAGCTCGAGGTCGGCGAGGCCGAGCAGCACAGTCTGAAGCTGGCGTCACGCGCCAAGGCGGCCCTTGCAGCCATTCCCGGCGCATCGATTACGTCACCGCTGGAAGGCCCCGGCTGTACTGGCCTGGTGACCTTCTCTGTGGCGGGCTGGGAACCCAAAGAGTTAGTGGACGCCCTTGAAGCACAAGAAGAAATCTCCATACGCGCGGTGTCAGACCCCGCCAACGTCCGCATGTCCCTTGCCTTCTTCAATACGGAAGACGAGGTTGACCGAGTAGCCGATGCCGTCAGTCGCATGGTCGTGCCTTAGGCACTTTTGCTTCCAGGGCGATGCCCTGGCTATTCCATGCTGAGGACGATCTTGCCGAAGTTGGCGTTATCCTCCATATAGGCGTGGGCAGCGCCGGTCTCCTTAAGCGGGAACACTCTATCAATCACAGGTTTGATTGCGCCGCTCTCGAACAGCGGCACCACACGCTTGGCGATCTGCTGGGTCAGCACGATCTTCTCTTCGATAGGCCTGCTGCGTAGGGCTGTGCCGTGGACGCGAAGTCGTTTGGGACCAAGCAACCGCAGGTCGGTCTCCAGCTTGCTGCCGCCCATGGAGCCGACGATGACCAGGCGGCCTTTCACAGCCAGGGAGTTCAGGTTGCGCTCCCAGTACGGCGCACCAATGACATCGAGCACAACGTCGATGCCCCTACCGCCCGTGCGCTCCTTGATGACCTCGGCGAAGTCGTCGGTCTTGTAGTTGATGCCAACGTCCAGCCCGATAGCAGCCGCCTGAGACAGCTTTTCTGCAGAGCTTGCTGTGGCGTACGTGTAGGCGCCGGCGCTCTTTGCAAGCTGGATGGCCGCGATGCCTATGCCGCTTCCCGCCGCATGGATGAGCACGCTCTCACCCATCACAAGCTCGCAGTGGGTAAAGATGGCATCGTAGGCAGTGAAGAAAACCTCCGGGATAGAGGCTGCTTCCTGAAAGCTCATGCCATCGGGGATGGGCATCGCCATGCGTTCGTGAGTCGCCACCCGCGTCGCGTAACCGCCACCGCCGATGAGGCCAAACACCCGTTGCCCCTCTTTCACGGAGTTAACACGCTCTCCAACACCGATCACCACCCCTGCCATTTCCAGTCCGGGGATATCCTGAGAAATGCCAGCGGGCACGGGGTAGTTGCCTCGTCGCTGCGCCAGGTCCGCCCGGTTCAGCGCGGACGCCTTCACATCTACCAACACCTCGTCGGGGCCAGGTATGGGGTCCGGTCGCTCAACGACCTTGAATACCTCAGGCCCTCCCGGCTCTGTCACTACGGCGGCTCGCATAGTTCTTCTCCTGTTTCAGCTAGTTATTGTGTCTGCGGGAATACTATACCTGACGGAGGACGTGCGAGGGTATATAATCCCGTGAAAGCAAAACCGAGTGAGGAGGAGACCCATCATGGCAGAGATAGTGTTAGGCATGGCTTCATCCCACGCGCCGCAGTTGGAAATGGTCCCTGAGCGATGGCGCGAGTATGGCGACCGATCCCGAACCCAGAACGAGCACTGGTACAACGGGAAGACCTATGACTACGGCGAACTGGCGGAGCTCCGCGCTTCAGAGAACATTGAGAAGGAGCTGGGAGAAGCTACATTCTCCAAGCGCTTCGATGCGTGCCAGACGGCCATCGCACACATTGGAGAGACCTACAACAAGGTCAACCCTGACGTTTGCGTCATCCTGGGCGACGACCAGCATGAACTCTTCCAGGACGACCACATGCCTGGCTTCGCGATCTACCACGGTGAGTCAGTTGAGGACATGCCACGAGGTGGAGGCCCTGGACCATATTCCTTCACCGATGCGACCATCGGCAATCGTCCCAGCGGCAGCACCATGCAGCCGACGGACGCCGAACTTGGCCTTCACATCATCGAGAGCTTGGTTGCGGACGAGTTTGACGTAGCACGTTCCAACAAGCTCCCGGTATCCCGCAGTGAAGGCCACATCGGCCACGCATTCTATTTCTTCTACCGACGACTGATGGACAACAAGGCCACTCCCAGCGTGCCGGTCATGGTCAACACCTACTACCCACCCAATGCGCCCACAGCAACTCGCTGCTATAAGTTCGGCCAGGCAATCGGTCGCGCAATCCAGAACTGGGACACCAACAAGCGCGTTGCCATCATGGCGTCCGGCGGCCTCAGCCACACCGTAATCGAAGAAGAGATGGACCATCAGATCATCGAGGGGCTCAAGAGCGGCGACACCACGAAGCTGCTGGAATACCCTGATGAGCGGTTCCGCGCAGGGACGTCCGAGATCAAGAACTGGATTGCCCTGGCAGGCGCCATGTCCGTTGTAGGTTCGACGATGAACCTGGTGGACTACGTGCCCTGCTATCGCACAGAGGCCGGCAACGGCTGCGCGATGGGCTTTGGTGAGTGGGTATAACCGTCACCACGCCCCACAACAACTAAAATCACCCGGAGGGTTTCATGGAATACCGTCGTCTAGGCCAGACAGGCCTGGAGATATCGACTATTGGCCTGGGCACCAACAACTTCGGCGGCAGGATCGACTTCGAGGCCACAAAGAAGGTGCTTCATCAGACTATGGAAGAGGGCATCAACTTCCTGGACTGCGCGAACACGTACGGTGCAGGCAAGTCGGAGGAGTTCATCGGTCAGGTGCTGGGCAAAGAGCATCGACACGAGATGATCATCGCCACCAAGGTCGGCGCTGGCGCGATGGGCGGACCACCTCCAGGCCCCAACCAGAAGGGCGCAACACGCCACCACATCATGACAGAAGTGGAAAAGAGCCTGAAGCGGCTGGACACCGATTACATCGACCTCTATTACATGCATCGGTGGGACGCTGACACACCCATCGAAGAGACGATGCGGGCTCTTGACGACCTGGTCCACTCCGGCAAGGTGCGCTACATAGGGTGCTCCAACTACACCGCGTGGCAGATGGTTGAGGCATTCTGGACAGCCAAATCCCAGAACCTCTACAACTACTGCTGCGTGCAGCCGGAGTACAGCCTGGTCATACGCGACGTTGAGAAGGAGTTGGTTCCTGCCGCCGAGAAGTATGGCATGAGCCTGATACCCTTCTTCCCTCTGGCCAGCGGGTTCCTGACGGGCAAGTACACCCAGGGCGAAGAGCCGCCGGAAGGCACTCGCTTCGCAGGCTCGCCCAATATGGGCAACAAGTACTTCAACGACGATAACTGGTCGCTCCTGGGCAAGCTGCAGAGCTTTGCCGGAGAGCGCGGTCATTCCGTGTCTGAGCTTGCCTTTGCCTGGCTGCTGGGAAGCCCGGTGGTGCCATCGGTCATTGCAGGAGCTACCAAGCCGGAGCAGGTCACAGCCAACGCCCAAGCAGCCGGGTGGCAGCTCTCCTCCGAGGAGATGGCCGAAATCCGAGAGATGCTCTAGCCAGGGTGCAACCCTGGTCCCATGTGACCTGACGGTTACCAGAGATAGAGTGTCATCCTGCGCGGTAGCGAAGAATCTGTAGCGCAGGTTATTTGATGATCACGGATTCTTCGTCGTCCCGATATATCGGGACGACGAAGAATGACACGGGTTGTTGGGGCACCGATGGCGAAACAAGTAGTCATGCCTGACGAAGTGAAGGCGGTCTTGAGCCAGTGGTATAGCGATGCCGTCCTTGACGATACCCGTGTGCTGGAGGGGTCGTTCTTCGGGTGGCTGTTCGGGCTGTCGGGCCAACATGCCGTCACTATCAACAAGACGGTGCACCTGACGAAGAACGCCAAGTCGGAGGGCACACCCGGTAGGACAGTGCTAATAGGCCACGAGCTGTTCCACGTTGTGCAGCAACACGATATGGGATGGTGGCCCTTCTTGCTGGGGTACCTGTGGCACTTCCGGCCAACCAACCTGAAGAGCGGCAAGTCGCACCACTACGAGATACCTGCCTACGATAGAGGCCAAGAGGTACGCGACGTGGTCGGGCCAGGGTAGAATAAATATAAGCACTTGAACTAAAGGAACACTGAATGGACTTCGCACCCCTGGCCCACGTATTCCCTGACACGACAAAAGTGACTCCGCATGGTCACCTGGAGATCGGCGGCTGCAACGTCGCTGACCTGGTCGCAGAGTACGGCACACCCCTCTACGTCCTGTGCGAAGACACCCTGCGAGCCCGCTGTCGTGAGTTCATCTCCGCCTTCACATCGCTGCACCCGGAAACAGAAGTGCACTACGCGTCCAAGGCCTACATCGGCCCCGCGCTGGCGAAGATCATGGTGGAAGAGGGTCTGGGCCTTGACGTGGTATCCGGAGGCGAATTGGCCGTAGCCCGTGCCGCTGGCGTACCACCGGAGGGCATCGCCTTCCACGGCAATAACAAGTCGGCGCAGGAGCTGTCGGACGCGCTGGACTACGGCATCGGCCACATCATGGTGGACAACCTCACGGAGCTAGATCTGCTGAACAAGCTGGCCTCGGAGCGAGGGGTGGTACAGGCCATCCTGCTTCGCGTCACGCCGGGTATCGACCCACACACCCACGCCAAGACGACGACGGGGCTAGTCGACAGCAAGTTCGGCCTGAACATCAGCAACGGCCAAGCAGCGGAAGCAGTGCGTCGCGCCCTAGAATGCACGTCGCTGGAGCTGAAGGGGCTGCACTTCCACTTGGGCTCGCCAATCTTCGAGTTCGAGCCGTACGTCGAGGCGATAGAAGTGGTGCTCGATTTCGCAGCCCAATATCGAGAAGAGGGCTTTGAGCTTCAGGAGTTCAGCCCCGGCGGCGGGTTTGCCATCGCCTACCTACGAGACGATCGCCCGCCCAAGCCTGCTGAGTACGCTGCAACCATCATCGGCGCACTGCGACAGGGCTGCGAGCAGCGAAACCTCCCTATGCCCAAGATGTCGGTGGAGCCGGGCCGCTCAGTGGTCGGGCCTGCAGGCGTAGCCTTCTACACCGTTGGGAGCATCAAGGACATCCCAGGCGTCCGCACCTACGCAGCGGTGGACGGCGGCATGGGTGACAACATCCGACCGGCGCTGTACGGAGCCAAGTACGAGGCGGTTGTAGCCACTCGCATGAATGAGGAAGCATCAGTCACCTACACCGTGGCCGGCAAGTTCTGCGAGTCCGGTGACATCCTGGTGGAAGAGGCATTACTGCCGCCGTTGAACGTGGGAGACATTATCGCGATGCCTGCCGCCGGTGCCTACAGCCCCTCCATGGCCAGCAACTACAACGAGAACCCCAGGCCACCCATCGTGCTGGTGAAGGACGGTGCATCCCGCATCATCCGTCGACGTGAGACGGCCGAAGACCTCATGCGCACCGATGTGTGGTAGCTGAGATGTGGCGCGTTGTTGGACACACCGGCGCAGTACGGCTGCTTGACCACTCAATCGAGTCGGACAGGCTGGCCCACGCCTACCTGATCACGGGCCCGCCCCACGTCGGCAAGACCACCCTGGCCATGGACCTGGCCGCTGCAGTGAACTGCGAACGCACGTCTCCCCCCTGCGGCGAATGCCCTCAATGCCTGCACGTCTGGGGATCGCGGCACGCAGACCTCCAGCTCATGGGTGTAGCCGAGGAGGAGGGACGCAAGGCCATCGGCATCGATGCCATCCGTGAAGCAGCCCATCAGGCGCACCTGAATCCCTTTGAGGGTAAGTCCCGCGTCATCATCATCGAAGGCGCTGAACATCTGTCGGAGGAGGCTGCCAACGCCCTGCTGAAACTGCTCGAGGAGCCGCCACCGCATTTGTTGCTGCTGTTGTTGACCGCCAGCCCCGATCTCATCCTGCCCACCATCCACTCCCGGTGTCAGCGCATCGACCTCCACCCATTGCCTATAGAGCAGGTTGCCGAAGCGCTGACGACACGCTGGGAAGTGCCCGACGAGGAAGCCCACGACCTGGCCAAGCTGAGCAACGGGTGCATCGGCTGGGCCACAGAGGCGTGGCAAGACTCTTCCATCATGGAGACGCGAGACCGTCGCTTGGAACGACTGACCGACACTGTAGCCGCAGGGCTGGAAGAGCGATTCGCCTACGCGGCGGAGCTCGCCGGCCTGATGCCTCAGCAGCGTACGGCGATGCATGAGACGCTTAATCTGTGGGCCGAGTGGTGGCGCGACCTTTTAGTGGCCAAGGCCACTGCTGAAGACGGTAACGACACCACATCGCCCGATGACGGCCTCTCCAAAGGCGCTCTGTTGGCTGCAATTCGTGAGATTCTACGAACCCAGGAACTCCTGGACATGAACATCAACCCCCGCCTAGCCATGGAGTCCTTGATGCTATCCCTCCCACAGATTGAAGGCGTCGCTGCTCAACAGTAATCTTGTAATGTATCCTGGCAAACTTTCCAACTGCTACAATAGCCTCAGCAACCACGGGAGTATCAAATGGCCCAGACACAGAGTTCCCAAACGGAGAAAGATTGTATCTTCTGTCGCGTCCTCGCCGGGGAGATCCCCAGCGAGATATTGCATCGTGATGAACACTGCTTCGTGATCCGGGACATCGCCCCGATAGCTCCTGTGCACCTGCTGGTCATCCCCATCCAGCACTACATCCACGCAACGGACGCATCGCCAGACGTGGAGGCCACGCTCGGCCACCTGATGTCTGTAGCTAAGGACATGGCCCAGCGTGAGGGCATCTTCGAAAGCGGCTATCGGATGGCCGTCAACCAGGGGCCGGACTCCGGTCAGAGCGTCGACCACCTGCACCTGCACGTCCTGGGCGGGCGAGTGTTGGAGCACGAGGGGTAACCCGTTATGCAGACCACCTATGAGCTGCCTTCAAACCTACAAGAAACTCTGGACGCCCTGCCGAAAGGGCTGTTCGACCACATCCAGCGTGTTCGCGAGCTTGCTGTGGGGCTGGCCGGAGTACACAAGCTAGACGTCGTACGGGTAGACTTCGCCGCCGCGGCCCATGACATCGCCCGCGCAGAGCCCGAACACGTGCTGCTCGCTGAAGCCCAGGCCACAGGCATCCCTGTCACCAACGTGGACGCTGACAAGCCCATGCTGCTCCACGGCCCCGTGGGTGCAGGTCGCCTCCGTAACAAGTTAGCCGTCACCGACGAGGAGATCCTGGAGGCTGTGTACTGGCACACCACTGCCCTCTCCACCATGGGGCCCATCGCCAAAGCCGTGTTCCTGGCAGACAAGATGGACCTCTCCAAGGCCTCGCGCTACCCACACATAGGACGTGTCCGTGAGCTTGCTGCTGACGACCTGGACCAGGCGATCGTCGAATTCCTTAAGGGCGATCTGGTTCGTCTGCTGGAAGAGGGAAAGATGGCCCACCCCGCCTCGTTGGAAGCCCTGAACGGCCTCCTCTATTCGCTTAAACGCAGTCGATAACCGCCCATCACGCCTCCCCCATTTCCTCCCTTAACGAAAGCCCTCTAAAATGTCATGTTCTGTTTGACTTAATGGTATATATGTTCCATTTTTCTATCTAACCAAACAACCGACGGGCCTGCGTCCAGAGGAGCAAGGTATTGGATTTCTCGGGAGAAGCCTTGCTTTTGCAGAGGACATTGACCATCTATTCAGCCGGGTTCAACGCCCTCTACTTCTTCAGGTATCTGGGTTACATGAGCAGTCGAGGGAGAAACACAGGAAATGGCCAGGCATGGAGCAGGTTCCAGCGCAGAAAGGTCGCTGTAGCCGTGTTGGCTTGCACCAATCTGGCGCTGCTGGCGGGAGGGCTGGTTCCCTTGGTGGATCGCACGCTTCGATCTGGGGAATGGACGTCACGGGTTGGAGTTCATCGCCGGGCTGCTCTCGTTAACAGCGGCCTCCGCGATGACGGTACTGGTGCTTCGCGTTAAAAGTAGTCGATAGCCACAACCACAAGGAGGAGCCGTGGGAGGCCTATCCAATGCAATCAAAGCTGAACAATAGGAGCTGGTAGCCTACTACCTGCTGGTGTCCGTCGCACGACTTGCCTCCCAGGTGCCGCCGGAGAGCTTGGGAAGATGATCTTCCTCACCTTATGCCGTCGCGCGCTCTGCAGGATGTTCAACGTCCCCAGCGTGTTGATCTCAATACATATCTGTGGCTCATCCAGGCTCCCCGGCGCCGAGGTGTACGCAGCCAGGTGGAACTCGTAGTCGGCGTCCTTGATCAGATCGTCTACCAGGCCCGCGTCACGGACATCGCCTTCCACCAGGGTTGCAGCTTCAGAGAGGTATGAAGACGAGCCAGCAGAGAGGTCGTCTAGCATAGTGGTCCGGAAGCCATCATGCACCAGCCGTTCAACTAGGTGGCTGCCAATGAATCCAGCGCCTCCGGTGACCAGGCAGCGTGCGTTCTCTGAAGCCATGCTAAGCCTTGGGCTCTTTGCGCAGATGGTTCCAGCCGTGCAGGAAGCGATGCAGCGCTGTCAGCGGCGCAAGGATTGCGATAATCCAAATGGCGATGGTCAGGTACCCCGCCATCAGCCCGACAGCCAGCACAATCACGCGCTCGGGTCTTGTCATGATGCCTACGGACCGCGGCGAGCCCAGGGTCTGCGCCCGTGCAACCACGTAGCTCACCAGCATGGAGCCTGCAAATGCGATGTACACCAGAGTGGCCAGCGTCGTGTCGTCCGTATCCAGGGCGAGTATCAGCACGCCAAGTAACACGACGCCTTCGGACACACGATCGATTACCGAGTCCATCAATGCTCCTGCCGGTGATGCCGTGCCGCTCATACGCGCCAATGCGCCGTCCACAGAGTCCAGCGCCCCCGAGATGGCCAGCGCCACACCTCCCCAAACCAGCTCATCGATCGCAATGAGGTAGGCAGCCACGGAGGCAAGGACAAGGCCGAAGAGGGTGACGGCGTTGGGGCCGATCTTGAGTCGCATGAGGGTTCTAGCAATGGGTTGCTCAAAGAATCGCGCTGTAGCTTGCCGCAGCTTGGTGCGGTCTATGGTGAGAGCCATTCTTATGCCGCCGAAGGTGCCAGCGCAGACTCGTTCACTTCTTGCTGCACGGTCTCGTAGTAGTCCATGATCTGTTTCGCTACGTGCTCCCAACGGAACTCATAGGCACGTCGTTCGCCGAACGCACCCATCGCAGCGCGCATCTGAGGGTCCTGGATCATGTGTCGGATCGCAGCTGCCAGCGCCTGGTCGTCCTTGGGCGGCACCATCAATCCGTGCATGCCGTCCTCCATGACCGTGGCGTAGCCGTCAAGGTTTGAAGCGACGATGGGTGTGCCCGATGCCATGGCCTCCAGCAAAATTATTCCAAATGTCTCGCAGGTAGAGGCCCAGATACCCATATCCACTTCGCCATACATGGTATGCAATTTCGTGTATGGAATGGCACCGTGGTAATGCACCCAATATCGCTCGGGGTCCACGCGTTCAATTGTAGCATTCAACCGTTGCAGCGCAGGCGGATAAGACGCCCCCACCAAATCCAACACGATTGGCAATCCCTGTTTGCGCAAAGCCGCAACAGCTTCAACCACATGCCACTGGTGCTTGTACTGGTCAATAGTTGACACATACAGCACACGATACGGGTGGACGTCATCATAATCAGCGATGGCACGCTGAAGTTTGGGCGTACTTTTAAAGCGTGGGTTGAGTCCATGCGAGACAATGCAAGTTTGGCCACGCAGCTTGCCGGTAGTTTTCAAAACCACATCGCGTGAGTATTCCGTTAAAAAGATCACGCCATCAGCTTTTTGGAATGAGCGAGATTGAGTTAATCTTAGGAATAGCAATTTAAGCGTAAATAAAGTCCAACCATAGCGTCGCAATTCAGGCAACTCAAAAGGCAGCAGATTTTGACTCATGGTCACCACGGGTTGAAAATTGCCCACATAACTTCCTCCCGGTACAAACAGTACATCACATCCTTCATCACGCGCGGATTGGGACAAACTGAAGCGCTGCCAAATCGTCCGTTGCAGCAGCCCTTTATCCAGCGATGGCAGATAGTGCTTGGTCAACCAGGGCCGATCTTCCAGCGCTGTCAAAGTGATCGTGCCACTCCAAACCACAATACGATCAATACCGTGAAATTCCGGTTGTGTCGCACGCAGTAATTCAACCAAATGCGTAACCCCGCCGCCGCCACGTATGTTAGTAGCGTCTATACCTATAGTAAAAGGTTTAGCTCGATCCATCTTTCATGCACTTTAGTAAGAGCCAAATATTCTTTGAAGAAAAGCGCAAGCAAAACAAGCCAACTGAAGTTACTCCAAACAAAGAGCCGAAATGTAAAAATGTCATAATTCCAGCAAATGGCAGCAAGGCAAGGATAATAAGTCAAAGTTGTTGTGCACGACTAACTTTTTTGAAGTTGACAGTTGAAATGCCAAGGAGTCGTATCTCAGCACATGTGCCTCAGTTTTACCGTTTTTTTAAAACTTATGAATAAAATATTTTTGTTTAGATTAAAATTGTTACTAACTCAAAGACGTCCATGAAACCGGAAAGCCACAAGAGACGGTCCCCTGGAAAAAACATATCACTCTTGTCCCTTTTAACCTCAGAGCAACAACTGCAACCAACTAAATCTGTTCTTATCTTAACAGTACGCAACAGAGATATTATAGAACCAATTGAAGAATATCTTCGCCCAGCGAGGCTCGTAGAAAAAGGCTCAATTATTACTCGCCCTGCACTTTCAGAATGCGTTCAGATAGACCTTCCACAGGTGGGTACCCTTGAAGCGTTTAATTCTGATGGTTTAAGAACACTCTGTGATACACTTTCCGTTCCGAATATGCGAGAGCGAACACTTCGGTATCCGGGTCACGTGGAAAAAATGCTTTGCTTAAGGGATGCAGGTTTTTTTAGCGAGCAACCGATTCAAATTAATGGCGAATCTATTCGACCACTTGATATGACAGTTTCAATTCTGATTGAGAGTTGGAAGTACGAGCAAGGCGAAGCAGATTTAACTGTGATGCAAGTTGAGGCAGAAGGTACACTCGGAGAGGAATATGTTCGTCTTTGTTGGGACCTACTCGATTACTATGATCCGAAAGCAGACCAATCAAGTATGGCACGTACGACAGGATTCCCAGCCGCAGCAATGGGCAGAATGATTGTAGATGGCACAATTGATAATCCGGGCGTACATCCTCCTGAAACATTTGGCAACAATGATTCAATTGTGAATCGATTGCTTGCGGAGTTAGAAGAGAGAAACGTGAAATTTATCAACTTTGACCCCCACCCCCGGACCCTAATTTTAAAGATAGGGTTTTCTAACCTAGTTATTTCGTAAAATAAGCATATGGACTATCAGAAACTGCCCGGCACCTTTTAAGTTATCAAAATGATTTTGAGTTACTGCCCTTGGAAAAGGGACAATCTCACAAAATCACTCATTGAGAAACGTGAAATTTCTTAACTTTGACCCCGCCCCCTGACCCCAATTCTTTAGATAAGGCGTTTAAATCAAGTTTCCCAGTTAGTATGATGTATGGGCTATCTGAAACCACCTGGCTCCAGAAGATCTGTTAACATCGACTTGGAGTTAGCGCCTTTTAAAAAGGACCAAAATCACTAAATTACCTTAGTTTTTGCTGGTAACCTTACTAGTCTTAAATCGGTGTTTCCACACTTGTTTATTGGTCGATTTTCATGAAATTTACTTTTTTGAATTTATATAAATTTCCCCATAAATGAGGCGATTTGGGTCGATTTTAGTGATAGACAACAAATGAATATGCCCCCTATTCAGTCAGCAACAAAAACGGGTACAAATTAAGTTTTTTGCCGTTTTAACGTTTTTTGTTAGTTATAATTTATATGTTATACAAATATAGGCAATTAGGAATCAT
>CAJWXP010000047.1 GCA_913049785.1 uncultured Dehalococcoidia bacterium | reverse complement strand
GACGAGCCCACCACGGGGCTTGATCCGCTGGGCCGACATCGCGTTTGGGAGCGCCTTTTGGAGCTGCGCAGGCAAGGCATCACCACGATCCTTTCCACACACAATATGGAGGAAGCCACTGCTCTCTGTCAGAGGATCATCATCATGGACGCGGGGAAGATCATCGCCCAGGGCCAGCCGACAGACCTGGTGCAAGAGTTTGCCGGCAGGGAAGTAGTGGAGGTCAGACCTCCATTTGGTCGATTGGAGCAGACCCACGCCGACCTTACGAGTCGTGGATTGAGGGTACAAGCAGCGGGTACCGCACTGCTGGTCTACAGCAACAATGATGAGGCGCTTGAGCGAGAGTTGACGGCAGATGGCATGCAGGTGCTCTACCGCACTGCCAACCTGGAAGACGTATTCCTCCGGCTGACAGGTCGCGGTTTCACGGAGGAAGACTAATGGAAGCCCCCAACGCGTTTTACGCCGCCGCCGTCTGGCGACGCCACCGAGACGCTTTCCTCCGTAACTGGACTACAGAATTCGGCGGTGTCCTTCTGGAGCCACTTATCGTCCTTGGGGCCATCGGCTTCGGACTGGGACAGTTTGTCGGGGACATTGAGGGAGATGTCGAGTATGCTGCCTTCGTGACACCGGGGATCATTGCCGGGTACGCCATGTTCCATGCCCTGTTCGAAGGCGCTTTCGGTGCATACCTACGGATGTCCATGCATCGCGTGTTCGATAGCATCCTTGCAACACCCATGCAGGTAGAAGACCTGGTGCTTGGCGAGATGCTCTGGGGTGCCAGTCGGTCGGTGTTGACCGCCATAGCCGTCCTGATTGTGGCTACGGGGTTCGGTTTGGTAGAGTCGCCGTTGGCGATCTTAGTAGTACCCACCGCGTTCCTGGTGGGGCTGGTCTTCTACCCGATAGCGCTGAGCGCCACAGCTTTGGCGCCCAGTATCAACTCACTAAACAATGTGTTCACGTTACTAGCTGTGCCCATGTACTTCCTCAGTGGCATTTTCTTTCCCGTGTCCGGCCTCCCTAACTGGGTAGAGCCCATCGTATGGATGCTTCCGCTGACTCCTGCCGCACATCTCATGCGCGGCCTTATTCTTGGTGATCTGGATATTACTCATCTATGGGCCTTGCTGGCGCTTGTAGCCATGGCGGTGGTTTTTGGCATCATTGCAACTCACCTGATGCGTCGACGTTTGGTCACATAGCAGCTGCCGAAATCAGCTACCAACATGACAACATTACTATTTGATAGTGTGGTTTAATGACATCGCAAACAAAACAACCAAAGCCGATCATCGTAGTCCCTGCATCATCGAAGAAGCAGGCCAAACTATACGTTGATGCTCTGATGCCATGGAATGCTGAGCCTCTGGTGGTTACCCCCGGCGGTATGTCACCAGGCAAGGCGCTGGAGCGAATGGACGGGTTGCTGCTCATCGGTGGAGCCGACGTCCATCCCCATCGATACGGCAAAGAACCCGACCCCGGCGTCACGCTGGAACTTGACGAGGCCCAAGACGGCCTGGACATCGAACTCTTGG
Organism: uncultured Dehalococcoidia bacterium; assembly: GCA_913049785.1. Lineage (GTDB taxonomy): Bacteria > Chloroflexota > Dehalococcoidia > Lucifugimonadales > UBA1127 > UBA1127. The sequence goes on along the minus strand of CAJWXP010000047.1, from coordinate 13,664 downwards.
AGGGTGCGCTCGCTCGCGATATTCCTGTAGTAGCCATATGTAGAGGTATGCAACTACTGAACGTCGTATCTGGCGGCACGCTCATCCAGCACATCCCAGGCCACAGGAACGAAGAGCCCGACGCCTCAAACATATCCATACAGCACCGTATTTGGATCGCACCGGGGAGCAAGCTCGCGTCAGTGGTGGGAGCCGGAGGACAGGTACGCGTGAACAGCCTCCACCACCAAGGACTCATGGAGGCGCAGCGCGCGCCCGTCCTCATGACCACCGCCTACGGAGTGACGGACGGGTTAGTGGAAGCCCTTGAGAGTCCCCACCATCGATTTGTCGTAGCCGTGCAGTGTCATCCGGAACTTGCTGATGAGCTTCCAGAGCAGTTCCAGCGACTCTTCGCCGCCCTGGTATTTCAGGCCGCCAACCCTGCAGTTTAATTAGCCAGACTTTATGCCGGGGAGAAACTCCTCTGGACTCCCCAATATTGGCCCGCTACCTTGTTCGCACCTTGAGCCTTGAGTAACCGTCAGGTCATATGGGTCCAGGGCTAAGCCCTGGCTCTACTCAGGTTCGATCAAACCCATAGTCGCCGTCGCTCCGCCGATACAGTACGTTGTGCGTCCCTGTGCTGGAGTTCTTCCACAGGCATCGGTTTCATCGCGAACCTCTTTGGACCGTACTACGCGACCGATTGATGCTAATTCTTCGTCTTCCTCTGGCTCTTCAACAGGTTCAGGAGCCTCTATCTCTCGGATACTTTTAGCATCGTTGGTACGATTGGCTGCCTCGCTCCGGTAGAAGGTGCTCTTGAAATGAGCTACCCTACGATCAGGAGTTGTCACCAGGGCATCAACTGCCACCTGCACAGAGGGCGCACGTACCTGGCCTCGCAGCAGCTTCCCGTTGCAGCGCAGCGTCACCTCCACGACAAACCGATCCTGCTGCGACCGTGTTTTTCCTCAGCCACTACCACGTGGGCATCTACAGGAGACTTCAACTTGCTTTCAACGCGTTCCAATTTCTTTATTAGATTGGCCCGAGTGTCCTCAGAAAGACGGGTATTGCGCGCTTGAATCTGCATCTCCATGTATCAACCTCCTATAGTTGGTCTAGGAAACACGAAGCGCCCCCAAATTCATGAGGGCGCTGATTCGCATAGCTCCATAGCTCATTGTGTGGACAAATCACTCAGTCAACAAGCTTCTTCGCCCATACGACCGGGTAGTCTTTTCCCTACCCACTGCTCAGGTCCATAACTCTGGCCAATGCTGCCAGCACTAAGCTGTGCCGGATAGCACCGGACCGCACGGCTTCACGTACCTCGTCCAGTGACATGATGTCTACAATGATATCCTCACCGTCGTCCAGCTCCAGCGGGTGCGTTGCCTCAACGTCCTCCGCCAACCAGTGATGCAACAGGTTGTTGTACACCGCCGGGTTAGGCTCCGACGCGCCCAGATACGTCCATTTTGTGGTTGTGTACCCCGTCTCTTCCCTGAGCTCTCTTACTGCTGCGTCTCCGTGACTTTCACCGGGGTCTATGAGGCCGCCGGGAACCTCCGTAGTCACATCGCTTATGCCAAAGCGATACTGACGCACCACGACAAGTCGACGCTCCGGCGTCAGCGCGACGACGTTCACCCAGTCAGGAGAGTCCAAAACCACCGCGCGTATTTCCTTGCCTGTGCGGGGGTTCCGTATGGTGTCAAATCGCACCGTCACAAGAGGCAGTTCAGGACCAGGTTCAGTTGTAATGATTTTCCAGGGTTCTGGTTGTTGCTTATAGTTATCACTCATAGTAATGTTTCTTCAACCACATCCTGATGGTCGCTCAAACATCCCGTGCGAACGTCAAACCCCAGACAGAGCTTGCTCCCGCGTCCCGCAACGCAGTGGCACATGCCTCAAGCGTCGACCCTGTTGTCGTCACGTCGTCCACCACCACGACAGAGAGGTCACTAAAGTCTCGTGCAGCTACGAACGCTCCCTCTACATTGGCCTGACGCTCTTCGCGTGTGGCGGTCCGGGCCTGTGGCCCCAGGTAGTCTGTGCGCACTAGGCCCTTGTGATATACAGGGACCTCCAGCCACTTCCCAACTTCTCGCGCCAACAACCCAGCCTGGTTGTAACCCCGCTCTCGCAGTCGCTTCCGATGCAATGGCACGGGGACGATGATGTCTGGAGATACTTGGTGTCGCTTCAAATGTTGGGCCATTGCCACACCCATGGGTTCAGCCATTACCCGTAGGCCGTTGTATTTCAGACAATGTACCACTTCCCGTGCCGCTCCCACCATCTGGAACGGGGCGATGATCGATTTCAGGCCCTCCGCAGCAGTGTCTGGGGCTTTGGGCGACTCCGCAATGCAGACATCACACAGATACGACCCCTCTTTGCCGCAACCGGCGCATTTGGGCGGGAAGAGCATATCCAGAGCAGAATGCCCCATCCGTGACGCTAGCCTGCCAAGCCCCATGACGCTGTTCATAGCCAGCCCATCATAGCACCGGCTCATATGTGCTGGTGGTTTTGACCGCACGAGTCACAGTATCTACACTAGATTGTAGCGGTCTCTCGGCTTGAACGGCACGACCTGCAAATTATCCTGCTTACATGGAGCACTGATGACCCAGGAGCAAGAAGACGCCAGCATACATATTGCGCCCAACGGCCCGTATCTGGTGATGGGCGACATACCAATAACGAATTCTGATGACAGGGTGTTGCACCCACCGTCGTTCTATCGGCTTTGTCGATGTGGTGGCTCCAGTACGAAACCATTCTGCGATGGCACCCACATGCATAACGGGTTCGATGGTACAGAAACGGCCGATCATGGCTCTGTGGCAGGTCGGCGTGCTGAGTACCGAGGCGAGGGCATCACCATCCTCGATGACCGCTCCATATGCGCCCACGCGGGAATCTGCACAAACAACCTTGCTGCGGCGTTCAAGCTGGGGGCGGAACCTTGGATAGACCCGTCAGGCGCGGAAGCTGAAGCAATAAAAGCAATCATCGATCGCTGCCTATCAGGCGCGTTAGCCTACGCCAAGAGCGGTGCTCAAACCCAGGCCGGGGGTGAAAACGATGCAATCACCCTCCTCAAGGAAGGTCCGATTCAGGTGGAAGGAAGCGTTGCTCTTAGCTCATCAGATGACTCTCCCTATACGATACCCGTACGGTGCACGCTGTGCCGATGCGGTGGTTCTGGGAACAAACCCTTCTGCGACGGCTCCCATTGGGGTAACGACTTCACGGATAGCTGATTGACCACGTCCCGGGGTCAGTCGGATACAATACCCACATGGAAAAGCTCACCAACGTCAAGGCCATCTTCTTTGACCTGTACAACACCCTCGCCCGGTTTTCGCCCTCAAGAGAAGATATCCAGACTGAGGCATGTGCTGCCTTCGGTTACACGGTGACGCCGGAAGGGATCGGCAGAGGGTACCTGAAAGCAGACGCTTTCATGGCCGCAGAGAACGCCAGGAGTCAGGTACAGACCCGCACCGGAACCGCGCAGCTCACCTTCTTTGCTAAGTACCAACGTCTGGTGCTGGAAGGGGCCGGTGTAGAGGTTCCTCCGTCTACCGCCTCCCAAATCTGGCAGCGCGTCCGGGAAATCCCCTACGATATGGCCTTATTCGCCGACGTTGCAGAGGTGCTTCCACGACTACGTTCAGCGGGCTACACCCTCGGCATCATCTCCAACATGAACAAGAGCGGCCGCCAACTGGCCCAGGAGATGAACCTGGACCTATATGCCGACTTCGTGGTGACCTCCGGCGATGTGGGCCAGGGGAAGCCCCACTCGCCTATTTACCTTGCCGCCCTTGCCCATGCGAGCGCGGAGCCCGGCCAGTCGATCCATGTCGGCGATTCCATCAGTGCAGACGTTGAAGGCGCACTAGCCGCTGGCATTCGACCGGTGTATATGAACCGCTACCCTGACGTGCCTCAGGAAGAGACCGTTCCGCAGGGAGTCCCGATAGTCCATACCCTCGCGGATGTCGAAGTCCTGTTAGGTCTGTAGCTCTTGCACTCTTGCTACGAAATCCCACTTGCCGGTCATCCAAAATCTGTGGAAGAACAAGTATGGGAATCTAGAGCCTTCCCCGCCGATTAAGATGGGACAAATATCAATACACTTTGGTAACCGTAGGCACATAAGTCCAGGGCACCGCCCTGGTTGACACACCCCTCGCGCAACTGTAGTCTGCCGCGTAGCGGCGGTGTCCCGGCAGTGCCCAGGATGACCGCCATAAACACAAGGGAAGAACAAGGGGAGGGTATTATGCTGACTCGTGAAGAGAATGACCTTCTAACACAGACTGGCCCCGGCACACCCATGGGAGACCTGTTCCGACGACATTGGATCCCGGCGCTTTTGGCGGAAGAGATCCCCGGTGCTGACTGCCCCCCAGTCCGGGTCAAGCTCCTTAGCGAGAACTTGGTGGCCTTTCGAGATACTGATGGCAACCCCGGTTTGCTTGACGCCTACTGCCCCCATCGAGGCGCGCCCTTGTTCTTCGGTCGAAACGAGGAATCCGGCCTGCGCTGCGTGTACCACGGGTGGAAGTTCGACGTGAACGGCGAATGCGTCGATCTGCCGAATTCCCCTGAAGGCGAGACTTACAAAGACAAAGTGAACATCAAGGCGTACCCCGCTTTCGATGCTGGCGGGATCATCTGGGCCTACCTTGGGCCGAAGGACAAGTTACCTCCCAAGCCTACGTTCGAGTGGTTCGACATGGGCGATGACCGACGCTACTTGCGGAAGTACCTCTTGCGTTGCAACTATTTCCAGGCCATTGAGGGTGACTACGATCCAAGCCACGGCTTTTTCCTGCACAGCACCCTGGACGGCAACAACTCCAATCCCGGCAACCGTGTGCGCGGCGGCAATCGACTGAACAGCTTCCTGAACCGGAAGCACGTTGAGATCGAGGACACTGAGTACGGGCAGCGACACACCGCCGTTGCCGCGTTCGGCGAGGGCACCAACGTTGTTACCGTAAGTCAGTTCTTCATGCCATCGTTCACTGGCTCCGGTATCTCCGGCCCCGGCGTCTACTCATCCAACATGCGTATCCCCATCGACGACGAGAGTAACTACCACTACCGGCTACGCTGGAGCTACGAGCCCTTCTCCGCGGAACAGGTGCAGGAAGACAAGTACGGCGGCTATACCTATCCGAACCAGATTCCAGGCACATTCCTGGCGGTCGAGAACAAAGACAACGATTACCTGATCGACCGCGTGGCTCAGAAGAACTACTCCTACACGGGCATCAAGGCGTTCCCGGTGCAGGATCTGGCGTTGGTGGAAGACCAGTGGGGTCCCAGGGCTGACCGAAGCCTGGAGAGCCTGGTGACCTCCGACCAAAACATCATCGCGGTGCGCAAGCGCCTCATCGACGCCGCCGTAGCACTGATGGAAGGACAGGAGCCGTCCGGCCCCAGCAACCCTGATGCGTATCGCGTGCACACGGCACGTATGACTGTGCCCGACACCATGCCCATTCCGGACGCGGTGGAGCAGGTGAAGAAGCAGACCGCCGGTGTGGTCAAGACTGGCGTCACTTCCAACTAGCATCACCCACTAATCTCTAGAACACAGAAGGCTGGCGGGGTAATCTCGCCAGCCTTCTGTGTTCAAATAATGAGTGAACCTAGCTCACGAGATGCCCGCAGAAAAGGTGGCCACCACGTGGCTAACCGCCAGGTCACCTGGGTCCAGAGCGATGACCTGGACTGGCTACGCGGTTGCTGGCACTTTGAGTCGACTGTACAACTTGCGAGCGTTCCCTTCGAATATCGCATGCTTGTCCTCATCGCTGAGCCAGCCGATCTGGTCGATGAGCGGCTTCACATCGTTCAGCACCCTGCCGGTCACCGGGTCTTTCACGGAGCCATTGGCCGGCTTGTCCGTTCCGAAAAGTACCCGGTCAGCACCGACCACCTTGATGAGCAGTTCCATCGCCTCGCCGTCGTACAGCACCGTGTCGTAGTACATCCGACGCATTGAGTCGTCGAAGCTCTCCCATCCGGCATCGGGCTCGCGCTGTATGGTGTTCATCCGGAATGCGCGACCTCTGCCAGCCTGGTAGGGGATGTAGCCACCACCGTGCCCGACGACCAGCTTCAAGTTGGGGAAGTCCTGGAACACTCGCGGCGACCGCATGATGCCCCACGCGGCAACGGCTTCTTCCTCCACAAAGTAGCCCAATTCAGGCTCCCGGGAGAACCGGAACGGCCCACCGTGGATGAGGCCAGGCACGTCCAACTCCACCATCTTCTCGTACAGCGGGTACCAGTACTCGTCTCCCATGTGGGGAACCTCAGCCGAGCCCTCGCCGGGGTCAGGGTTGATCTTGATGCCCACGAACCCAAGCTCGTTGACGCAACGATCCAGCTCTTCCAGACAGAACTTGGTGCCCTGCGTCACCAGCTGTGGGATGGCCCCGATACCTGCAAAGCGGTCAGGGTGTAGCTTCACCGACTGCGCGATCATGTTGTTCACTCCCTGAGTGATGTGCTCCACCACTGGCTCCCTGCGATCACCGGTGGGGATGGCCCACGGTCGAGGCGACACAAGCTGAAGGTCAGTGCCAACATCGTGTACCTCTGTCAGGTGACCCTTCAGGCTCTCCTCCATCTGCTCGTCGGAGAACTCCGGCAGCTTTGGTCGAGGCCCCGGTCCCGTGGCTCCGGAGAGGGCACGGAAGTGAGCGTACAACTCCAGCGGCCCCGTTATATGTGCATGTGCATCAATATTCATCATCGCCTCCCTGCTTTATTAGCTAGTGACTATGCGTCTTTTGTTTATCGTCTCTGGCCAGAAATATTTTGTTTCCGGAACTGGAAAGATGAAATCATCTGCCAGTGACACTAAATCCATTTCCCATATTCCTATATATCCTTGATAAGCCGCAACCGCCGATATCGCAGCGTCCCATTGGTGGTCATCCTCAATGTCCATCGGAAGGATGCCAAACTCTTGGAACAACCAGCCGGTCATCTCAGTTGCTGCATTTCGCCAGTCATGCTTGTGGTTCGATAACGCATGATACAAAACCTTTGGATGCGTTTCAGTAATAACGATGCTGGGCCACAGTGCCCGTATCGCCAACGCGAGAGCTGGGCCTTGGATCGACATCGAACCATATAGGCTGTTCGGGCTAGCAACGGAGCTGCGAACCACTGGATAGCGCTCACGCAGTGCTAGGTCAGCTTGTCTCCATCCTGAAGTTGATAAATCCCAAGTAAGAAGAGTGTCAATCCCAATGGCCATTGGTGTCATAGAACAGTTGTCACGAATCCAATCCACCACCTCAAAGCCATACTTCCCAGTATAAACTTTAAGTTTCCTTTCATCAGTCGACCCAACCTCTAGGAGCGCAACTCCGTGTTTCCCGTTCCCTCCAGGGTCGTAACCAATAAAGATGTCCATCCCTACCTCCCGTTGGTAACCGCCAGGCATATGGGTACAGGGCAAGCCCTGGCTACCGGACGCGATGTGGGGCCCCTCCCCTAGACTCTATGGGTAGCTCCACTCCCAGCCCCCGCTCCTTGGCCTTCTTCAACACCACCCCAGCGGCGGCCATGTCCTCCATTGCCACCCCCAGGCCATCGAACAACGTGATGGATTCTTTGCTGGGTCGCTTCCCCGCCACGCCACTTACCAGGTGCTTCATCTCTACCGCTTGGCTCCACCGGAAGGTGTCGCGCTCCTCCGCCATGATCAGCTCCCCGCACTCGGCCTTGGCCTGTGCTACGCTCTCAACAACCACAACATCGCACCGGCCCACCGTCGCCTCGTCGATCTCGCATCGGCCTGGCGTGGTTCCACCGATGGCGTTGATGTGCGCCCCGGGTGTCAGCCACGCAGCCTCGAATACAGGGTTGCGACTACCCGTGGCCGTAATGATGATGTCGGAACCGGTGATGCACTCTTCTGCGGTGGGTACTGCTACGGCTTCCAAATCAAAAGCGTCGTTGAGCTCGGCTGCAAAAGGCTCTCGGTTCTCCGCTGTGCGGGTGAACACCTTGACGTGCTTGATGGGCCGGACGGCGCAGATGGCCTCCACCTGGGCCTTGGACTGCGACCCGGAGCCGATAATGCCAATGACGCTGGCGTCATCCTTTGCCATGTACTTGGTGGCAATTCCACCGACCGCTCCGGTCCGGAGCTCGCTCAGCACCCGGCTCTCCATGATGGCCTCTAAGCTGTTGTTGGACACGGAGAAGACCAGCGCCAAGTTGACCCCGCCACCGTAGGTCTTGAATCCCGCAGTATCGAACCCCGGCGCGCTGCCAGCCATCAATCTGAATCTTCCGCCCGGCCAGTACAATGTCTGGCGCACTAAATTGTCTCCCACGCCCTCAGCTTCACTGCGGAAAGCGTCTTCCATCGCTTGCATGCACTCCTTCATCGACAAGAGCTCCCGAACCAAGTCGTTATCGATATGAATGACCATGAATCCTCCTTAGATATGTTTGGGACTGGCCTGCGGGCCAGAGGGCGGGGGCTTTAGTCCCCTCGCCGCAGCGACATGTCTGAGACTGGCCTGAGGGCCAGCAGGGCTAGCCCTCCACTAGTTGCTTCATCAGGGCAAGCAGTTCCGGGGTCTCCTTTAGCGCATCCCTCATCATGTCGATCTCCTCAACGCCCATCATCAACGGCGATCGACTGAACATGCCTCTGTGGTTGTACTGGCAGAATCGCAGGGTGACGGTGCCCTCAGCTGGCCCATCGGTGTAGCGCATCAACTGGAACGTCGGCACGTTGTGCTCACCCTGCACCTGCGCCTCTTCAGCTATAAACCCGCTGCCCCAGTGAAAAGAGAACGTTTTGGTCTTTGTCTTACTCGGCATCGCTTTCCCCCAATCGACTCTAAAACTTGGCCCATACTGTGCGTCGTCCAGCATGGCAGGTCAAGCCATGTGTCGCTGCGGCGAGGGGACTAAAGCTAGCCCATGTCGCCGCGGCGAGGAGACTAAAGCCGTCTGGCCCTCGCGACACATACAACCGCTATAATTACGTTCAGTCGAGCTAGCATAGGAGCAACACATGGGTATTCGCACCGGGCAACAGTTCCTGGACGGCCTCAAGGACTCGCGAGAGATTTGGTTGGAGGGTAAGCGCGTTGAGGACGTTACCACAGACCCAAAGCTCGGGCGGATGGCCAAGACGTTGGCTGATCTGTTCGACCTGCAGCACGACCCTATGCTCCACGACGATATGACCTTCAAATCGCCGTCCACGGGAGACCCGGTGCCGTTATCGTTCATCATTCCCAAAACCCAGGACGACCTGTTGAAGCGTCGCAAGGCGCTTGAGATCACGGCCGAAGCCCATCACGGCATACTTGGTCGAACACCGGACTACGTGAACATCCAGGTGACGGCTACACGGCAGATGGCTGAGTTGCACGGTCACACGGACAAGCGGTTCGGGGACAACCTCATTGCATACCACGAGTACATCCGGGAGAATGACCTTTCGCTGACGCACTGTTTCGGGCACCCGCAGGTCAACCGTGGCGTGGCCGTTGGGCAGCAGCCGGACCCGTACATCCCCATTGGCGTTGTGGACACCACCAGTGAGGGCATCATCCTGCGCGGCGCAAAGCTGCTGGCTACCCTGGCCCCTTTCTCTGACGAGATCTTTGTGCCGCCCTACCGTCCACTTCGAGGCAAGGAAGAGGAGATGTACGCCCTGGGCTTCGCAATACCCACCGCCACCAAAGGCCTCAGCTTCATCTGTCGCGAGAGCTGGGACACAGGTCGATCGACGTACGACCAACCCCTCTCGAGCAGGTTCGACGAGATGGACGCGCTGGCGGTCTTCGACGATGTGCTGGTGCCCTGGGACAGGGTGTTTTGCTACGGCGATGTGGAGCTGCATAACCACATCGTCGAGCTGGGAATCATGTGGCGACAATACATGCAGCACGTGGCGGTGAAGAACATTGCCAAGCTGGAATTCGCCCTGGGCATGACCCACGCGATGGTTGAGGCGATTGGTATTGGGGTGCACGCCCACGTACAGGAGAAGGTGGCGGAGATCATTGACACTACGGAGACGGTGCGCTCCTACTTGCGAGCTATGGAGGCTGATGCGGGGCCGTGGATGGGCGAGGGCATCTGGCTCTCTCCAGAACCTACCATCGCGATGCGCCACTGGGCTCCCGACGCGTATCAGCGAGTGACGGACATTATGCAGCAGCTTGCCGCTGGTGGGCTGATGCTAACGCCAACCGAGGCGGACATGGAAAGCAGCATTCGGCCGGTGATAGACAAGTACTTCCAAGGGGCCAAGATTGGCGCCTATGACCGCGTGCGATTGTTCCGGCTGGTGTGGGACTTCATTGGAACGCAGTTCGGGTCTCGACAGATTCTGTACGAGCGATACTTCAACGGCGATGTGGTCAGGCTTCGACAGGGTCGCTTCCAGACCTATGACTACTCGAAGGCTGACGCATCACTGGCCAAGTTTTGGCAAGAGACCGACCAAAGCTAGCAAGGGCACGCCCTTGACCCAGATGCCTGACGGTTACCTTTGGGTAGCCTCGCTTCATTGACAGCATTCATAACGAGGTCTACCTTTCACGCACCGGAAAGCTGACAACCTTTCGCGGCATCAAGTGAGGGGAGGCTGATCATGGGTGGATTAACCGGACTGAGTCACGCAGGCTTCGCATCGTCGAACCTGGAGCGTACCCTCGATTTCTACACTCGCGTCCTGGGGGCGAAGGTGCAGTGGCAGACGGAGAGGCAGATCAAGTTGTACGTTGGCGACCTGGGCCTGGCGATCCCGCTGGGCACGCCCAACCCGCAATACGACATGCACTTCGGCTACCGCGCCGACCCCGATACCATCGACGAGACGATCGACCACATCGTGAGCTGCGGCATCGAGGTGGACGGCCCCCATGGTCACGGCGCTGAGCCTCAGAACGTGTCCTGGTTCTTCACGGACCCGGACGCCTACCGGCTGGAGATAGAGTGCCACTACCCCAACCTGGAGCGAGTCATCATGACGCTGGACCGGGACCACGGCAACCAGAAGCCCCAGCTAGGCCTGTTCCGCGGCGGCGACGCCAGAGAAGCGGTCAAGGAGCAGCAAGCCAAAGGCTATGTGCTCGTACCCTAACCAGAGCTAGCTCTGGACTCATATGCCTGGCGGTTACCTAAGGGTGAGCTTCATCGTTGATGACCGTCAGGTAGTAGTGGCGGGGTCTTTAGTCCCCTCGCCGCAGCGACATATGCCAGAGACTGAACTTTGGTTCAGGCCTGACCCAGCCAGGTCTACAATGTCGGCATTACTCAGAGGGAGAGACCATGCATATCGTATTTGCAAATATCCATGCGCTACCCGAACGTCGTGAAGATTACCTACAAGCACTGCTCACTCACGCAGAGAACACGCGAGCTGAACCGGGCTGCGTTCGCTTTGATGTGCTGCAAGATAATGATGATCCCAACTGTTTCCGGCTCTACGAGGTGTACCAGGACGAGGCAGCATATGACACGCATGGGAAGAACCCCAGCATCGCAGCAACGTTGGAAAAAGTCGCTCCATGGAAAGAGAAGCCTACCGTCCAGCACGCTTGCACCAACGTATCCCCAATAGATAGCGCTTGGGGATAACAGAGGCTTGGCGCAAGGAAACACCACCAGGAGAGCAAGTATGAACGGCAGAGAGTTCGTGGCACATCTGAACGAGAAATACTATCCGGAGCTTGAAGGACCGATCATCGCTGTCCGGAAGGCGCTGGCGGAGCTGGACCCATCGTGCCCGGCGTTCGTGGAGCTGATGCAGCGACAGGCCAAGAAGGAAGAGGCCCACGCAGTGGCGTTCACCAAGGCGCTGGATATGTATCCGGAGCTGGACGAGCAGGAACGGTCCCAAGTAGCGGAGCAGGCAGCGGAGGAACACCATCACTACGAACTGATCCGCGACTATCTCCAAAACCGCGGCATCGAATTTGAAGACGACCCGGGAGACGCCTACAGCGCGTACTTCGACCGGTTCCTGGCAGGGGACGTGAAGGCGTTCCGGCTGTGCAACATAGCTGAAAAATCGGCGGTGGCGTTCTTCGTGCACATGGGTGAGGTGACCACAGACCCAGCCGTACGAACGCTGGTGGCGGCGATCATGGCGGACGAAGCGGACCACGGGGACAGCCTGGCAACAAAGTTGTCCTTGCTGGCGAGCGACGAGGGTGAGCGTGACTTCCTTGAGCGGCACTTCGTGGAAAGCTGGTCGTCGCAGAAGAAAGGTGTTTTCCTAGAAGCTGAGGAGCTTGGGGTGGACGTGGAGCGGGTGCTGGCCAAGTTCAGCCAGGGCTAGGTTGGCACCGTAGCCAGCACGGTCGTGGCGCCGCTCCAGCACCAGGGCTTCGGTCACGTCATCGACGCCGCTGATGGGTCGGTACGTGCGCACGTCCACCATCGTAATTGACAATAATCCCAGGAATCCTATACTTTCAGTATTCGACGACATTCAACAAACGGTACACGAAATCCGACGATGTCTTACTATAGTGAGGATGAACCGGATAACAGGGGAGGGCAGGATGGGTAAGCTTCGAATCTCTCAAAGCGCTGGGCTCCATGAGTGGCTAGCGGAACAGAAGGGCTATTTCAAAGACGAGGGTCTGGACTACGAGTTCGTCCGGAATGATAGCAACGCAAACAGGAGTGGTGTTGAATCCGTTGATCATGCTCTACCTCAAGTCAAAAGCGGTGCTTTCGAATCGATCGAGGCAGGACGCACCAGTGACGTCAGCTTCGCCTGCCATTGGGCAGTGAACATGGCGGCATCCGGGCAAAAGGGCCAGATGTGGGGCCATGCATACATGCTGACCACGGCGGGGATCATGGTGGCTCCGGAGTCCCCGATCAGGAAGCCTGAGGACCTTCGCGGAGTCGAGATCGGTGTTGGCTATCACTCGGGAAGCCACTTTTCCTGTGTGCAGACCCTTCAGCCGATCATCGGCCTTGAAGACACCAAGCTCAGCTTCATCGGCGGTCCCGCAGGACGGCTAGACCTGATGGTGGACCGCAAGATAGAGGCGGCCAATATGTGGGGTACCCAAAAGGACATTCTTGACCAGATGGGCTTCCGGAAGATCGTGGATACCACCTACATGCAAGGGTTCCTCATAACGGGCGACATTGACGTGGAAGACTACAAGAAATACTTCCGGGCTCTCCAACGGGCACAGAGCGACGTTGATGCGGCATCAGAAAAATATCGCGAGTATTTCCAGACTCTAGTCCCCGAAAAGTATCGCGATCAGGTGGACGTGCGAGCGTTCAGCCCAGGGAAGCGCATCGTCTTCGAGCCATACACCAAGGAAGTCTATGAGAGCACGCATGCGTGGATGGAATCGATAAACATATTCCCTGAGGGGCAGTTGGGCCACGCTGAGTATGAGGACGCCATCCTGGTTTAGATTATGTCAGGACTGCGCCAAAAATAATCGTGGCACCGACTCCCGACCAGTAAATTCAAGAGGGGCACCTTACGGTGCCCCTCTTCGTTACACTGAGAAAGCAGGGCTGGCCTTGCCTATATACCTGGGACTGACCTAAGGGTCAGGGCTGGACAACGGCTACGCCGTCGACTCTTGCCGGCAGTACTTCCTGAACTAGCT
>CAJWXP010000046.1 GCA_913049785.1 uncultured Dehalococcoidia bacterium | reverse complement strand
ACGTGTCAGGCTCGGCGAACGCAGTTATACAATTCCACTGTGTGCATCCCTTCCACCTTCTCTCAGAGCATTGTTCTATGCTCTTGAGTGAAGGTCAGTGGTGGCACACCTTTCAACCGCCACAAGCGGTCTTCAGAACCACTTTACTGGGACATTATCTCTCCGCCGTTCGTACCACCCGCGGGAACACCTTTCCCTAGATGTCACTCCACTTTCGCCACCACCCGTTGGGGCCAGTTCCTATTCCCCGCCAGATATCAGAAGTCGTCGTACCAGACGATGAGTTTCCTAAATGTCAATGTGACAAGTTGCGAGAATAGGGGCAAAGCGCTAACGTGTGCGCACAAGATCTCTTAACCGTGACAATGCTTGCCAATGAGGCTGGAGAAAAGATTGCTAGATGAAGCACAATCCGGCGTTTCACGTATGAGGAAGAGGCAAACGAGCACATTTTTCGCCGCAGTAGGCAGGATTCGAAACGACCAATCCGGCATCACCGGTTTGGAGACGGCCATCGTTCTGATCGCGTTCATAGTCGTCGCGGCGGTCTTCGCGTTCGCGGTGTTGACCACGGGACTCTTCACCACTGAAAGAGCTAAGGAGACTACTTTGAGTGCTCTTGGTGAAGCACAGTCCACCCTCGCTCCGAAAGGTGCGGTTATTGGCGAAGCGGCGGGGACCAGCGTGGATACAGTCAAGTTCAAACTAGCAAATGCCACTGGCGCAGCAGCCGTCGACCTGGCCACCACCAGGACCCTTTTGACATACTCCGACGATAACCAGAACGTCAACGGTGCGCCTCTCGCTACCGCCGGCGTTATCGGCGCGTGCGAGGGCGCGGGCAAGAAAGTGTGTTGGAAAACCAATTGGCTAATCGGTACAGGCGATACAATTGATTCTGGAGAGGTTGTGGAGATCACCGTCGACTTGACGGCTTTAACAACCCCATTGCCCGGAAACATGAGCTTCAAGATAGAGGTGATTCCGGTTCAGGGTGCTGTGGTGCCCATAAATAGAACAACCCCCCTGGAGATCAGGCCCGTGATGAACTTGGACTAGCACGTCGAACCGAGGCCGCCGCCCTTCGAGATTGCGGATTCCGGTCCCGGGATGGATTCAGCGGTATGCGGGCTGATCAACAACCAAGCCCACTGGTAAGATCGTCGACATTGGAGAGTGTTCAGGAGGGAAGTGTCATGGTAGAACAGTCGCTCGAAGAGAGGCTTGAGACCCTCGAGAGCCAGCGAGAAGAGTTTGACCTTCTCAAGACTGAGATCAGGCAAACCCTCGTGGAGCTCAAAGAGGCGATCAGCAACGATGGTGCGATTTTCCATGCTGTGGCTCACGAACCGCAAAATGCAACTCCGGAATCAGGATCCAACGGGGGGCCATCGCCGGTCTCGCATGAGCAGCCTGAGGAACCACCTCCGCTCGCACTCTCTCCATGTGTGTCTCCCTTGGCAGATGAAAACAAGCAAGCGTCTGTCCTTTCAGCCCCCCCTTCGGATTACCGGAATGGACCGCACCCGAGTGGGAGCCTCGATGCCGCAATGATGGGCAACATAATTTGGTGGCTGGGCACCGCGAAACGCAGTGGGCTGACTTTGCAGCTCTTAACTCCAATCCTGGAAACCTACGAAATGTCCGGGACCATCACGCACAGCATAAGCAAGCTGATCCTCAGGTCCATGGCGGATTTGGACGCCCTTTATGAAAACATGCCTGGTAACGAGTTCTCGCCGCAAGATTATGCGGATGGTCTGCTTCAGTTGCACGACATTATCTGCACACCTGGATATGTGGTGGACCGAACGATTGCTCACATCCCCGCCCTCGGCCGGGACACAGCGACGACAATGCCGGTGCGTCAGCAACCAAACCGGAAAGCAAAAACAGCGTCGAAGTGAACCTTTAGCAAAGGGCCGCATCGGTGGATAAAGTCATCGTCACAGGTTTGCTCGTGATAGCGTCCGTCACCGCGGCCGTTCTGGTCATCACCACAATCCTCCCTACTATCAGCAGCAGTAGCCAGTCGGTAGCTTCTGCCCAACGTGAAGCCGCCGATCGGATGCGGACGAGTATCGAGATCATAGCAGTGTCTTCCAATGCCGCTGGCACCCAGATTGATGTTTGGGTAAAAAATGTGGGCACCAAAACGATTACCGCAATCGATAGATCGGATGTATTCCTGGTACAGGAAGGGACCAGATTCGACGCGATGACTTATGATCAGGGCGGTGGCCCTAATACCTGGAAAACCGAGCTAAACGAACCCACCTGGAGTCGAGGAGACACGTTGCACATCATCATCGCGATCGGTGCATCCGAGCCGGTTGGAGACGGCGACCATACGCTTATGGTGTCCACGCCCAACGGAATAACCGCCGAGAAATCTTTTCAAAAACCTTGAAACGCGTGAGTATCAATGGCGTCGAGTTTAGCCGGATTGTTGATTATGGTCGTATTCTTCACCGGAGCACTAATAATGTTTCGGGTGAACTTGTTAGGCAACGTCTTAATCAATGCTGCGATGAAAGAATCTATCGATATGTCGGGAGACAGAGCCCGAACCGCCATCGAAATACCCTCTTCCTCATCAGGCGATGATCCTTGCGATTTGACAGTAACCATAGCGAACACCGGCACCACTGCGGTTACAGATTTCTCCCGAATGGATTTCATTGTTCAGTTTACTACTGGAAACAACACTCCCGATAAACTGACATTTGCCGAAAGTGGCGCGCTTAATCCAGGTGAGTGGGCAGTCTCTTCGATTTCAGGGCAGATGGAGCCTGGCATCCTGAACCCCGGGGAAACCCTGACCGTAGAGGTCAAACTGGATCTCGCCGAGGCGGGTTCTGGTGTGCTAACGGTCGGGACGCCTAACGGCATTACGGACACACGGCCTTTCCCGTCCTCGGGTACCACCACCACTAGTCCATGCGTGTAGAGAACGGGTCTTGAATGGAACAAAACCCCCATCAACTCTCACGCAACGTCAGGCTTGTCACAACTCGATTTGAACGGGCAACTTGATAACGAAAATGATCGTCGAAATCTAATACTTTGACAGGCAGGTTGGATATGGGCACGCACGACCAAATAATCTCCACCGGTAGCGAAGAGATCGATCGATGTATCGGAGGTGGCATACCGTATGGCACGTTGATGCTGGTCGAAGGCGGAGAGGCATCAGGGAAAAGCACCTTGGTGCAACAGTTTCTCTGGGGAGGGCTTACTTCTGGTGAGGATATGGCTTTATACACAACTGAAAACACAGTACAGAGCCTGCTTCGTCAGATGGACAGTCTAGGGTTAGACATCACCGACTACTTCCTGCTGAACCACCTGCGTATCCACCCCATATCGGTTTCGATGGACTCGGTGAACCCTGACGTGCTATTCGAAATGCTGTCCGACCACATGAATGCCCAGAAAAACTTCCGGGCCACAATCATTGACTCGCTTACTACCTTCGTCTCACGGGCAGGCGGTGACCAGATTCAAGACTTTTTCAACAGGTGCAAATCTCTGTGTGACGACGGGCAGGTTGTTATATGTACGGTACACGACGGTGCATTTGACAACGATATCCTGACACGTGTCAGGTCTGTCTGCGACGCATACCTTCGGCTACAGGTAAGAAACGAAGGTTCCCGACTGCTGAAAACGATTGAGGTGGCCAAGATCAGGGGTGCGGACAGCAACACTGGAAACATCTCAGCATTTGAGATCGAGCCGGGATTGGGCATCAGAATGATTCCTATATCCACAGCGCGAGCATAACATGATCTTCAAGACCATTAGGTTACCGCGAACCCTTGGCCATGGCATTGTGACCATCAGTGAATGACCCGAAGAGGACATGGATATGAAGCCACTAAATGCCATGAAACGGGTCAAAGAAGCACTACCTTGGGGCAAGAGAAAACGGGGTGCCTCACGCTTGGAGCCCACCCGGGTCTCACAGAGCGCTGACGGCCACCCAGAAGGCGATCGCTCAGCAAGCGGGCCGGACGCGTATCGCCTGAGGCCGTCGCCACCAAGGGCTGGCCGTGACAAGGGCGGCGATTTACCGCCATCTGAAAGAACTTTAGATGGAACCCAGCCAATACCAGAAGACCAAGAACACCTTTGGAAATACATTGATGGCCTGTCGATTGACACAATCGGACTACCGGAATACTACCAGATCCTGCCGAACAGGCTAGGGGATTCGTCACATCGTAATCTGATCTATCCTGTGAGTGCGATCGACGTACCCGAACATCTCGAAGACAAACGGATCGCCGAAGTGGCGAAAAAGCGCGTTTTCGTCCATGTGTCTACAAATCCCCAGGACATTCGGGATAATTATTTCACAATTGAACCATCGCTGGGCTCTT
Organism: uncultured Dehalococcoidia bacterium; assembly: GCA_913049785.1. GTDB lineage: Bacteria > Chloroflexota > Dehalococcoidia > Lucifugimonadales > UBA1127 > UBA1127. Next base: position 11,779 of record CAJWXP010000046.1, on the reverse strand, counting down.
CAATTCAATCTCTGATGGAACAAGTAGACCAGCGATTGATAGACGATTTTATAAACCATTTGAAAGAAGCTGCCGACCCTAATAAGAAAGCGCGCATTCTGTTGGAATGCCTGGATGAAATCTGCTCCGTGGAAGGATCTCGTTCCAAGAACGGCTCGTTAAGAGTGTCGCAAGAGGAACTTGAAGCGCTCCGCTACTTGATGCTTCGTGACAAGGATGGGATGGGAAACATTCAACCCTTGATAAACGACCCGTATATCGAAGACGTCAGTTGTAGCGGCGTTGGGTCGATCTTCATCGAACACAGGGTTTTTGGAGGCCTGAAGACTGCGATAAATTTTGAGACCGAGGACGCACTGGACAGTTATGTGATCAAGCTCTCGGAGAAGATAGGCAGGCCAGTCACTGTAGCCGAACCCATAGTCGACGCCACTCTCCCAGATGGTTCGCGGATAAACATAGTTTTCGGGAACGATGTCGCCAAACGGGGCAGCAACTTTACCATCAGAAAGTTCAGCCCGATTCCCATGAGTGTGCTAGATCTAATCGAAGGCGGAACTCTGTCCTACGAGATGGCGGGTTATATCTCCCTTATGGTTGAGGAAGGCATGAACACCTTCGTGTCTGGTGAAACGGCGTCCGGCAAGACCACGCTGCTTAACGCCATAAGCACGTTCATCAGCCCCTCTGCAAAGATCGTCAGCATCGAGGATACTCCAGAGTTACAGGTTCCTCATCCAAATTGGATAAGAGAGGTAACGCGCGGAAGTGGTAAAGACGAGTCATCTGCGGTGACGATGTTCGATCTACTCAGAGCGGCACTGCGTCAGAGACCGAATGAGATCATCATAGGCGAGATCAGAGGTGAAGAAGGGGCCGTCGCATTCCAAGCAATGCAAACGGGCCACGCGTGTATGGCCACGTTCCACGCGGCTTCTGTCGAGAAGCTCATTCAACGTCTTACGGGCGACCCAATAAACATTCCCAAGCCTCATGTTGACAATCTCAATCTCGTTATCATTATGAGCGCGGTTAGACTGCCTGATGGCCGCCTTGCCCGACGGGTCCTCAGCATTAACGAGATTGTCAGATTCAATCCCGAAGACAACACGTTCGATTTTATCGAAGTGTTTCGTTGGAACTCATCCACAGACACCTTTGATTTCCCCGGCTATATGAATACTGCTTTGTTGGAACAAACCGTAGCTTCGAAACGAGGAATACCACCACGGGAAAGACGGAAGATCTACGACCAGGTTGAATATCGGGCCGAGATTCTGAGGAAGCTTAGTGAACGAGGGGTGACCAACTTCTATGAACTCCACAACATCCTCTCTCAAGCAAATAAACAAGGTCTCCTCCGATAGTAACGTCATAGGATTCGACCTCCTGTCGCATCTTACATACATGTCGGTGCTAACGGCGGGCGGACTATCCAGGGATCGCGTGTTCGAGTATTGCTCTCGCCAACGTTACGTGACCGCTGTCTTTTTTGAGTATATTTATCTCCTGGTCAACGGCATGGGAATGGGATACGCTCAAGCGTTTCAACTTGTGTCAGGAAAAGCTAAGGCTTCAAACGTCAAGAGCCTGTTTCTTCGATTTGCTGCCTCACTCTCCTCTGGTGAGTCCGAAAGGGATTTCATTATTGAGGAGACCAACGTCGAAAGCAAACGCTACGCCAATGAGTATGAAAGGAGTGTGGAAAACCTTAGAAAATGGACGGATGCGTACGCCGCTATCCTAGTGTCAGTGACTCTGATCATGGTTGTTTCTTTGGTGTCCGCCATGATGGGCTCCCTTAGTGAACATTTTATAATCATCATGGCATTTACGCTGTTCTTCATTACCTCCGTAGGCGTGTACACGATATATAAAGTGGCGCCGGTCGAGACAAAAATATATACCGCTTCAACTGGGACGACAAAAGAGAGAAGACGGGCCAGGACTCTGATTTTGGTCGGGCCGCCTATCGGCATTGGCATAATGGCTGTGCTTGTGATTGGTCTTCAGTTAGATCTTCTGGCCGGGTTTTCCGTGGCCTTTTTATTGATAGGAGTCTCTTTGCTGCCGGGAGGGTATTACATATGGAAGGATGATGCCCGGGTAACCCAACTGGACTTGGAGCTTCCGACTTTCATTCGTAGCCTTGGGGCTATCGCTGGGTCGACCAAAGTAACTCTGACGCAAGCGTTATATAAGATCGACAGCAGATCTATGGGATCGCTTGGACCGCACATTGAACGATTGCGTACGCGCTTAATCCCGCAGTTGCCTCCTCACGAATGTTGGGAAATGTTCAGGCGCGAAACTGGGAGTGAATTAGCGAATCGAACCACGACGATGATGGTTGATGCTACTCAGCTCGGCAGTCAGCCTGGTCAGGTAGGGCAGATTGTCTCCGATTACGCCATGAGTATTACTCAGTTGCGCGCCGGCAGACAACTCACAGCCTCAACATTCTCCTTCCTGACCATGGCGATGCACGCCACTATGGTATTCATCCTGGTGTTTGTGCTGGAAATAATCGACACGTTCAACTCCATGCTTGCCGTGGTTTCCAGCGAGGTTTTGAACGAGTCTGCTGGCGGAATCGAGATACCTGACAACGTGCAACTGCCGCCAGGTATCTCGATTCCGAAGGGCGGCGATCTAGCCGGAGGTTTGGACATCTTCGGCTCCCAGGATATGACAATAACGTCTTATGCGATAATAATGGTGATAATCATATTGACCGTGGCCAACTCATTAGCGCCCAAGTTTACTGCTGGAGGCAGCGACCTAAAAATCGCTTCCTACCTCGGCATTTTGTGTGTCATCTCGGGGATTGTATTGGGAGTCGTGCCGATGCTTACGGCGAAACTGTTTGTAGCTTGAAATTCGAGGTGTAACGATGGGTGAGTCCATAATCATCGCGCCCATAAAACGGTGGCTTCAACGGAATCTTCTGCCTGGTAGACGCCCCAAGGAAACTGGTCAAGATGACCAGATCGCTTACATTCGAGACATCTTCGACCTGACAAACGACCCCGTTGCAATCAACCTTGCGTCAATTGAGGCGCCGGACGGAGTGTTGAACCAATTGGACTCAGACCTTGTAGAAAGCGTATTCGAAGCCACAGTGCCTTCATCACGGAAGACTGTAAACGTCGAACGTGACGAATACGATGAGTCGTTGCCGGTGACTCGCCCGATAATGAAAGTGAGCGCGGACGCTGCGCCAGATGGGCAAAACTTGGGGGCTAGGCAAAGACAGCAACCAGTGGCGCGCTCAACCTCCACCGAGGTGACCCAAGATTCAACGCGTGAGGCTTTGGACGACGGAGCGGGAGCGGAAACGGATGATGATGTCGAACCAGAAGAGGAGTTGTCAAATCTTGTTGACCAAACTCTCGTGTCAAAGGCGCCTGTCACGGACGATGCTCTAGATTTCTTGACGGGAGATCTGAAGAGCATCTTTAAGAGCAAGGTTAGCGCTAATCCTCACACCAGGCGCCTGATCGAAAAACACGGGACCGTTGATGCTCATGATTTAGTGAATGACCTACGCGGCCTTCTCAGGAGTATTGAAGAGGTTGAATGAAGATAGTAAGACGCGCATACTGATCGCCGACGGTCATCCCTTCGTGTGCATCCACTACAAAAGGGTACTAGAAACACAGGCGCGGTTCGTAGTCGTGGGAATTGCAAAAGATGGCCTGGATGCTGTCAAGAAGGCATCGGAGCTGGCTCCCGATGTTGTAATAAGCGACGTGTTCCTGCCCAAATTGGATGGCGTCGGTGCGGCCCTCCAGATTTTGGAACAGCGCCCAGAAACAGCGATAGTCATGATATCAAACGCTAATGACATGTCCACCCTGAGGCTTATTACGCAACTTATCAAGAAAGAGCCGAAGCGAAAAGCCTTCTTGCTGAAACATTCTCTTGCCGATATAGGAGACCTTATTCGAGCTGTTGCGGCAGTGGTAAATGAGCAATTGGTACTCGACCCGAATATCGTAAAAAAACTGACAAGTCATTATGTCAATCGGTCATTATTGGATAGATTGACGAATATAGAGAGGCAGGTGGTGATGCAGCTGACCACCGGGGATGAAGATTGGGCCATCGCTGAATCACTGGATATCGATCCTTCCGAAGTGGCTGGCTATACCAATTCCATCTACGCAAAATTGCCGAAAATATCCGGCAGAGGACACCTGTCCCCTCGTGAACAAGCGGTTTTGGCATTCGTCCATCACAGCACCTCAACACCATATGAATTGGCAGATGAGGCTTGACCTTAGGCCTCGTCAACCATACTACTTCGGTCGTGTAGTAGCGTGGACGATCATGAATCGGGGGTCCTTCATGTCGCTCTTGCCTCCCGTGCGCTCCAGATCGCTCTTCCAACTCTTAACATAGAGTGGATTGGAGAGCATGAAATCGAACTCGTGCGACGGAAACGCGTTGTTGGCGTTGTTCGAATGCTTGGGCCCACCGACGATGTTGTCCTCCGCGTCGCCTTCGCCATTGAGCAGTAGGCCTTGCAGATCACGTGCGTCTCGGCGTTGATCTCCTGGCTGTGGAGGTGGGTAGCGACCTCTGTGCCGTGCTCCTTTGCGATCCCGCCTGGCCGTCTCTTCATGCTCCCGCTGGGTTACCTCTTCCTGCTTTCGCCGAGCTGTCTCTTCCTGCTCCCGCTTCCGCTGGGGTGACTTTTCCTTCCACCGACGGAATGTCTCTTCCCGCTCCTGCCGGACTTTCTCTTCCTCACCCCGCACCCGACGGACTGCCTCATCCCGCTCCCGCTTCCGCTCGGGTGACTTTTCCCGTTCTCGCCGGGCCGGTTCTTCCTGCTCCCGTCGGGCTGCTTCTTCTCTCCCCGACTGCGAACCGACAGGCTTGGGCATCCCGATTATTTGGCGGAACTCCACTGTGCCTGTTTTGTCAATCACAAACTCTTCGACGCCCGGCTCACCTTGAAAGCCGCTGACGGGTTGATATGACAAGCGTACGTAGAAATAATCCTCGTCCTCTTCATGACCTACCCTATCGAAGACCATTCGTATTTCTTGGTACTCTGACCCGTAGTCACCCGGTTCGTCCCTAGCGGTGCGCATCGCAAGGACACGGGCCTGTGCGATCGAGATATACCCGACGGCCTCTCCCGCAGAGTCGAACTCGAACGAGTCCTCCTTCTTGTCCTCGGGGTCTAGGTTTTCCCGGTCGTCAACCATGGGCTCAGCTTACCAGACAGGATGCACCGACGTGCCGATGCCATTGTAGCCGACACCTTCGGGAGGTCAAATGGAAGGCGTGGCGGAGCGAAGTCTGGGCAACTCACGGCGATAATTTTGAGCACATATCGGTCACAAACATCAAGCTGGGATCGAGAGTGAAGACGAGAGTCATCATAGGCTCGGTCGTAACCTCGCTCTCGGGAGTCGACTTGGAGTTGAACATCACCGCTGTGATCCCGGAGTGGCTGATGGGCTCCACATCGACCCGGGTAGTGTTATGCTCGTGGTAACGGGTTGCAGGCTAGGAGCGAGATTGTTAAGAAGTCTAAATGAATCGAAACAGCAAGGTAAAACGGGGCGATGTCTACTGGGTAGAGAATCGCATTCTGGAAAATTCCGTCATCAACTTCGACAACGCCTCATCTGGCAATTTGCACCCTGTGGTCGTCGTAAGGACCAGGTTTGGCAAGGCTAACATCCGGGTCATGACCAGCAAGATTGAACGGTACGATAATAGAGGGATCATATACAAACCCACATCCGATGTAATGCTGAAACGCACAGGCGTTATTGTGACCATCCCAGACAGCCATCAGAGGATACCGGTCGCTAGCCTTCAATCGGATAACTATCTGGGTAATGTTGGCTCCAAGGTGCTAAAGCAGATACGCAAATCCGAACGCAAAGAAGTCTATGGCGACCTGAGCGGAAGCCGGTTTCGCAAAATGCTGTGGCTGGTTGTGATTTTCGGGATATTGGCGATCGTCGCCTATTATGCCTACACGAGGGCAGGGTTGCCTATTAGCCTATAGTTACGGGGTTACCCATCAAATTGCCCGAGCCATTCGTGCCTGTGTGAATTGTTCCCGCATAGCTCGGCCACAGGGGAGTGTCTCTTGACGGAGGCACCGTTCCGAATCCGAGTATGGGGGATATGAGATAGACCGCCGCCGCGCCCCAGCTTGGCCTACAGATGATGCACCCCAGACGGTGACCAGCCATCGGGAACCGCGTTAACTCCGAATCACGGTACCAGCCCGCGATTGTTGTCGCAGGATTGGCCTACGCTGCTTCCGGTGGTAGCTAGCCTGTACTTCTAAAAGTACAAGCACCTCCAACAACATAGGCGCTCACCTTACGCTGATCCTCACATATACTGCCCCTAGAGGCAGGGGCATGCGGGGTGGCGACACCTAACCGCTAGGAGTCCCATGGGGGATTAAGTGCAACTGGAGGATACAGAGATTAATATCAAACTCACAATATCATTTCTTCTCTCCGCAGCATTTATGTTGCTGCTGGTAGCTTGCGGTGGGGGAAATCAGATTACTGATGTCTCGACCACTGAGGCCGAAGTGGTTGCTAAGGTAGATGTTGAGCCGTCCCCTACGAAGGAACCTCCGAAGCCAGAACCAACAAAATCACCCAGTCCTACTAGAATGACACCTTTAGCAACTCCCGCCCCGTTGCCCAAATCAACGTTTACGCCGGCGCCGCCTGCGCCTACGGCTACACCTACACCCGTGCCAATCTCAACCCTTCGGCCGATACCCAGTCCGGCTGCCACGCCTACCCCAACACCTACGCCTACCACGACACCTCTGCCGACCTCAACACCGACCCCAACAATCCCGCCGGAGGGCCCAACGCCGTGGCCCGGATCGTTCGACGTCCGCAACTGGCCTACCCACCGGGTCATGCAGGCGGCCATTTCCGATCACTGCGCGCCAGGGCAAGGAGAAGACTACTCGGGCCAGGACCTCCACGGCCAGGACTTCTTCGGGAAGGTTCTCCACTGCGCCGACTTCTCCGGCGCGGACCTGCGGGGCGCCCGCTTCGAGAACGCCGAACTCGAGTATGCCGACCTCGACGGCGCGGTCATCGACGAGACCACCGAGTTGGGACTAGGCTACGTCTTTGTCTCCCACCAGCCGCCCGCTTCGTCCGGCAGCAGCCTGTTCTCGCACACCACCTGCGAGCAGGGGGAGGGATTGTTCCTACGTTCCTATCTGGATCCGGGCCGTCCGATGGATTGCAGCAACGTCGGCCTCCGCGGGATCGACGCGAACGCCATCGCAGCGAACTGCTCGGTCGACCGGGCCCGCGACTTCGCGACCATGGACCTGTCTGGTGAGGACCTGTCTGGGCTAGATCTCTCCTGTTCGGATTTCAGCTACGCCGACCTCCGGGGCGCCGACCTGCGTGACAGTGACCTCACCTACTCGCTGTTCTGGGGCACCGACCTGACAGGCGCCGACCTCTCGGGTGCAAACATCTCCAACGCCGGCCTCTGGGAAACAGTGCTCCAACGGGCCCACCTGCGCGGCACAGACCTCTCGAACACCAACCTCGAATTCTCCCTGTTCGGCTCCGATTTGACCGGGGCCAACCTCGACGGCGCCTTCCTGAGCGGCGAGACCCGCTGCGGTGACAACGACTACCCCTGGCCATCGGGTGTTAGCCCCGAGGACGTCCGCCATGAGGACATGACCTGCCCGGGCATCGAGCCGCTCGGATTCGACAGGCCACTCCCGGTGGAGTACCCGTCGCGCACCCACGCCATCGGCAACGAACACGCTGGGGTGGCGCCTGTGCGACTGAGTGCCGCCTGGGATTCCTGTCCCCGCCTCATCACCGACGAGGACGTCACGCCGTACTTGTTGGCCTGCATAGGCAAGCACACCGACGCAGGCATCATCTACCAGACCTATCATCCCCTGGGGTGGGTCGAAACAGGCGTGGCCGGTTGGCAGGGCATCATCGAGGACTACCCGTCGCTGCGGACCGAAGGCCTGCCGGTCGATATGTGGGGCGACACTGGTCTCAATGAGACGCCGGACGACAACGGCTGGATCACCGCACCTAGGTTCAGCACTGCCTCTGATACCTGGTTGGACTTCATGATCGGCGTCATCAAGATGCAGGTCAACGCTGGGGTGACTGGTATCGCATTCGATGAAGGCTGGGGCAGCCTAGGCCCCGGCTCAGCGGTCGACTTCAACCCCCAGGCCATGGCCGGGTTCCGCAAGTACCTGGCTAATCGCTACACCGCTGCAGAGTTGGCGGCAAAGGGCATTAACGACATCTCGACGTTCGACTGGCTGTCCACGGCGCTGGCCACCGAGGTGTACGTTGACCACAAGGCCGACCCCGGCCTGTACCACACGCCGTCATGGTGGGAGCAGGCGCTCGCTCGCCCGCTCGACCCCGGTGAGACCTACACCAGTGCCACCATCGACGAGATGTTGAGGAGCCCCATTCCCCCCACCCTACCTATTTGGAGGCTACTCTACGGCGAATCCTCTGATTTCGACTACTTCAACCGGCTCCGGCTGAGGGAGGTCTACCAGCGCATCGGCGACGAAATCCGGCCCTACGCGGCGGCGCTCGGTCAGCCATGGCATCTGGCCGCCAACATATACAACGGCCTGGGGTGGGACAACGCCGCTGTTGCCGCGCCTGTGCTGGACATTCCGATCGGCGAGTTGTCGACCCGCGACGCCCGCTGGCCCGACCGCAACTTCACGTCGTTCATCAAGAACATGGCAGCCATCGGCAAACGGTTCGCCCCGATGTTCTGGCCGGGGCAGGTGCTTGAACCGGCCGATGACTACGACACCGAGGCCACCATCATGTTCCTTGCGGACCTCTACGCCTCGGGAGGCGTCGCCCAGTTTCCCGACCGCCGTACCGACGACCAGGTGCAGCGCTTCTTCGAACTCATCCAGTCGGACCCGGGATTCCTCGCCGAGACTTCCAATGAGGTTGGCCTTTACTACTCCCTCGGCAACCACATGGGCGATGTGGGCCGACCTGGTGTCGGCGTAGGGGCCTATTACGGGGCCTCCCGGCTGCTCGAAGATACCCACCACTCCTATGACGTGCTCTACCAGGGCGATCCCGACATGGGCCCCGGCACCGTCCGATGGGTCGATCAGCAGGTCACCCCCACCGATCTGGCAGGTTATGGGATGGTGGTGCTCCCCAGCACCATCCACATGACCGACGCCGAGGTCGGCAACCTAACGGCCTGGGTCGAGGCCGGGGGTGTGCTCGTTGTGTTCGGCGACGCGGGCACCCACGACTTCTCGTACCCCGACCCGGCCCGACGCGACGACGCAGCATGGTCGGCCTTGACGACGACTCTTGGGACCACGTCGCACGGTGCCGGCACGGTGATCGTGTTTCCTGGCGACGAATGGTCCAACCTGGCCGCCCGCTACGACGACTCACTGGATACTGCCGGCCTCGCCACGTTCGCCACCGCCGTCGACGCCTCGTTCACTGGCGACATCACAACTGACGCCGGCCCCTTGGTCCATGTCCACCGCTTCGCCGATCCGGCTAATCGCCGCGAGATCCTGCACCTGGTCAACTTCGACTACGATGACACAAGTGACAAGGTAATCAGTACATCGGACATCGGATTTGCAATTGCCCCGAGCAGGCAGTACGTTCAACCCAAGGTCACCTATTACACGCCGGACTCGTCCCAGGGCGTAATGGTCCCCCTTAAACAGTTGGATTCAGGTTATATCCAGTGGGTGATCCCCAGCCTGCATGTCTATGGGATAGTCGTGGTAGAAGAGCAAGGTTGAAGGAGTATCTGTAAATTGAGACCCTTTGAAGAATCACTACCTTGCGGTGTGGTATGAGACATAAGGTTGTACAGGTTGTTGGGTGCATTATGCTCGTTGCAGGTGTCCTCGCCTGTGGTGGAACAACTCGACCAGCGGCGACTGCTACACCAGATATTAGAGTTGCGGTCCAGTCACAGATAGGACCTTCACCTGCAAAGGAAGCGGCTGGATCTCGACCTGATGCGCCTACTCCCGCAGCCGCTGCTACACTTCGACCTACTCAGGTGCCTCCTACGCTCATTGGGCCGATGCCTTCCGCTACACCGATATCTGGGCATATCGCAACACCAACAGCTGCACCAACCATCTCTCCTAAGCCGATGCCCTCAGCTACCGCTCAGGCGGTGCCCAACCCCACACCAGTACCACCTACACCTACGCCTATGCCGATGCCCTCAGCTACCGCTCAGGCGGTGCCCACGGCTACTCCTAGGCCAACGCGTACGGCCTCCCCAACACAAAACCCCACCCAGACGCAAATCTCACTCACCACACCACCAGTACCGAACAGCCTGGCGGCATCAATTACGGACCTCTCCAGCGAGTGGATCGGCTCGGACAGTGAACATATATTCCGCGACCGGGACGAAGCGCCCGTGGTGTCTCACATCACCGTGTCCGTTCCTAACGCAGATGGGATCGTCACTATTACGGGTAAGCCTGGGGCGATCTCTGCCATAGCACGGCGTAAGGACAACACATTTGTCAGGGTTACCCCTGTAGATTGGAATGCTGAGGTCTGTGTACCATCTTCATCCGATGGTTCCTTTTCGGCCGAAATATCTGCTGGACCAGGTACGACAATCATGCTCGACGCCACTTCTATGGGTTGGGACGGTAGATGTGAGGGACAACGGATCGCGACCCCGGCGTCGGCCATTGTGCGTGTGCCGGAGGGAGTGGACTATGCGTCGCCATCGATCCCCTTTTCCATCTCTGGGAATGGCGGGTCCTGGCGCTGGTTCGCTTGGGGGGAACTGGGGGGTAGCGCTCCCAATGTCGAGTTCACTCTTCCAGATGGACCGCCCGAGGAACTCTGTCTGGAGCCCCGCCTACATGTAATGCGACTCTTCGACGCAGATGGGCAATACACCAGCCAGCCGAATCTCAATGTACACGGCCCGGTGCTTATCCCCACCGGCCTACCCATCGAAACGCGAGAGAGCGGTCACTGGGCTGCCACCAGGTTCATGGTCGTTGGCAACCCCCAAAATGGCTCGTGCCTGGACGACGGCACCCGGTACGAGATCGGGAACTGGACCGCAGGGCTAGAACCAGGCTGGTACCTGCCCCAGTTAGCCGTTTACGAGGTTCACCCAGACCGAGAATACCCCGGGTTGTTTCCGTCAAGCAGTCACAATGGCGGCATCGAGGGCAACGCCGGAATTGGGTTTCTACCGATGGTCAAGCTAGGTGACGTGGAAACACCGAGAATACCTGTCACACTCCTGAACGACACCCCCAGCTGGGGGTCAGCAGGGATCCGCGGTATCGTAGCCCGAGAAGACGAGGGACGTTTCGCCTTGGGAAGCCGAAGAGCGGCGCAAGGCCCGTTTGTAGCTTCCCTAAGAGACCCATTATCTGGCAGGCACGTCAGATACATCCTGGAACCATATTTGCCTACCCTTGGCTACTCGGGTTTCATGTACGCTGGGCCACAGATTACCTTCCTCCCACTCGACCAGTCAGATCTGGGGTCCCTGTCTGTAACCCTCACCTTCCCTGATGGTGACAGTGTCAACTTGGCCAACGACGCGCCTATTATTCAGACCTTCGTGGCAGGCTCAAGCCAAACCTCGTACCCGGTACCACTCTCATTCGCCGGACCGGGTCGCACATACGCGCTGACCACCGGCCTTGACTCTCTAGAGGTGGACTTTGACCAGTACGGGCTACACACCGTGTCACTGACCGGCA
>CAJWXP010000045.1 GCA_913049785.1 uncultured Dehalococcoidia bacterium | reverse complement strand
GGCGCTCCCAAACGCGATGTCGGCCCAGCGGATCAAGCCCCGTGGTGGGCTCGTCCAGCACAAGGACCTTGGGTCTGTTTATGAGAGCACGGGCGATAATGAGTCGCCGCTTCATGCCGCCGGAGAGGGTGTCCACCTTGTCGTCTGCGCGGTCTGCAAGCTGAAAGAACTCTAGCGCCTCCTGGGCGTTGGCCAGCGCCACATCCCACTGCATACGGAAGTATCGGCTGTACACCAGCAGGTTCTGCAGCACAGGCAGGTCAGTGTCCAGGTTCTCGTCCTGGGGCACCACGCCAAGGATCGCTTTGACTTGACGGGGCTGTCGAGCCACATCCATGCCGTCCACCACGACTCGACCTGATGTCGCAGGCGATATCGCCGTGAGGATGCGGATGGTGCTACTTTTGCCGGCGCCGTTGGGGCCAAGGATGCCGAAGCACTCCCCGGGTTGAACGTCAAAGCTGATGCCATCGACGGCGGTTAGTGTCTTGTACTGTTTGACCAGGTCCTCAACCTGAACGATAGGTTCCACTGAGCCCTCCGCATTCATAGTACACTAGCCTCGAATTTGCAAATGCAGCCGTAGTTTGGTACAGGAGAAGACGATGCCAGTGCACTTTGAAAACGATACGGTCAGAATCCACAAAACCGTGGCCAGCCCCTACGACAACAACGCTTACATCATCGTCTGTAAGGCGACCAATAAGAGCTTGATCATCGATATTCCAAAGGACGCTGTAACCGTGTTGGCGGAGGCGAAGGACACGGACGTCGTGTCGGTGGCCATCACACACGGCCACGGCGACCACATTGAAGGGTATGCAGAGTTCCGTGCAGGACTGACTGCGCCATTTGGGCTGCACAAGGACGATGCGGATCGATTGCTGCCCCACGTCTCTGAGTTCTATCTTGAGGACGGAGCAACGATCGAGGTGGGGGAACTCTCCCTGAAGTTGATGCACACCCCGGGGCATACACCCGGTGGAGTCTGCCTGTTGCTAGGAAAGCACCTTTTCTCGGGGGATACGCTGTTCCCCGGTGGTCCAGGTAAGACGCAGACCCCAGAGGCGCTAAAACAGGTTATTACGAGCATCACGGAGAGGTTGTTTGTGCTGCCAGACGATACCAACGTCTATCCTGGCCACGGTTCAGATACCACGATAGGGGCATCGAAGGCGGAATACGCGGTATTCACGAGTCGTGACCACGCTGCAGACCTGTCTGGCGACGTGCTGTGGCGGAATTAGGCCCTAGAACTGCCCACCAGGCGGTAATCAGCAGCGAATTTGTAGCTGAAGACCCTTCCTGAACAGGTCAGAACCTGATATAATAAATGAGTGAATTCAGATAGGGATCGCCTACTGTCATCCTTTCAATATCGGCGCGTTATGCGCACCACTGTGTTTGAGTGATTTTACCTGTGATTCTCCATACAAAAGGCCCCTCTGTGTGGTATGCTTCAAATAGCGTTGCCGCGCGCGGGCGCCAGTTTGCGCAGGGCAACGTCATGAAGACGGGGCGAAAGCCTCTCACAGTGGGGTAGATAGTATGACAGAGCTTTCTTCAGAGGAGACCATGACCACTCACGGCTACACCGCAAAAGACATCCAAGTACTTGAAGGCCAGGAGGCTGTGCGCCTTCGACCTGGCATGTACATCGGCAGCACTGACGAACGAGGACTTCACCACCTTGTCTACGAGATTGTGGACAACGCAGTCGACGAGGCTATGGCCGGCTACTGCACCAAGATCGTAATAGCGGTCATGGCGGATGGCTCAGTGATCATCGACGACGATGGCCGAGGCGTTCCGGTAGAGATCCATGAGGCCACCGGGGTATCCGCCCTGGAGACCGTGTTCACAACCCTCCACGCTGGCGGCAAGTTCGGCAGCGGGAGCTACCAGGTGTCCGGCGGCCTTCACGGAGTCGGTGCATCCGTAGTGAACTTCCTGAGCGAGTGGCTCTGGGTAGAGGTCAAGCGTGACGGCAAGCGACATCGCCAGGAGTTTGAGCGCGGCAGGGCGACTGCTCCCATCGCTCAAGTTGGCAAGTCCACTGGTCATGGCACCAAAGTAGGGTTCCTGCCAGATAGCCAGATATTCAACACCTTCGAGTTTGAGTTTGAGACCCTGTCTCAGCGCTTCAAGGAGATGGCCTATCTAAACCCTGGTCTGGAGATAGACATCTCCGACGAGGCCAGCGGTCAGCGCAAGAAGTACCGCTTTGAGGGCGGTATTGCGGAAATGGTGTCTGAGATGAACCATGGGCGCGAGGTCCTTCATGACATCATCTCGCTCGACAAGAAAGTGGATACCACCCAGGTCAGCGTAGCGATGCAGTACACCACTAACGTGCGTGAAGAATCTCCGACCTTCGTGAACTGTATCGCCACCATTGAGGGTGGCACACACGTCACCGGTTTCCGGGCCGCGTTGACCAGAGCGTTGAACGACTACAGTCGCAAACAGAAGCTCATCAAGGACGATCAGGGCAACTTCGCTGGTGAAGACGTCCGAGAGGGCCTGACATCCGTGGTGTCCGTGAAGATGATCGATCCACAGTTTGAGGGCCAGACCAAGGGCAAGCTGGGCAATGCAGAAATCAAGTCCATCGTAGAGTCCATCGTCGCTGAGACGCTGACCATCTACCTGGAAGACCACCCTAACGATGCCAGACGCATCGTGGAGCGTTGTTCGCTGGCCCAGAAGGCCCGTGAAGCAGCTCGCAAGGCCAGGGAGCTGGTCATCCGGAAGAACGCTCTGGACGGGTCAGGTCTACCAGGCAAACTTGCCGACTGCTCAGAGAAGGATCCCGAACTATCTGAGATTTTCATCGTTGAGGGTGAGTCCGCAGGCGGCTCCGCTAAGATGGGGCGTGACCGAAAGTACCAGGCGATCCTCCCTCTTAAAGGAAAGATCCTGAACGTTGAGAAGGTGTTGTATCCCCAGGGTCGCCAGAAGGTGATCATGGAGAGCATCAATACCGAAAACGGCGAGGGTTCAAAGATGGCCTTCCAGGCGGAGAAGACTCGACTGGAGAAGCTGCTGTCCCATGAAGAGATCCGCATACTCATCACTGCTATCGGTGCTGGGTTCGGTGAGGATTTCGACGAGAAGAAGCTGCGATACCACCGCGTCATCATCATGACAGACGCAGACGTGGATGGGTCTCATATCCGCACACTGCTGTTGAACTTCTTCTTCCACAACATGCCGCAGTTGATAGACCGGGGTTATCTGTACATCGCTCAGCCACCGCTGTTCCGCATCGGCCAGGGTCGCAAACAGAAATACGTGTACTCTGACGCTGAGATGGAAGCGGAGATGAAGAAGATGGAAGGGAAGCGGGGCGTGAGCCTTCAGCGGTACAAGGGCTTGGGCGAGATGAACCCTGACCAGCTATGGGAGACCACGCTGGATCCGGAGCGTAGGACGTTGCTTCAGGTAGAGATTGACGACGATGACGACGCAACGGAGCGGGTTGCCTTTGAGTTTGATCGGCTGATGGGCGCAGAGGTTGGGCCGCGGAAGAAGTTCATCATGGAGTACGCAAAGACCGTCCAGAACCTTGATGTCTAAACACCGAGAGTTTTGAAACAACCCGCTCTGCAAAACATGGGCGGGCAACCGGAATGGAGCGCCGATATGGGCGTCCTCGATAATGACAAGGCGGGTTTTCAAACACCCTCTAGCTTTCTGCATTCAATTGCTATGACACCACCTTATCCCTGCGTGGATCATTCCACGCCTAGGACGCTTACCGGAGGAAGGTCACTATGACAACAGGTACACCCGGACCAGGAAATATCGGCAGGATCGAGCCACGCCGGATTGATGATGAGCTTCGTCAATCGTACCTAGCCTATGCTATGAGCGTCATTGTGTCCCGCGCCCTTCCGGACGTGAGAGACGGCCTCAAACCGGTACAGCGTCGCATCCTCTACGCTATGGAAGAACTGGCGATGAGGCCTGGTACTGCATACAAGAAGAGTGCTCGTTTGGTGGGTGAAGTCCTTGGTAAGTATCACCCCCACGGCGACTCATCGGTCTACGAAGCACAGGTACGTATGTCCCAGGACTTCACCTTGCGCTACCCGATGGTTGATGGACAGGGGAACTTCGGGTCTATCGACAACGATCCCCCGGCAGCCATGCGCTACACGGAAGCACGGCTGGCAGCCATAGCCACAGAGATGCTTGTGGACTTGGACCGGAACACCGTAGATTTTGCGGCGAACTTTGATGAGTCCCTCCAAGAACCTACGGTCCTTCCTGCAAAGCTGCCTTTCCTGCTCGCCAACGGCGCTTCAGGTATCGCTGTGGGCATGGCAACCAACATTCCGCCTCACAACCTGCGTGAGCTGTGCGATGCCATTGATCATCTGGTTGATAACCCTGACGCCACCCTTAAAGACATGATGCGCTTCATCAAGGGGCCGGACTTCCCCACGGGCGGCATCATCATGGCTGGTGAAGGCAGCAATAGAATCCGTGAGGCCTATGGCACCGACGAAGATGAACGCCCAACCGGCCGCATCCTCATGCGTGGCAGAGCCGAGATCGAGCCATTCGGCAAGAATGAGGATCGATACCAGATCATCATTACTGAGATTCCCTACCAGTTGAACAAAGCGACCATGGTAGAGAAGATAGCCCAGTTGGCCAGAGACAAGAAGATCGAGGGCATCACTGATGTCCGAGACGAATCTGACCGCCAGGGACTTCGAGTCGTGGTGGAGCTTCGGGCACACACAGACCCGGTGTACGTGCTAAGCAACCTGTATGAGCAGACACCACTCCAGATGGCTTACAACATGAACATGCTAGCCCTTGTGGACGGCCAACCCCAGGTGTTGACGGTACGTGACATTCTCCACCACTACATCCAGTTCCGCATTGAGGTGACCACACGCCGTGCCCAGTACGACCTTGATAAGGCCCAGGAGCGGGATCATATCCTGGAAGGCCTGCTGAAGGCGATCGATAACCTGGACGCGGTCATCGCGCTCATCAGGGCATCGGATGACGCCGAGGCAGCCAGAAACGGATTGATGACTGAGTTTGACCTGACACAGGTCCAGGCCCAGGCCATCCTGGACATGCAACTCCGTCGGTTGACCGCGCTCGATAACCAGCGGTTGTTGGATGAGCACGCAGAGTTGGTCATAACCATCGCAGAACTTGAAGCGCTGCTGGCAGACCCTCTAAAGGTCCGTGCTGTCGTCAAAGAAGATAATGCTGCGCTTCGCAAGAAGTACGGGGACAAGCGCCGAACTGAGATTGTTGAAGAGGAAGCCCGCCGGTTGACCAGAGACGAGTTGATAGCCCATGCGGACATGGTGGTGACCCTGAGCATGAATGGGTACGCCAAACGCACCAGCCTTGACACCTACAAGCTGCAGCACCGTGGTGGCAAGGGCGTGTTGGGGATGCGGACTACCAAGGACGATGATGTCATTCAGCACACCCTGGTGGCGGACACAAAGGATACCATCCTGCTGTTCACTGACCTTGGGCGTGTCTACTCTTTCAAGTGCTATCACATCAATGAAGACACCTCCCGTACGACGAGAGGCACCCCCATCAGGGTGCTCATCCCGACGTTGCCTGAGAGCGAAAAGATCACATCGATAGTGGCCCTCTCTGATCTGCGCCAGGGCGGTTTCCTGGTACTGGCAACGGAGCGTGGAGAGATCAAGCGGGTGCCTCTGGAGCGGTTCGCGGCTATCCGTAGCAACGGCAT
The DNA here is from genome assembly GCA_913049785.1 of uncultured Dehalococcoidia bacterium. GTDB lineage: Bacteria > Chloroflexota > Dehalococcoidia > Lucifugimonadales > UBA1127 > UBA1127. The sequence continues at coordinate 10,749 of CAJWXP010000045.1, read as the reverse complement.
CATCGCAATGAACCTGGATAATGACGATCGACTGATCTCGGCAAGGGCGGCCAAGGATGGCGACGAGATCATCGTGGTAACGCGCAACGGCATGTCTGTCTGCTTCCCGGTGGAGCAGCTCCGCGTCCGTTCGCGTACTGCAGGCGGCGTCCGTGCCATCCGCCTGAAGGTCGGCGACTACGCGATATCTATGGATGTGGTTGACTCCGAGGGCAGCTTGCTTGCTGTCAGCGTGAACGGGTTCGGTAAGCTGACGCGTATGGACAAGTTCCGGCGTCAGGCTAGAGGCGGTTCCGGCGTCATCGCCTTCCGTGTGGACGAGAAGACGGGGCCGCTAGCAGCCACGCTGGTGGTTGAGGGCTCCGAGGAGCTGGTCATCGCCACGGCAAAGGCCCAGGTGCACCGGACGCGATTGAGCGAAGTTGGTGTGCAGGGACGGTACGCGCGAGGCGTGTGGGTGATGCACCCCGCGGGAGGGGACTACATCACGTCTGTGGCGATACTGACGCCTTCAGTTGGAGATACTCCGGAAGCTGCGACTCCGCCGAAGTCTGCCTCTGCCGGAAAGCCGGGCGGCAAGGCCGGTAAAGCTGCCAAGGCCGGTAAAGCGGAAGCGCCCGATGAAGAGACATCTGAGTCCGGACAGGGCCAGTTAGTCATGGACATTGAAGAGGCTGCTGTCGGCGCTGAGGACTTGGGTGCAGAGGATGATGAACTCCCGGAGGATGTGGAAGAGGAGCCAGAGGATTAGCGCCCCTCTACGGTAGTAAGCATTGAGGAATGTGAGCGGCACCAATCTGGTGCCGCTCACTTCTGTTAGATAGGAAATCCAAAGATTCGTTGCTCTGGATACCTTCCTAGCCCACGATGGGGCAGATACGTTTTCATAGTGGGCGAAATCCAATGGAGGGCCCGCTGGCGTATAGGCTTATGTCAGCGCCTTCTCATTAACGTGAGTAGTGGTGGGAGCGCTGGGTCCGGTGGGACGACGCCCACCGCCTCTGCGGAAGACAGTGACGATGGATATTAGACTCGCCTAGCAAACATTACAACGGTAATGTAACAGAGGCCGCCCTATTAGGACGGCCTCTTCTTCTATGTTGATGGGACTTATTGGAAGATGCGTCCGAAGATGGCGTCTGCAGCCTGGATGATAATGGCAACGGTCACTATGCCCAACACCGCTAGTACCATCATTGGAAGGCGGGTGGGGGCGCCTGCAGTCGCTCGCATGCGCTCATCTATCTCAGCTGGCATGAGTTCCAGGATTTCACGGGCCAGCACCGCGTCATCCTCCCAGGTATCCAGCGCGTGAGGCACGTTTGCTGCTACACCCCAGCCGCCGGGCCCAACGCCCACGGCTCTGACCATACACCGGATACCTTCTAGTTCCAGCCTGCCTGCAGCCATGCGCGCCAGAGGCTCGCTGGAGTACACCTCAAGGGTCACCGTCTTGTCGTCACGTTTCAGCTCTTCGGGCTCGGACATTTATACTCGCTTACCAGGGTGGCCTAGAGCCACTTTGGCCATCAGTACCCACACCCGCTTTTTAAGCATAGCCCCAGCTACGGTCTTCAAGCAAGCTAAAGAGGGGGTTACCATGCCGTTTTCGTTGACACGCCATCGCCAAGACGGGTACTATGGATTCAGCCCAACAGGTATGGGCTACCTTAAAAGCTAGGACGAAAGGCAGGTGACCAGATGTCATCTATGACCTGGTTTGTGATTCTCTTGCTTTCCGTCCTCGCGGCCCTGGGTATAGGGGCAATGGTGACGTTCTTGGCCCGGAACTCTTTTTTGGGAAAGCGGCTTAAGGATTCAGAAGACAATGCCGCAAAGGTAGTAGAAGAGGCAGAGCGCCAGAAGGCGAACCTGCTGCTAAGTGCAAAGGAAGAGACGCTGCAACTCCGCACATCGGCGGAGAACGAGTTGAAAGAGCGGCGTAGCGAGGTACAGCAGCAGGAACGGCGGATGGCCAACCGGGAAGAGAACTTAGAGCGCCGGTTCAGCAGCCTGGAGCATCGGGAACAAAGTGTTGCAGACAGGGATAGAGAACTGGAAACGGCGCAAGAAGATGTGGAGCAGCTTAAACAGCAGCAGGTAGTCCAGCTGGCAGAGACCGCAGGACTGACGATTGCAGAAGCCCAAGTTCAGATATTTCAGAAGGCTGAAGACGAAGCGAGGCATGATCTAACACGTAAGTACTGGGAGCTAGAGCAACAGTACAAGGACGAGTCAGACGAGAACGCCCGTATGTTGGTCGCTATGGCCATTGAACGTCTTGCTGCTGACGTAGTAGCTGAATCCACAGTCACCAGTGTTCCATTACCCAATGATGAGATGAAGGGTCGTCTTATCGGTCGTGAGGGACGGAATATCCGTGCGCTAGAGCAAGCGACGGGTGTGGACTTGATTGTCGACGATACCCCGGGAGCGGTAACGCTTTCGTGCTTTGATCCCATTCGTAGGGAGATCGCGCGTATCGCGCTTACCAAGTTGATTGTCGATGGCCGTATTCACCCGGCCAGAGTTGAAGAGATGGTTGAAAAGGCCCGCCAGGAGATGGACAAGATCCTGAAGGAGGCGGGTGAGCAAGCGGTATTTGAGGCAGGTGTCCGTGGACTGCACGCTGATCTGATCAAGCAGTTGGGACGCCTGAAGTTCAGGACCAGCTATGGCAGCAACGTGCTCAAAGAGAGCGTTCTGGCGGCACGAGTGGCAGCCATGCTTGCTGCAGAGATCGGTGCCAACGTAGAAGTGTGCAAGACCGGAGCACTCCTCCACGACATCGGTAAGACGATGACTCATGAGGTTGAAGGCCCCCACGCTGATATCGGTGGAGAGGTAGCAGCCAAGTTTGGTGTTCCAGAGTCCGTCAGTAGGGCTATTGCGGAGCACCATGACCATGAGAAGAGCACGGTTGAGGCGTTCATCGTATCCGCCGCAGACGCGATAACATCCTCTCGTCCCGGTGCTCGTAGCGACACTGTCGAGTCCTACATCAAGAGGCTCCAGGACCTGGAAGAGGTCGCCAAGGGCTTCGAGGGTGTAGAGAAGGTGTTTGCCATCCAAGCGGGCCGTGAGGTTCGGGTGATGGTGAAGCCGGAACAGATAAACGACGAGACCGCAGCGGTCCTGTCGCGGGACATCGCCAAGAAGGTTCAGGAGACATTGGTGTACCCTGGCCAGATCAAGGTGATGGTTCTCCGGGAGACCCGGAACATAGAATACGCTAAGTAGGATCAAGCCCCGCCCCGATTGCGAATGATCAGGGCGGGGTTTTTTCTATTACAGGGAGGCAGCCCGTTGAGCTTTACCGTGGATCTTCACTTGCATACAACCGCGTCAGACGGGACACGCACGCCCAAGGAGCTGGTCAAGCTTCTGTCCCAGAACGGGTTGAAGCTTGTCGCCATCACGGACCATGACTCCCTGGAGGGAATTCCCGAGGCAAAGCGCGAGCTGGCGTACCACCCCGATATGACACTGATCCCCGGCGTAGAGATATCTGCCGACATGGATGAGAGCGAGGTCCACGTTCTTGGCTACCATCTGAACGAGGACGATGCTGAGCTGCAAAAGGTGCTTGCCCATTTCCGTAAGGGTCGAGAAGGCCGTGGCGAGCAGATGGTACAGAAGCTCAACGAGATGGGAATCGCAATCACCTGGGAACGGGTGGTGGATTTGGCACAGGGCGGAGCCATCGCCAGACCCCATGTGGCCAGGGCGATGCTGGAAAAGGGATACATCACTGAACTGAAGGAAGCCTTTGACAAATATATCGGCCGTGGTGGGCCCGCCTACGTCAGGCGAGAGAAGATGAGCCCTGAAGAATCGGTTGAGCTTATCAGGAAGTTCGGTGGCATACCCGTCCTGGCGCACCCTACGTACACCAAAGACCCGGAGTCGCTGGTGGCATCGTTGGTGACCAAGGGGCTTGCCGGCATGGAAGTTTATTACAAGAATTACAATGAAGAAACCGTACAATCCCTCCTCGCTATCTCCCAGCGGCATGGATTGCTGGCTCTGGGCGGAAGTGACTATCATGCCAACTATGAGGGCGACGAAGTGGAGCCCGGGCTTGTAGGACCTCCCGTGGAGAACGGCCAACGACTGTTGGAGATGGGGCCTCGATAGAGCGCCGCCCCCCAGTTCCATGTTTACATGAACTTCATCGCGTCTTTCCCCTGTTTTCCTATGACGTTGCCCACTATCTGCATCTGCTGTCTAATGGAAGTACTCTTACCTATAGGTGATCAGGTTTGGAAATCATCATTGCCGTTATCGCAGGCTACCTGTGGGGTGGCATCCCATCGGCTTATTTGCTGGCGCGGTACCGGCTGGGTATCGACATCCGTAAGTACGGAACAGGCAACGTGGGGGCGTCCAACGTCATCACCCATGTGGGCAGGAAGAGCGGATTCGCTCTGGGGCTGTTCGATGGGCTGGCGAAAGGCACCGGGCCGGTAGTAGCGGCATCGTTGTTGGGTGGATCCGACTGGGCGATGGCTGCTGCGGGGTTGGCGGCGGTGGCGGGACACAACTGGTCGCCCTACATCAAGTTCATGGGGGGCAGAGGGGTGTCTACATCGGCAGGAGTGTTCCTGGGGTTCCTCCTGCTGCCGGAGTTGGGAATGATCATCCTGGTAGCTGGGATTTGGGGCGGGATCGTGCGGAAGAACCTGGCAATGTGGTTGCTGCTCACCATGGTGGCAACGCCAGTGATGGCCATCTCACTCGATCGATCCAATGAAGCAGTGATCATGACGCTGGCGGTGCTGGGCCTCCTCGTAGCAAAACGACTGGCGGCCAACTGGCAGCGCCCTTTGGAAAATGAACCGCTAACTAGGGTTCTGTTCTACCGTTTGTTAGTTGATAGAGACATAGCGAGTAAGGCTGATTGGGTTTCCCGCAGGCCGGATGAACCCCAAGGGATCGTAGAGGCTTAAGAATGCAGTGTGTGCTCCATCCGAATACAGAGACGCTTTTGCGATGCAGCAAGTGCGAGAAGGCTATCTGTGACCGATGCGCCGTGCAGACTCCGGTGGGCACAAGATGCCCTGAGTGCGCCAACGTCCAAAAGATCCCCACCTACGTGCTCCCAAAGCCCCAACTCACCCAGGCTATCGTTGTGGCCCTTGCCGTCGGGCTTGTGCTTGGAGCGTTCTTTGGTCTGTTCCAAAACGCTATCCCCATCCGAATCATATGGATATACGGGCCACTCGTGTTCATTGGATCGGGTTACGTTGTCGGCGAGGCCATCGCTCGGGTGACCAACCGGAAGCGCGCACCGGTGCTGCAAGGCTTGGCAATGGGTGGATACGCGCTGGCTGTGGTTGCATACGTCATCATCTCGCCTGAGCCACTGTTCATCGGGTTCTACACCCTGGTCGGCCTAGCCGTCGGCGGAGCCCTTGCTCTCAACCCCTTCCGGTAGCCAGGATTCATCCTGGACCTGTGCTACCTGGCGGTTTCCCACTGTGTTGGTGACTCAAGATAGCGTTGGGATAGGTTCAACGATCCAGGGCAGTTAGGTTTCCTATCAGGCCGTGACTGTGGTAATCTTGAGTGTCCTGTTCACATTGATGTGAAAATTTGCGTTTGAGGTGTTCCGGTGCGTTTTCAAGTAGTGTTCTTGGCCGATGTTCCTCCGAAATACATGGCAGGTGAGATCCGCGCGGTATCCGGTGGATTCGCCCGCAACTATCTGATCCCTCAAGGACTGGCCGCGCCGGCGACTTCCGAGCAGATGAAGCGGATTGAAAAGATCAAGAAGGTCGCAGAGGAAAAGCGCTTCAAGGAGTCGTCTGATCTGAAGGGCGTCGCCGATAAGCTGGAGGGTTTGAGCATCACGTTGAAGGGGCGCGCCGGCGAGGGCGGCCACCTGTACGGCTCCATCACCAACATGGCCATCGCTGAAGCGTTGACCGAGGCTGTTGGTCAGGACATCGACCGCAGGACCATCACCCTGCCGGAGCCTATCCGTGACCTCGGGACGTTCGAAGTCCCGGTTCGCTTGCATATGGATCTGGTTCCCACGGTGTCAGTTATCGTAGAGGACGCCGCAGGCCGTTACGTCGCTGTCGTACCGGAAGAAGCCACTGATGAAGACGACGATGATGATGAGGCTGTTGATAATGCCGGTGAAGAGTCTGCAGACGCCGAAGAAGCTGATGCGGAAGAGGTTGACGAGGACGAAGAGGACGCCTAGTCACGCTTAGCATCTGATTAAGGAATATTAGGAAATACCCTCCAGAAACGGAGGGTTTTTCTTTGGCCACTTTTAGGAAATTGTCAACAAAAATACTGCCGGAATATCCACCGATTCTCCCTTTCAACTCCACCCTGTGATTCCTATTATAAGAACGCACACTGATGGCGCTATCGCGCTAGCACGTTTGTGCTATTTATTGTAGTATGGGAACAAATGTACGCAGAGCGTGTCCTCCCCCATGACATAGAAGCAGAAGAAGCGGTCATTGGCGCACTCCTTATCGATGGTGAGGCTATCCATGAGATTGCCTCGATCCTCAGACCTGAGGATTTCTACAGGGAGCGCAACCGATGGTGCTATGAGGCCGCCATCGCCCTGTCGCAACGACCGGAAGCTGTGGATATGGCCACCCTGGGCCATGAGATGGCTAGGCTCAGTCGACTTGAAGAGGCTGGAGGCTATGAATATCTAAGCCAGCTATCGTCGTCCGTACCCACATCGGTCAACGTGGAGTACTACGCGCAGATCGTGCAACGCACATCCGTCATGCGGCAACTCATCCATGCCGCCTCCGGTATAGCCAACCTTGGATTTGAAAACGGGGCTGATGTAGATGGGACCCTGTCCCAGGCGGAAGACCTGCTGTTCACCCTGCGGACAGCAGGCGGCCTACGCGACTTCGTCCACATCCGTGAGGTGTTGGACCGCTACTTGGAAGAGGCTGCTGCTGCCACAGAAGGCACCTCGGATCAGGGTACCGCTCCTATCCCTTCGGGGTTCGCAGACCTGGATCTACTCCTTGGCGGCCTGCAACGCTCTGACCTCTTGATCCTGGCTGCCAGGCCTGGACTGGGTAAGACCGCCCTGGCTTTGAGCATCGCGCGCAACGCTGCTAGGCACGGTGCTACATCGGCGATCTTCAGCCTTGAGATGAGTAGGGATCAGTTGGGTAACCGGCTCCTTGCTGCAGAGGCGGACATCGATAGCTACCGCCTGCGACAGCACCTGTACTCGGAGCCCCAGGAACGGCGCATCATAGACGCAACGGGTGTGCTGTCTGACCTGCCCATCTACATCGATGACACGCCGATGCTGACGGTGATGGAACTTCGAAGCAAAGCGCGTCGACTCCACATGGAGAAGAAGATCGACCTGATAATCGTGGATTACCTGCAGTTGATGCAGGGACCGGACTCGCGGGGGAATGCAAACCGTGTCCAGGAAGTCAGCGAGATATCGCGGTCGCTCAAGGCACTGGCCAGGGACCTGAACGTGCCGGTCCTGGCCCTTTCGCAGTTGAACCGTGCGGTTGAGAACAGGACATCGCATCGCCCGCAGCTATCAGACCTTCGTGAGAGCGGCAGCATTGAGCAGGACGCGGACGTCGTCATGTTCATCTACCGTGAGGACTCCAACTATACGCAGGACGAGTGGGAAGCCCGGGTTCCGGACAAGCCTTACCCCAAGAACATAGCGGAGCTGATCATCTCCAAGCACCGACACGGAGCCCAGGGTTCCATACACCTGCGGTTTGAAGACCGGTTGGCCAAGTTTGAGAGCCTGACAGACGGCGCTGGAGCGATGTAGATGGCTGCGAATTCAGCGTATATGCAACCCAATGAGTTTGTGCCTGTGCCATCGTCGCTCTTCGGCCCGTTGTTGGAGCGGATGAGTGACCTGGATGAGGTGCGGTGTGCGTTGAGGGTGATCTTCCTGCTGCACAGGAAGCAGGGGACGTTCAAGTACGTGAGCGTTGCCGAGTTGATGTCTGATCCGGTGCTGCGATGCGGCGACGATGGCGAGTCCGTTGAGCGTGCTCTGGACGCGTTTGTAGGGTATGGACTGCTGGTCAGTGTGCCTGTGGAAGCCAAAGGAGCCGCGACCTACTGCCTGGACACCCCTGGGAACCGCAGAGCATTGGAGCGGGTCAGCAAAGGCGAACTCCGCGCTCCCAAAACAGCGGTTCATCGACGAGAAGAGACTGCGCCTCGACCACACATCTTCGCGCTCTACGAGGAGAACATCGGGGTTATCTACCCCATGGCGGCAGAGCGACTGAAGGACATGGAGACTGAGTACTCCGAGGAATGGATAACGGACGCCTTTCAGGAGGCGGTCTTACAGAACAGCAGGAATTTGAAGTATATCGAAGCGATACTGCGACGGTGGAGGGATGATGGCCGAGGAGCCCGAGAGCCTGGCGGACGTACTGGCACGGTTTCAGCCAGCGAAGTCTTTCGCCGGGCCGGACGATAACTACAACGAAGAACCCGATGAAGTCTGCCCTTTATGCAAAGGGAGCAGATGGGTACGGGTTGATGTTCCCTTCGGGCACCCTCGATGGGGGTCTATTGACCCGTGTGAGTGCTGGCAGCAAGAAGGACAGGAAGAGCGCCGAGAGCGACTGCTCCGTTACAGCAACCTGGGCGTCCTGGCCCGGTTCACCTTTGATAGCCTTGATGCGGCTGGCCTCAGTCCGGAGGTTGAGGACCAACGTCGGTTCAGGGAGGCAGTCAGCGCGGCGATGGCGTTCGCGGAGTCGCCCTCTGGTTGGCTGGTGCTTGCCGGCCCCAGCGGCAGCGGTAAGACCCACCTGGCGGCAGCGGTAGCCCACTACACCGTTGAGGTTGGGAACGCCGCGCTCTTCATGTTTGTGCCGGACCTGCTTGACCACCTTCGTGCCACGTATGCCCCAAACAGCGACGCCGACTACGACCTGCTCTTTGAACAGGTATGCAACACGCCTATTCTTATATTGGACGGCTTGGGTTCTCAGGCCTCCACTCCCTGGGCCCAGGAGAAGCTGTTCCAGGTGTTGAACCACCGGTACAACATGGAGCTTCCTACCGTTGTGACCCTTGCTGCGCCACTGGAGACCCTGGAAGAGCGATTCCAGACTCGTCTAGCTGGAGCGGGCATCAGCCAGGTCTACATGTTGGCGGCTGTCAGGCAGGCGGGAGGCAGGACCCTGGGTTCGCTCCCAGCGGCGATGCAGAGCGTGACCTTCGATAGCTTCAGCCCTACCGGGAACGGCGCGGATCCACGTCAACGGAGCACGCTGGAGGCTGCTCTGCAGGCTGCTCAAAGCTTCGCTAGGAACCCGGAAGGTCAGTGGCTTGTGTTGGGCGGACCAACGGGCGTGGGCAAGACCCATCTTGCGGCAGCCATTGGGAACGATAGACTGCGACAGGGCCAGTCGGCGTTCTTTGCCTTTGTGCCTGAGCTGTTGGATCACCTTCGGTACACCTTCGCCCCTACAAGCACCACCACCTACGACGAGTTGTTCGAGCGGGTCAAGAGCACTGAGTTGCTTATCCTGGACGACCTGGGCGCTCAGACGACGACACCGTGGGCCGATGAGAAGTTGTACCAGTTGATGGTGCATCGACACAACGCGCGGCTTCCTACCGTGATCACCATGGACATGGCCACGCAATTACGGCCTCCCATTGCGTCCAGGCTGACGGACATACGGTTTGTCTCGGTGTGGGAGATGGAGGCGCCAGACTATCGCAACTCTGCGCCGGCGCAGCCTAGACCACCACGCCGTGGTAGAGGCGGTTAGCGGTCTGCAAACTGAGCCCTCATCGCCAGGACTATGTGGCTCAAGGCGTTTCTGCTACAATGCCATCGGTTTAGGTCATAGGTAGAAGACCTTGATTCTCACGTCAGGGTGCCGATGAAAGTAGCACTGGTTTCCCCCTACGATTTCGCCTACCCCGGCGGCGTCACCGCCCACATCGACCAGTTGGCGCAACAGTTCAACCGCCAGGGGCATGAGGCGTGGATTATCGCGCCCTCCTCCAAACCCGGCAACGCTTTTGAGTTCGATCGGTTCGTCCGACTTGGAGTGCCGGTCCCCATCCCTGCTGGCGGCTCCGTAGCGCGACTCTCCCTCTCCCCGTGGCTGCTGAAGAGCGTGCGCAGTCTGCTGGAACGAGAGAAGTTTGACGTCATCCACCTGCATGAGCCACTGACACCCTTGCTACCCTGGCTTGTGCTGCACTGCTCCAACTCGATAAACATCGGGACATTCCACGCCTATCATGAACGGAGCAAGTTCTACCCCCTTGCCAGCAAACCGCTGCGGCACTGGTTCAATCGACTTCACGGTCGCATTGCGGTGTCGCCGATGGCAAAGGGGTTCATCCAGAAGCACTTCGATGGCGAATTCGCGCTCATACCCAACGGTATCAACCTTGAGGGCTTTAGCTCTGACGTGGAGCCCATCGCAAAGTACAAAGACGGGAAGATCAACATCCTCTTCGTAGGTCGGATGGAAAAGCGCAAAGGCCTCAAGTATTTGTTGATGGCATACAGTCGATTGAAGTGGCAGTTCCCGGACATCCGTCTAATAGTGGTCGGCCCTGGAACGCCGGACAAGGACAGCTATAGGGTACTGGGGGAGCACAGCCTCCAGGACGTGGAGTTTGTGGGCAGCGTGTCGCAGGATGACCTGGCTCGCTACTACAAGACCGCGGACATCTTCTGCTCCCCGGCTACGGGCAAAGAAAGCTTCGGTATCGTGTTGCTGG
>CAJWXP010000044.1 GCA_913049785.1 uncultured Dehalococcoidia bacterium | reverse complement strand
CGGCTATTCCGGCGTTCAGCAACGCAGTAGTGCATGGGGGCGTCCTGCCGAAGTGGCAACACGGTTCGAGGGTGGTGTAGATGGTCGCGCCTCGGGCAGCTTCGCCAGCGTGTTCTAGCGCCACGATCTCAGCGTGGCGGCCGCCAACGGGCTGCGTCCAACCTTCGCCGACAACGGTGCCATCGTTAACGATGACTGCGCCGACGGACGGGTTGGGGCTTGCGGTTCCTAACGTATTCCGGGCAAGCTCGATTGCCCGCTGCATGTGCTGCATAGATCAATCATCCCCTTGTATCCAGCAATTGCTGATACTCGGGCAAGCCAGTAGCTGCGTAAAGCTGGGACCAGTGCTTCAGTGAAGGCTTTGACCGCCCGTACACCCAATCCTCAACTGTCTTCAACGGCACTTCCAAAGCCTCGGAGAAGAGGGTCACGCTCCCCTTGTACTGGCTGGCCTGCAACCAATCACGCAAGGATGAAGCATCTATGGAACGCTTCCGTGCTTTAGGAACAGGAGCTGCGTCGTTCCTGTTGTTGCGGTAGAACTGGCTCGCCATAGGGCCGTCCTGTCCCTGGTACTTGCTCCCCAAAGCCTTGGAACCGTAGGGGTTCTCTGCGGGGGAGGTAAGCTCCATGAACGATATCTGCGATACCTTCATCCCGTAATGCAGGGTTATAGGGAGATTCGCCAAGTTACTCAGCTCCAGCGTCAACCGACCCTTCCAGCCTGGATCGACGAACCCGGCAGTGGAGTGGACCACAAGGCCCAAGCGACCCAGCGAACTCTTGCCGTCCAACCGCCCGACGATGTCTGGAGGGAGGTGTATCTCTTCCAGAGTCACCCCCAAGGCGAACTCCCCGGGGTGGAGCATGAAGGGGACGGCTTCATCAATCTCTATTTTTTCCGTGAAATGGTCCACGGATTGACGCGGGTCTATCACCGGTTGTTGCGTGCGTTTGAATATTAGGAACTTCGCACCCAGCCGCAAGTCGATGCTAGCTGGTTGGATCAACGCATCGTCGTACGGGTCTATGTAGATACGACCATCTTGGATAGCTTTGCGGATATCGCGATCGCTGAGAACCATTACACCCATACCTAAAGAGAATACGGACTGTACCTGCTCATCATACCACTCTCATCCGTAATACGCCTTATGACAACAGCCCCTCTGCTCTCTTTCAAATCAGAGGGGCTGTTCCTAATCCAGTCGTTCAGGAGTCAGGCTTAAGACCAGGAGCCAAATGCCATTGCACAACCAGTGCCCGCCGGAGAGCGGTAGCAGGGTGCGTAGTCTATGAGCTTGAAGTCTAAGTGCTCCGTGGCACCCGATGCAGCGATCCAGTTGCGTATCTCTGAAGACCCTGAGGAGATGTGCTCCCTGGGCAGGTCAAAAAGGTCCTGCGCGTTCTTGGTCTCCAGGTCCTTGATGACACGCTGATCGATCTCTTCGTTGATGACGAAGTGGCTCAGTCCGCCGGACGCGATGACTGCCACACGCTTGTCATTGTCCCAGGACTTGACCGCCTCGTTTATTGCCTGCCCCAGCCTGTAGGAACGCTCCGGTGTAGGCTGGTTGGGTGGGTAATAGGTATTCAGCATGACCGGCACCATGGGGATGATCTTGTCCTGCATGATACGGGTGTAAACAAAGTTGAAGGCGTGGCCCATACCTCGCCCCTTGTTGAGGTAGCGGCTGTGGGCCATGTCGAACTGCTGCTCAATCAGCGACCCGATCATGTGGGAAGCCAAGTCTGCAGCTACTGGATATTCCTTCTCCTCCAGACCATATGCCCATGCTGCACGCTTCAACGCGGCCTGGAGGCTATCGGGTACATTAGGGATCGTGTCCCCCCAGTAAATGGCCATGGCAGGGAAGTTATCTTCATGGAAGATCTCTTCTTGATCATCGCCGATGACTATGACTGCATCGACATTGGCGTCTGCGAGCTTCTGGCTCACGGTGGCAATGCCGACCTGGCATGCGTCGTATCGCTTCTGCCAGAGCGCCGGGTCTAGCTGCTTCTCGATAGACGAGTCTGCCATGCTCAGAACTTCGTCGTAGGTGTGATGCTTTCCATCAAGGCCATACAGGAACGGGTTTCGCTTATCGTTCTCTGCGTGCAGCGACCATGTATCTGGAGTCAGGCTGAGCTGCGGGCTGTGGGACGTGCCGAGGCCAATTACGATCTCTGCCATGAAGTTTCTCCTTTTTGTACGGCGAATTAGCTATGCGTGGCGCCATGGGTATTTACACGTAGGTGATTATACATCAACCACAGAAGAACATCCTTATCGGTTTGTCCCGCCGTTGGTTCCTCCCTGAGAAACCCGATCCTCATGTTTGACGTAGGGGAGTACAGAGAGAGTAAGCTAAGAAGGTTGGGATATACGTCAGAGGCGTTGCCAGTCATCGCCGTAGTTGGAGGATTTGAATGGTCGGCACCACCACAGTACTGGAAGCCCGCAATCGACTCAGCAGTCGCGCGTTGGGCTTTCTTGCTCTCTCCCTAGCACTCATCCTCGTTGCAGCGGCATGTGGCGACTCCGATAGCATTTCTACCGGCGGCGCTCCGGCGGCGGTGTCTACGCCAAGCGAGCCGCCTGAGTTAAACGGATTTGTTGCAGCCTCTGAAGTGTTACTGAATGACAAACGGTTACCATTTGTTTTACTTGACTTCAATGGACAGAGCGTAGAAGGCGCTGACGTTGAAGCTCAGCTGTACAAACTGCATCAGAACGGGTCTCTCATTCCTGTGGGAGCAGCAGAAGCCAGCTTTCAGGAGATCCTGGGTATCGAACGGGACCATGAGCATTCGGACGGCTCAGATCATGGGCATCAAGAGGTCAGAGGAATCTACCTCTTGGAGGGAGTCCCGTTCACCGAAGCAGGAATCTGGGAGGCCCACCTCTCCGTATCGGGGCCAAATGTGAGTGGGACTGAGCGGGCTGTGCTCACCTTTCAGGTGCTGGAGCAGTCCAGCACCTTTGCGATCGGCGACACACCCCCAGCCAGCCTGAACCCCACGGCCAGCGATGTGACGGACCTTGTGGAGATCACGTCGTTGGAACCGATAGTGCCAGAGCTCTATGACCTGACGGTGGCTGACGCCCTTGGAGTGTCCAAGCCATTCGTCGTTGTTTTCTCAACACCTGCATTCTGCACCAGCCGAACGTGTGGTCCTGTCCTCGACGTAGCCATACAGGTCCGCCAGAACTACAGCGATCGTGTGGAGTTCATCCACATCGAGCCGTGGGAGCTGGATAAGATTCGCAATGAGGGGCGACTAGAGTTGACAGCCATCTCTCTCGAGTGGCGCCTGCCTAGTGAGCCCTGGACCTTCGTCATCGGCAGCGACAACCGTATCTCCGCGCGGTGGGAGGGTCTTCTGACCCCTGAGGAGTTGAGTTCCGCCCTGGACGCAGCTCTGCAATAACAGCTAGTCAAAGCAAAGGAGCCGCCTTATTACCTAAGGCGGCTCCTTTGCTTTGACTAGCTGAGACTACCAGTGCCACACAGCATCATGGTCGTCAAACAACTTGGCCAGGCCGCTGCGCTTGACCTTGGTCACACCATCGCACAGCTCATCGTTCCCGATGCCGCGATCGCTCAAGTCCTCTTCGACCACATACACCGTTACGCCAGCGGTCGAAAGGGCTACAACGTCGTTATCCAATGTGGGTGGAATGCCAAGGGCCACGCCGCCTATGCTGAGACCGCTGGCATCCTGCCCTTTGACCGCGTAATTCACTGCGTTGCTACGCAACAGCACTGAAACATCGCCTCCTGCGTTCTTGATCATGTGGCTAAGCCACAGGATCGTGTCGTCCTGCTCTTCGATTGTCCCGTGATAGGCCCGCTCCACTATAGAGAGAATCCCAGGCATGATCGCCTCCTGTTGTTTCGTTATTGAACTGCGTCTAAGGGAATCCTTAGCGCGTGCCGATGATCAGCGTATTGGTGCTCTCCTGAGAGAACTTGAACAGGTCGCCAGGGCCGCCACGCCGGGGGCCGTCGATGCACTCGCCAGCGCCACGTTCGTCGACACAGAGACCACAGTTCACCCATTCCAGCTTGGGGCTATCAGCGCCCAGTGTGAACAGACCTGCGATGAACTTTGCGGTGCTTGGGTGGTCCTGCTCCTCAATGGACGTCCCCTTCACCGGGTTGGGGTGAGGTGCCTGGCCCCGCATGGTCAGGTTCACCGCGCCCTCATACGCGAACACATTGACGCTGATGCCTTTCCGCAGCGCAGCATCCATGATGCGAAGTGCGGTGGTCGTTGTCCCCGACTCATAGGGCGGGTCCATCAGTGCGATGGTTATGCTCTTTTCTCCTGATGTGGTCATTGTCTTCTCCTAAGCGTTTTCGTCACTCACCGGGGTGAGCGTTCCATCAATTCTTCCACCTCACCTTACATGGCAAGGTACTATCACGCGGATATATCGATTAGTGCCAGATAGCCTTGACGCCGGAAACGGCAAGCAGGTCTACCAGCTCGTCCACGTCCGAAGACGCTACGCCAGATGCCAGCTTCCCGCCGATGATGGCCCTCTCTCGTAGAGAGAACTCGTCAGCCAATACCTTGACGTTGGGAGCTGCCTTCTGCAGCTTATCCACCGCGCTGTTGCTTATTCCTTTGCGAGCGGTCAGAACGCCGTTCTGCACCAGGAAGAATGTCACATTGTTGCCCGCTTTGGAGAGGTCAGCGGCCACCTCATAGAAATAACCCGTGTCTGAGTATTCAAACGGGTCTCTGGACTCTATCAATACGTAATCAGCCATGTCTGCTCCCTTCTGAACTTGATTGCACAATAAACACCCATCGTGCTTGGGCTATCGCCGTATATGAGCGGCCTACCTTCGTGACAAGGGCCAGTCGTAACCTATACGCGACTATTTAACGGTTTCCAACTTCGAGGCTTCCCACGCGCCCAGCCCGCCTACCAGATCGATCAGGTTTGTAAACCCCTGGTTCTCCAGGATGCTGATGGCGATAGCTGAGCGGTAGCCCCCAGCGCATTGCACAATCAAAGGCCTGCCGTCAGGAACCTCACCCATCATGTCCTTCAGGAAGGTGGGCGGCACGTTCACGCTTCCTGCTATGTGTCTGTCGCCCCATTCTCCTGCAGCGCGAACATCCAACACAGCCGGCACATCGGTCGAGGCCAGTTGCTCCGCCAACGTTGGAACGGTGATGCGCTCCGTCCGAAGGACCAGGTCAGGCCTTGATGCCAACGACTGCATACCGCCGTCGAGATAGCCAGCCATATTGTCGAACCCGATACGACCAAGTCGTACCGCCACCTCTTCTTCAAGGCCGGGGTCGGCAATGACGACGACGGGTCGAGTCTGATCAAGCACAACGCCTGCCCAGGGCGCAAAGGAGCCTGCTATACCGATGCTGATAGCGCCAGCCATATACGCTCCTTCGTAGTCGGCGGGGTCACGTACATCCAGCACCTGGGCTCCTGCAGCCTGCTGTTCCAAAAGCTCGTCCAGCGTCAGGGGCACCATCACTCGTTCAATGGTCTGATCCAGCGTGGGGCGTTCCCGTTTGTTCAACGCCGCATCGTAGGCGAAAAACTGTGGCATCTGAGGTTGATCTTGAGTAATGACCAGGATGAACTTACGTTTGCTCATTGGTTGCAGAGCGTAGTTGAAGAGCCGCTGCACACCTATGGTGGATACGGTGTCCGTACTTAGGTTTTTGCCGCACAACGAGCCAGCACCGTGACCGGGGTATACCAGCGTCTCATCGGCAAGGGGCAGTAGCTTCGATCGGAGTGAGTCATACATCATCCCGGCAAGGTCGTCCGCTGACACCCCTATCGAGGCCATCAGGTCGGGACGCCCTACAGCGCCGATGAACAGCGTATCTCCCGTGAGGACAGCGTGGGGCTTCTCGGCATCGACGGCCAGGTCATAGACCAACACGCAGATGCCCTCTGGCGTATGGCCCGGGGTCTCCAATACCTGCAGTCGCACGGAACCCATCTCAACCGTCGAGCCGTCTGCCATCGGTACGAAGGCGCAGTCGGCGTCTGCCTGAGCGCCCAGGTGTATCTGCGTGCCCACTTTGTCCCGAAGCTCCAGGTGCCCCGCAAGGAAGTCCGCGTGGAAGTGGGTCAGGAAGACGTGCTTGATAGTGAGGCCCAGCCTGACGGCGTCCTCAATGTACCCATCCACGTCACGCCGCGGATCCACCACCGCGGCGATGCCAGTCTCTGCATCACCAATGAGGTACGAGGCATGGGCAAGACAACCCAGATAGTACTGCTCAAGGATCATCGGTTCTCTCCTTACGGCCTACGGCCTCAACAACTCACGAAGGCCACGGACACTTCCCAGGGATTCCAGGTCACCTATTACCTTGATAAGTCGATCGGCCTTGTCACCACCCAGCGACGGCGCAAGCAGGTCACGGGCCTTCGACTCCACCTCTTCCGTGGTCATAGGGTTCTCCATCGTTCCTCGCACTGCGACAACATGGTCTCGGTAGCTCTCACCGTCCTTGGTCTGTAGCTCCACAATGCCTTGGCGAGGGCTCTCAGGCGTCACCAAGGCGTTGTCACCCTTGAGCTCGACCTTCTCTCGAAGCGACTTCGTCACGGGGTCGCTGAACCGTTTGATGTCGTGGGCAGCGGCAAAGGTGATGGAGCCGTCCATCAGGAGCACCGCCATCATGTGCTGCAGGTTGATGTTGGGCATCTCCCTATCGTTGACTGTGGCAGCTCCCCCAACCGGCAACGTGACGCGGATGCTCTCAACATCGTCCGGACTTGTGGGGTGCGCTTTAAGGATGTGTCCCAGCGCGTCAGCCGCAGCTTGTATCGGCGAACCGACGCAGTGCTTCTTGATGTTAGTGTTCACCACCTCGAATCGACTACCAAGTTCCGCGATGATCTCGTCGGGTTTGGGCGAGGGGGAAAAGGACTTGAAGAAGTTCCGGTTGCCCTCAAACACGTCCCACACACCGGTGAATCCGGCATCCACCAGGGTTGCTGCGGTCACGGCGCTCCTAGCAGGCATCCCGGCAAAGTCGAACGCCTTCTCAATGTGGTCTGTATCGCGTGCCCACGTGGGTATGCCAGATGCCTGCTGGGCCGTATACGAAATGAGGTAGCGCAACTGGTCGGCGGAGATCTCCGTGCAAGCACCGACTGCGGCAGCTGAACCGAACAGGCCGCCCATGCTATGGCTGCTGATGCCGCGTTCCTCTTCCAGCATGTATCGCTCGCCCAGGGAGAACATAGCACGGGCGCACATGTCGTAACCCAGCACCACCGCGTTGAGCAGTCGCTCGCCGCTAACGTCGCCTCGCTCGGCCATCGCCAAAGCGGCAGGGACGATTGAGCAGCCTGGATGCGTACCCGAAGCAGCATGGGAGTCGTCGGTCTCATCGGAATGGGCTAAAACCCCGTTGGCCATCGCAGCGTTTACAGCCGTGGTGAGGTACGACGTAGTAAGCACCTGCGCCTCCTCCGTACCACTCTGGGCCTGCGCGTACTTGATCGCGATCTGACCCGGAGGCAATGCTGCCCCGGAAACGATGGCCGCCAGGGTGTCCAGAATGTGGTGCTTTCCCTTCATCGCCACCTCTGCGGGCAGCTTTGCAGTCCTGGCATGCAGCATATACTCGGTAAGGGTCTCCATATGACCGGCCATCTCGCCTCCAGACACGTCTAATCAAGCACGGGTTCGGCACCACGCAGTATCGGCAGGATGAAGCTGAGAGTCAATCTAAAACGAGGCGTCTTGAGGTGGCGCAGACATCGCCGCATAATAGGCCCTGAATACACATAGGAGAATCGCGTGAAACTTGAAGGCAAGGTCGCCCTGATCACCGGTGCAGGCCGGAACATTGGAAGGGCAATAGCGCTGGCGATGGCCCATGAAGGCGCAAGTATCGCAGTCAACGGCCTGCAGAACCAGGAGACCATCGACGAGGTGGCCAAGCTCATTGAAGACCGCGGGGGCAAGGCGCTCCCCATTCTTGGAGACGTCTCAGACCCGGAGCAGGTCGACCGGATGGTCGAGAAGGTCGCCAACACTCTCGGCCCTGTGAACATCATGATAAGCAACGTGGGCGTTCGACCACACGGCCCTATCCATGAAGTAAGTGTAGAGGAATGGCGCAGGGTCATGAGCATAAACCTTGACGCTGCGTTCTACCTGTCAAAAGCCGTCCTACCCGGCATGATTAAAGCCGAGAAGGGCAGCCTCATCGCAATCGCAGGGCTTGCAGCGTTCGGAGTCCGCAAGGACACCGTAGCCGTTGCAGCAGCCAAGTCGGGATTGATCGGCCTCATGCGGGGCATCGCTTTCGACTACGGCAAGATCGGCATCCGCGCCAACGTGGTTTCGCCGGGTTCCATCAACACTGAGCGCTACGACCAGCATGCCTATGCCGCAGGGGGCACTGCGACAGTGGTCGCTGACGATCTCAGTCGCAGGCAGGGCATCCCAATGCAACGCATGGGCACTCCCGAAGAGGTGGCTGCTGCGTGCGTGTTCCTATCGTCGGACGACGCCGGGTATACCACAGGCCAGACGCTGCATGTGGGTGGCGGCGTCTACATGCAATAAGCAGGATTCATCCTGCACCCTATTTTCCTGACGGTTACCCAACCAGGGCGTGACCCTGGACCCAAGCTACCTGAAGGTTTTCTAGAGCCGTCAATCAGAGTTCTAATGACTTAACAGATACTCACGAATCCGACACATCGAGCAAAAGAGGTACACCTCATGGAAGCGCACGAACATCAGGGATCGCAGTTGAAATACCTGACCGTCGATCCTGACAACTACGACCCGAACAAGAAGTACCCCATGATCGTCATGCTCCACGGCTTTGGAGCCAATATGCAAGACCTGGCTGGTATTGCGCCAGTGCTCAACCCCACCGGATACGTCTATGCGTTTCCCAACGGGCCTGAGGCCATGGAGCTTGGGCCGGGCTACGTCGGCTACAGCTGGACACACCCTGAGCGACGTCGCGACCCGGAAGAGGACGCGAAGACCCGGACAATGCTGAACTCTTTCTTCAAAGAGGTGATGGAGCAATATAACGTTCAGCCTGGTAACGCTGTGTTAGGTGGTTTCTCCCAGGGTGGGAGGATGGCGTACGCGTGTGGGCTGGGGAAGCCTGCCCTGTTTGCGGGTGTGATGGCCCTCAGCGCGGCTGTCTTCGATACCGAACCACTTCGCGAGCTACTCTCAACGGAACGTACGCAGCCGGTGTTCATCGCCCATGGCGACGCGGACACGACGGTATCCGTTGACCAGGCGCGGATGACCAGGGACTTCCTCGAAGCCGAAGGCTATCACCCCGTATACAACGAATACCCCATGGGCCATGAGATAAGTCGGGCGTTGTTGAGCGATATGACTACCTGGCTGCAAGAAGTCCTGCCACCCCTGGAGTAGCTCGGGAGCGTCCGAGAACCTGCTACAATGGCGCAGCAATTAAGCAATCACATGCATACAACTATCGGAGGACGACGTGGTAACGACAGGAACACCCCTACGCGTAGGGATCATCGGCGCTAACGTGGACTATGGCTGGGGAGGCCGCGCGCACATCCCCGCTCTGAAGAAGCTCCCTGAATTCGCACTCACAGCGGTCTGCACCACACGACCCGAGACGGCTGCTGCCACTGCCGACCGGTTTGAGGTGCCCCTGAGTTTCCACGACCACAAAGAGTTGGTGCAGCACCCGGACATCGATGTGGTAGCTGTGGCAGTCAAAGTGCCCTACCACTTCGAGCTGACGATGGCGGCGCTGAATGCCGGAAAGCACGTCTACACGGAGTGGCCGCTGGGTGCCACGCTGGCTGAAGCCAAGGAGATGGCAGATGCCGCCAAGACCAAGGGTGTCCAGACCATGGTAGGCCTGCAAGCGCGATGCTCGCCTTTCATCCTTCGCATCAAGGAACTCATCGCGGAGGGCTACGTCGGCGAGGTGCTCTCATGCAGCGTCGCAAACGTTGCGGTCGGAATCACCGAAGCCCCTTCCGATAGGATGTGGCGAGCACCGATAGAGGCTGGTGCAAGCTCCTTCACCATCGGGTTCGGACACACCATCGACGCCCTTGAGTACGCCGTCAGCCCCTTCAAAGACGTGTCAGGGGTTGTCAGCACGCAGGTCCCCAAGTGGCTGAACACAGACACCAAGGAGATGGTGGACGTCACTGCCATAGACACCATCGCCATCAGCGGTACGCTGGAGAACGGCGCCATAGCGTCAGCGTACGTAGGCAGCGCTCCTCAGCACGGAACTGGCTATCGCATGGAGATCATCGGTCGCGATGGCACGCTGGTCGCTTCCGGCAGCGGAGGCCCCAACACCACACCGCTTCAGCTTCAAGGTGGTCGTGCAGGCAGCGACAAAATGGAAGACATTGATATCACAGAAGCCGGTGTCTGGACGCCTAACGACGTTCCTCAGGGTCCACCGTTCCACGTTGCACAGATGTATCGCAAGTTCTCGGAGCAGATCGCCACGGGAACATCGCAGGTGCCGGACTTCGCGGCGGCGGTACGACTGCACGAACTTCTGGACGCCATCCAGCGTTCGTCTGACACAGGCCAGCGCCAGCAGGTCCACAAGGGGTAGACCCTGCACCCACGTTCCTGACGGATACCTGCATTTATCGCTAAGGCGAGGGGACTAAATCCCTCTGGCCCGCAGGCTAGTCTCAAACACAAGTCGTTGAGGTGAGGGGACTAAAGCACCCTGACCCGCAGGTAAGTCCCAAAAGATATGACGATTGAGAGCCCCACACAAGGGAGATAAACGATGCTTGAGAGCTTTGTCCTCAAAGAAGATGATGCTGTACGCGTTGGGCATGAAGACCTACGTGCCACGACGACTGCCATATTCGAGAAGATGGGCGTCCCGTCCGACGATGCCGCGGTGGCAGCAGACGTCCTGGTGATGGCCGACCTCCGCGGAGTGGACAGCCACGGCGTCTCCAACATGCTGAAGTCCTACATTACGGGCTACACCAATGGCACCATCAACGCCAATCCCGACTGGAAGATCCTTCGAGAGCGACCATCTACTGCCAACATCGATGCCGACTTAGCGTTGGGTATCATCATCGCGCCGAAGGCCATGGATATCGCCATAGCCAAAGCCAAGCAGACCGGCATTGGGGTGGTCACCATGGGGAAAGCAGGACACGTGGGCATGGCAGCTTATCACGCGATGCTGGCTCTACCTCACAACATGGTCGGTATCTGCCTGTCAGGCACGCCGCCGCAGGTTCTCCCGACATTTGGT
Organism: uncultured Dehalococcoidia bacterium; assembly: GCA_913049785.1. GTDB lineage: Bacteria > Chloroflexota > Dehalococcoidia > Lucifugimonadales > UBA1127 > UBA1127. The sequence continues at coordinate 5,516 of CAJWXP010000044.1, read as the reverse complement.
GCAGAGCCCCGGTTGGGCACCAATCCCATCGCCGTTGCGGTACCCACCAACACCGAAGACCCGTTTGTGCTGGACATCGCGACCAGCGTGGTCGCGGTCAACAAGTTCCGCATCGCCAAACGACTCGGCGCGACGATCCCAGGAGGGATGCTTGCGGACATGGAAGGCACGCCCATCATGGAGGCAGGCCTTGTCCCCGATGATTTCCTCTCGCTGCCGACAGGCGCTTTGCGAGAACTGGGCTCTCACAAAGGCTACGGCCTCGCCTGCGTCGTCGAGATATTGAGCACAGTGCTTGGTGGCTTCGGGTTCGCCGCCAGGAACACACGCCAATCGCCCGGCGGGTTTGCACACTACGTGGCTGCATACGACATCGATGCGTTCACCGATGTCCCGGAGTTCAAAGAGACCATGGACGACTTCCTTCAGACATTGAAGGCCACCCGACCCGCTCCGGGTCACGAGCGTGTCCTGGTACCAGGACAGCTTGAAGCTGAAGCCACGGCTGAGCGGACTGCGGAGGGCATCCCGCTGCACAAGGAAGTAGTGGAGTGGTTCCGGGGTACCTGCGCCGAACTGAGCATTGCCTGTGATTTCTAGTCCTGTTATTCATCGATAGACAGGGCCGAAATAGCCTGCCAGATGCTATACTACCCGAGAGAACTTTCAATGTTTCTCTGGATTCAGCCGCTTCTCAGCTCATTCCACCCTGCGTGGCAAGGGACTGCAGCAAGTTCGCATGAAAGAACCCCAACACTACTGGTATGTGGAGCGATAATTAATGGAGGGTGAGGAACTTACTCATCTAGTAACCCGAATCGTCCTTCAATTATGTATCATTCTGGTGGCTGCAAAGGTTGCAGGCGAAATCTCCCAACGTTATCTGAAGATCCCCTCCGTCTTGGGTGAACTTGGAGCGGGGATCATCATCGGTCCGTTCGCCCTTGGCGGCGTGGAGATAGGGAGCCTTGGGCCGATCTTCGAAGCCACCGCCCACATTGAGACGAACCCCATAGCGGTCATCCCTACGGAACTCTGGGTCATCGCTCAGATTGCCTCCATCGTGCTGCTGTTCACCGTGGGCCTGGAAACAGACCTCAAGCAGTTCTTCAAATTCGCAGGCCCGGCCACGGCTGTAGCCATTGGCGGGGTTCTCCTCCCGTTTTCCCTGGGCGCAGGAGCCACAGTGCTTTTAGGCTACGCCGATGACTTTACAGACCCTGTCGCGCTGTTCATGGGCGCCATCATGACTGCCACATCCGTTGGTATAACAGCACGCGTGCTGTCAGACCTCAACCGGATGGGCTCGCCAGAAGGTGTCACCATCATCGGTGCGGCTGTGGTGGACGACGTACTAGGTATCCTTGTGCTTGCCGTAGTTGTTGGCATGGCGGAGACCGGGTCGGTTTCTATTGGAGAAATCGGTGAAGTGGCAGGCAAGGCCGTTGGATTCTGGATCATCCTGACCGGAGTCATGATCCTAGGCGCGGGCCTGATCACTCGTGTCCTACGGTGGTTCAACGGCGTCGGCACCGCACTGGTGCTCGTGCTGGCGCTGGCGTTGCTGGGAGGCGGTCTAGCAGAGACCTTTGGGCTGGCCATGATCATCGGCGCGTACTCCGTGGGCCTAGGCCTCTCGGGCACGTCGCTGCCCCGTATCATTGAAGAGAACCTGATGGGCGTCTACCATTTCATGGTCCCCATCTTCTTTGTGGTAATGGGCATGCTTGTAGACGTTAGCTCCATGGGTGGTGTCCTGGGCTTCGGTGCTGTGATAACGGCCCTGGCCATCGTCAGCAAGCTGGTAGGCTCCGGCGTTCCTGCCTTGGCGGTGGGATTCAACCGCAGGGGTGCATGGCGCGTGGGCCTGGGTATGCTTCCTCGAGGCGAAGTAGCGCTCATAATCGCAGGTATTGGCCTATCGCGAGGGGTGATAGACCAGGACGTGTTCGGTGTGGCCATCATGATGACGATCGTCACCACGGTGATCGCCCCGGTTCTCCTGGTACCAGCCTTCAAGGATGGCAAATCCGGTCGCAAGCATCCCATAGCGGCTGAAGCCTCAGAGGCTCCCCCTTTAGGCTCACAGCCGGACCCAACCTCAGACTAGCACTGCACACAAAGAAAGAAGGCGGGCCATCCTCTCTTAGGAGGACAGACCCGCCTTCTTCTGTTAATAGCGCTTTTGCCTAGTAACGGTCGATGAAGCTGGACCGCTCACTTACGATGACTCGATACTGCTTGCGAGCTTCCTCGATAGTCGGTGCTTGCCCACCGTTTTCATTCAGAAGGTTACTGAGGTAACTCTCGAAGTTGGTGGCCGAACCGAAACCACGGACTGCGCTAAAAATCTTTCCAAACATGCCCTACTCCTTTTTCTCCGCCCCCTCTTGAAGCGGTCTTGATTGTTTGTTATGCACCTAGTATCCCATCGATATATCATCACGTCTAGACATATATATTGATATTTAATATCATATTTATCAATATTGATATGATCCTCGTACGCCGAACTCTACCCTTGCGGGTACGCACCAATGAGATTCAGAGGAGTCCACTCACTGGTTCCACGTGTGGGCACCACCGGACCCGGAGCCGCCAGCCATGGATCGCTGAGGGACTAATGTAGCAGTGGTTCATCGGGTTAGGCCCAGGCAAAGAAAAAGGCGGGGCTGCCATCTCATCGAACGATGGCAGCCCCGCCTGAGTCCCTATGTGTAGTAGTTACTGTTTAGAAGCGGCCTACAAAAGTCGCCCGCTCGTTGACGATGGCCTGATACTGATTACGTGCTTCCTCAATCGTCGGCGCCTGGTCGTCAGCGTCATCAACTATGAGGTTGCTGAGATAACCCTCGAATCCATTCGCTGAACCAAACCCTCTAACTGCGCCTAAAATCTTCTCGATCATCCCCTGCTCCTCTGTATCCCGCCCTCTCTTGGAACGGCACTTGTTATTTGCTATATATCTAGTATGCCCTCGATATATCATCGCGTCTAGACATAGTTTATGATTATTAGTATCATGTTGATAAATAATTACGGGAATGTTTATGGAACTTCGACAACTCCGTAGTTTTGCAGTCGCCGCCCGCCTTCGTAGCATCTCTCGCGCCGCCGAAGAGCTAGACGTGGGGCAGCCCACCGTCACCACGCATATCAAAAAGCTTGAAGATGAATTGGGCGTCACTCTGTTCGATCGAGTGAAGCGGCCCATCCAACTGACGTTGGCTGGGTCCACGCTGGCGGAACTTGCAACGCCACTGGTCGAGGGGATCGATTCCCTGGCGGTCGATGCTTCGAAGAAGGAAGAACAGGGGCCGGTGACCATTGCATCCACTGCTGACATCATCCCTCATGTCCTGTTGGAGGGTGTGAAGGTATTCAAGGCCACCTTTCCCCGCGTCATGGTCCGCATCCGCTCCAGAAGAAGAGAGGATGTGATCCAAATGGTAGAGGCGGGCGAAGTGGACATGGGATTGATACCCGGGCCTGAGAGGAACCCAGCTCTGGAGTTCCAGAGCGTATTCGGTTACGAGCGGGTGCTGATCGCCCCAAAAGGTCATCCCGTAGCCCAAAATCCGTTGGTCTCCCTGGACCAGATCGCAGAATGGCCTCTGGTATTGATGGGGCCACGTACGCACACACGTACGGTTCTTGAGGATGAGTTCCGACGGAAAGGCCTCTCGTGGGAGGTTGTGGTGGAGTTGGACAGCATGGACGTCATCAAACGGTACGTAGCAGAGGGCATGGGCATCTCGGTGGGGCCACGGTTGTCGTTAGAGCTTGGGGACGAGGATCATCTGGAGGTTCTCAGCTTGGCAGCCCTCATGCCTATGGAGCAGGCAGGTATTGTGACATTGCAGGGGAAGTCCATGTCTGTGCCCGCTCAGAACTTCATTGCGCTGTTCAAGGAGACCATGGCCAGAGGTAGCACCAGCGCCTAACGCATCACGCCGCCCGGAACACCAGGAACAGCCCTGTAATGTAGAGAGTCACAAGCAATGCGGTGCTGGGCTCCTTCAGCGAGAAGTGTGTAATCGGCCTACGCAACCGGAGCTGAATGACGCCTAGCCCCATGAGGATCACCGCAAACAGACCAGCGATGACGTGGCTATCGTCCAGAGCGCCGAACAGCGAGTCCTCATAGTAGGACAAATCTGCCACAGCCAGGATCGCGATGTTGAAGGCGTTGCTGCCGTACAACCCGGCGATTGCCATCTCCGGCACCCCGATGCGTATGGATGTGATGCCCACCGTCAGTTCCGGCAACGTGGTCACGATGGCGACCGCCAGGACACCTACAAAGCTGGCCGATATGCCGGTCTCGTCGGCGATCTGGTCGGCGCTGATAGCCAGGGCCGTTGCCGCCGCACTTACAAACAACGCGCCGATTGCGAAGACCGTCCAACCCCAACGCAGTGTGTGCTCAGGAGCCTCTACTACCTCAGCAGTACCCGTGTCGGCAACACTGACTTTGTACAGGATGCGTGAGCCCACCAGATAGACAAGAATGATGGAGATGGCTCCCGGCGTGACGCCGAACCAATTCGTGCTGGAGCCAATGACGATGTAGGTTGTTGCCAGGGCAGTCAGGACAAAGGCCTCCATGGCCAGGTACTCCTGTCCCTTGGAAAGTTGCTGGAATATGTGCTTCCCGCCGAACAATGCCACTATGATGGCCAGGTTGCTGACGTTCAGCATGTTGGCGCCCAGGATGTTCCCTGCAGCCAAACCTGGGTTATCGATACGGACAGCGGTGATGTTGGTCACCAGTTCCGGCAGGGATGTAGCCCCAGCGATGAGGAGCGACCCCACCCACAGGTGTCCCAGTCGCGTATTGGAGGCGATGGCATCACCCGCTTTTGCAAGGGCTATGGCGGATATGACCACGACGACAGCTGATCCCAAGAACATCACTATCGACGCGGTAAGGTTTAGCTCCATGTGCAACGTCCCTTTGACAACATTTGAGGGCGGTCATCCCCGCCCTCGCGGGGTACAGTGTACCTGATTCCCCTACCCTCTGAAACCAGTGCCGGCCACGTATATCGCCGGTTCTGGCCGCTTGACCCGTGTTGGTCTTGAGGGATAATGTGACCCTTACAACGTCACATACAAGGACACACGATGCTGACCAAGGAAGAGAATGACCTGCTGACTCAGACCGATGCAGGGACACCAGGGGGAATACTCCTCCGAAGTTTCTGGCAACCTGCGGCCCTCTCCGAAGAGCTGGCACACGATGGTGCCCCCTTCAAGGTACGGATATTCGGCGAGGACCTGGTACCTTTTTCGCGATGATAATGGAAAGCCGGGGCTACTGGGACTTCACTGTGCACATCGTGCAGCAGACCTGAGTTACGGTCGCTGCGAAGACGGTGGCCTTCGTTGCCTCTATCATGGCTGGCTGTACGATATACAAGGCAACTGCATCCAACAGCCCGGGGAGCCAGAAGGCAGCGACTTCAAAGGCAAGGTCAAACAGAAAGCGTATCAGTGCGTGGGAAAAGTCGGCA
>CAJWXP010000043.1 GCA_913049785.1 uncultured Dehalococcoidia bacterium | reverse complement strand
ATGACCGGATCTTACTGTGGTCTGGATGAAATGGTTTGGAGCCAGTTTAACTCTGGTGAAACAGTAGAACTTGAGGAAGTTCCAGCATTAGCTGAAGAATACCTTGAAGAAGTAAAAAACAAAAAAAAGACTAAAGGAGAAAAGAAATGAGTCAAGCCGCACATTATTCTCCGTCAGAATTCCGTTTTGGATTTTTGCCGGAAGAAACAATTGGCACAGCACTCGTCCCAGCAAGTGGTAAGACCTTACAACTTATCAATGTGGATTCTATATCCGCTCCTTCGCTAAATACAGAGATTGTATCCGATGTTAGATCCGGCGCTGGCCGTACAGCCAAATCAGCCGATCTGTATGTCAATAGTACTTTGATGAAGAGGGAGATCTCCTTTAGCGCAACCGCGGATTATAATTCATTGCCGGAACTGTTAAGTGCCGTAATGGGAGTTGCAGATACGTTGGGGCAATGTGTTCCGTCTATTTCAAAAAAATATATAAAAAACATTCTGACGAGTTTTACCCGTCACACTGTGTGACGGGTAAAACTCATCAGAATGTTTGCACTTTTTGTCCCGAGACGATGTACATATACATTGTACATGTTGCGTACACATAAAATCGAGGTGTGCAACAACATAGTCGCAATAGTCGCAGTCGCAACTTCGAGGCTAACCGCGAGCTATAAAGGCAAAGGGGTATGGGAAGTCACCTATGATAGCGCGCAAAACTCAAAATATGACAGGATGTGGAACGTCTACGAAGGCACCAATGCGATAACGACAGTGGAGGGGAAGTGTTGACCTAGCTCCTAGAGTCCGTTCCCTCAATTGACCGCAGGTATATCATCTCGGCATGAAACTCCGACTGGTGCTTCTGCTCTTGCTTGTTGGGATGTTGCTGCTTGGGGCTTGCAAAGAGGAAAATCAGAGCAGCGACCTGCTTACGGCGGTAGATGAAGGGCAAAGCGATGTCGTCCAAGAATTATTGGACTCAGGAATCGATCCAAATAAAGACGCTAGCTCTGATGGAGCGTACCCACTACATTTAGCGTCTTTAAAGGGCAACAAAGAAATAGTTCAAATCCTTCTAGATAACGAAGCTAAAATAGACCTTAGAGCCACGAATAAAGATAAAGCTACGCCGTTGGCTTGGGCTGCTTTCTTCGGTCAGAAAGACGTGGTGTCCTTATTGATTGAAGCCGGAGCCCCTATAAATGTACTGGATGCGAATCATGGTACTCCCTTAGACGCTGCTACTTTCGCTTGGAGAGCTAGCCAAGATAATGCGGCATGGGCAAAGAATCTAATGGAGATTATAACGATTCTAAAAGCTAATGGCGGAAAACCAGCCGACGAACTATAAGGTAATGAAACTCCGACTGGTGCTCCTTCTCTTGCTTGTTGGTGTGGTCTTAGGGAGGGTGTGTAATGGCTGAAAATAGGCCGCCTCACCGACCCTATATGGCATGTAATTCGTGTGATCACGGATGGCGGAGAGACGCCACAGGAAAACAGAGGAACCGCCTAAAAGCCTGCTGAAACAGGGGTATTAAAGCCCAAGAACTATGCTGGTGGTCGGCCCAAGCTAGAAGTAAGCCTCAATGGGGTTTTGGACAACCTCTCCAATGGGAGAACCGTAGCTCAAACAGCACACGTTATGGGTATTAGCAGAGCCGCAGTCTATCGTGCCATTCACTCAAGTCCAGAAGCCATGCTTTATGGGCCGATTGAAGCTGCTTTAGAGCTGGTGGGTGGTAAAATCAGGGAGACGAGAATCAGCCGTCGTTAAAATCAGCAAATATAGATATGAAAGTTGCGTGCCGAGGGGCAGGGTCGAACTGCCGACACACGGATTTTCAGTCCGTTGCTCTACCACTGAGCTACCTCGGCGACGTATCTAGGATAGGGGTCGCTCACATAGCATGTCAAGCTGATATACTCCCCGCGTGAAGCTATCTGCCGCATATCCATGGCCTGGAAGTCTGGAAGAGGCGAAGTCCCTCCAGCTTGAGCTTGCAGGCCGGGTCTCCCACGTCAATGAAGTCCCTCAAGGGCTCAAGTACGTCGCTGGCATAGACATATCACCACCGGACGCCGACGGTTGGGTGCTTGGGGCGGTCGTCGTGCTGCGGTGGCCTGAGTTGGAGGTGGCAGAGGTACGGATAGGCCGAGCACAGCCCCCCATCCCCTACATCCCGGGCTACCTCGCTTTTCGAGAGGTTCCCGCCGCAATCGATGCTCTGGAGAAGCTGGAGATCACACCGGATGTTATCCTGGTAGACGGACAGGGGTTCGCCCACCCTCGACGGTTTGGCCTGGCCAGCCATTTAGGCCTCGTCACAGAAGTGCCTACTATCGGGAGCGCCAAGTCCAGGCTTATCGGTCGCTATGACGCTCTGGACGCTCAACGCGGGGCATCGTCGCCACTCATCGATAAAGGCGACGTGGTAGGTGCTGCGGTACGCACCAGGGACAACGTCTCACCCATCTATGTTTCGGTGGGACACAAGGTAGATCTGGAATCGGCCATCGCCACGGTGCTGAAGTGCTGCGGAATGTATCGACTCCCTGAAACCACCCGGTTCGCCCACAATGCGGCTGCGGGGAAACATCCTGAAGGCAAGTACTGAAATGGGTAGCAGCAGGAACCGCAAACCCCAGCATCGCCGGTATAATGAAAAGGAATCACAGTCTTTGCGGGAGATAATTCTCGGGAAGCCTGAAGTAGAGGAACACCATGCTTGAGCTACGGTCTCAGATCAAGGATCTCCAGGAACGCATTGCCTATCTCCTGGAGCGTCTTTGACGTTGCTGGCAAGGAGCAGGAACTGGAGAAGCTCCAGGCCCAGTCCGTAGATTCAGGGTTCTGGGACAACTCAATGCATGCCCAAGGGGTCATGCAGCACATAGCTACACTGGGCGAGGAGATTACCACCTGGCGTGACCTGGAATCCCAGTCGGCATCGTTGATAGAGCTACTGGACATGAGCGTCGACGAGGGCGAGGGTGACCTGGCGGACGACATCGCCAAGGAGACCGCTGAGCTGACATCCAAGGTGGGCGATCTGGAGTTCCAGCTTGTTTTCTCCGGTCCCCACGACGATCGCAGTGCAATCCTAGCTATCCACGCAGGCGCCGGCGGCTCCGATTCCCAGGACTGGGCGCAGATGCTTCTCCGTATGTACTTGCGATGGGGCGAGCGGAGGAAGTGCAAAGTAAACGTCCTGGAATCGTCCCCGGGCGAGGAAACGGGCATCAAGAGCGCCACTATTGAGATCACCGGGCCGTTCGCCTACGGCTGGCTGAAGGTGGAAAGAGGCGTTCATCGACTCGTCAGGCTCTCCCCCTTCGACGCTGACCACCTACGACACACCTCCTTCGCCCTGGTCGAAGTGCTTCCGGAAGCGGATGGGACCCTGGAAATCGAGATCAACAGCGACGATATCCGAGTGGACACCTATCGCGCCAGCGGCCACGGCGGCCAGAACGTCCAGAAGCTGGAGACCGCTATTCGCATCACCCACATCCCATCGGGCATCGTGGTGACCTGCCAGAACGAGCGTTCCCAGGGTCAGAACCGAGATGTGGCGATGAAGGTGCTGATGGCCAGACTCATCGACCGTGAAGAGCAGATCAGGGCAGAGGAACAGGCCAAGATTAAGGGCGCTCATGTCAGTGCAGGTTGGGGAAATCAAATCCGAAGCTATGTACTTCATCCGTATAAGATGGTGAAGGACCACCGCAGCGGCTATCAGACCAGCGATTCCCAGGCGGTTCTGGATGGAGAGTTGGACGAGATACAGCGGGCAGAGCTGATGAATCTGGTGGGTCAGGATACCGCGTAGAAGCACACAGAAAAGATTGAACAGGTAAGGAGTCCAGTATGAAGCGATGGTTGAGAACAGTACCGGCGCTGGCGTTGATCGGGTTGGTAAGCCTGATTCTGGCTTGCGGCAGTGACTCGGACTCGACGCCGGTACCCCAGGCCACGGCTTCATCGCAGATTGCAGCAACTCTTGGATCCGCAACTCCCAGCGCAGGCGTGGGCGGCGTGTTCCGCCGACTCTGGAACGAGCCTCCAACGCTTGACCCCCATCAGGTGGGCGATGTGGACTCCGCCGGTGTGCTGGTGGAGATATTCAGTGGCCTGGTGACGCTGAGCACGGACCTGCAGGTTGAGCCGGATCTGGCGGAACGGTGGGAAGTCAGCGATGACGGCCTGGTATACACTTTCTTCCTCCGTAGCAACGCCAAGTTCCATGATGGGAAGCCGGTCACAGCAGAAGATGTGAGGTACTCGCTGGAGCGGGCGTTGGACCCGGATACATACTCGCCGCAGGTTGAGACCTACCTGGATGACATCGTAGGCGCAGCCGAGAAGCTCAAGGGCACCGCCCAGGAGATATCGGGTTTGCGGGTCATCAACGACCTCACCATTGAGATCACTATTGACGCTCCCAAGGCCTACTTCCTGGCCAAACTCACGTATCCCACGGCCTTTGTCGTCGATCGTGAGAACATCGAAAAAGAGGGCGATGACTGGACGCGAAAACCCAACGGCACTGGCCCGTTCATCCTGGCATCGTACAAGATAGGTCAGGAGATCATCCTGGAGCGCAATCCCCACTTCTACCGTGGCCCCGCGCTGCTCGATAGGGTGGAGCTTATCCTGAGCGGTGGTTCAGCTATGGCCATGTACGAGAACGGGGAGATAGACATCACCGGCGTCGGCCTGGCTGACCTGGATAGGGTGAGCAACCCGCAGGAGGCGCTGAACCGAGAGCTGGTGGTAGCGCCGCCGGGGTTCAGCCTGAGCTACATCGGCTTCAACGTGGAGCAGGCACCGTTCGACGACCCTAAGTTCCGGCAGGCGCTTGCGCTGTCCATCAATAAGACACTTATCGCTGATCAGGTCCTTGCCAACCTGGTGGTGCCAGCTACTGGTATCCTGCCACCGGACTTCCCTGGATACGACCCTATCGTTCAGGGGCCATCGTACGATGCTGAGCGGGCAGTCAGCCTTTTGGCCGAGTCGGCGTATGCGAACAACGTGCCCAGAATAATCATTACCGTGCCAGGCACAGGCGGCTCCGTGGGGCTGGACTTAGAAGTAATCTTAGAAATGTGGCGCACGACGCTGGGCATTGATGTCGAGATCCAGCAGGTGGAGTGGGCCACGTTCCTCCAGGATTTGAATGACAAGCGTTTGCAGGCGTTTGCGGGCCTTGGCTGGCAGGCGGACTACCCCGACCCCCAGGACTTCCTGGATATCCTGTTCCATTCTGAGAGTCGTTTGAACCACAGCGCCTACGCCAACTCGACCGTGGACAGGTTGCTGGAACAGGCTCGTGTGGCCGCTGAGTGGGAGGACCGGAAAGCGCTCTACAACCAGGCTGAACAGCTCATCCTTGACGATGTGCCGTGGATTCCCCTCTGGTTCAGTGGTGAGAACGTGATTTTGCTGAAACCCTACGTGCAGGGATACAAGGTTACGCCCCTGATCGTTCCAAAGCTCAAATACGTCTGGATTTCCGAGGGCTAGGCAAGGCTGAGCCTTGACCCGTACGCCTGCGGTTACCTAAGAGGCACATCCAGCACCCATATACTTGCGGGTATCTAAGAGGGCAGGATTGATAAGTGCACCATGTAAGAACAGCCTCCCTCCAGGGAGGCTGTTCTTATTCAATCGATCCGAAAATTTTGAAGGCTAACCGGCCGTTGCGGGTACCGGGACATAACGCTCGATGAACAGCGCCATTGCATCGCACACGGCGTCGGCGAACATGGGCTCTCTGTCGAAGATGTGGTCCTGGCCTGCGTACAGATACAGATCGACAGGTACACCAGCCTCTTCCAGCGCCTGGAAAATGCGCATGGAGTTTGAGTAGTCCACCTGGGTGTCAGCGGTTCCGTGCACCAGCATGGTCGGCGGGAAGTCCGAAGTCACCTGGAAAACAGGGCTGGCGGCCTTGAGCATCTCGGCGCTCGGGTTCCTGCCGTACAGCTTCTTCCGGCTTTCGTCCTGACCCCGGTTGGTGACGTCCGTCACCGGGTACACGCCTATCACGGCTGCTACTGCGCTGCTGACCCCGGCGTTGCCCCCATCCCCCTCGAACTCTGCTTTACCGGGTGTGCCTGCTGCAAGCAACGATAGTTGGCCACCTGCGGACGCTCCGCCCAGGATGATGCGGTCGGGATCGATGCCCAGGTCCTTGGCGTTGGCCCGTGCCCATCGAATGAATGCTTTAGCGTCCTGTATTTGAGCAGGCCAGGGAGCGTCGTCCATCACCCGATACTCCGTGGCGATGAACACGTAGCCCTTCTCGGCCATCCGTGTAGCATAGCGCTCATGTAGGCCGGCCTTGTTGGCGATGCGGAATCCCCCGCCGGGTAGGAACACGATGCCCAGTCCGTTGGCGTTCTCCCCAGGGTAGAAGATGTCTACTTTCAGGTCTCGGTCTCCAACGGTCGTGGCTACTACGTCTGTTTCGATTCTGATGTTCGGCATGGTTTCCCCTCCTGGCGTTCGTTGAGTCGAGCGATTTGGCGTCGATTATACATCGCATGTAAAACCCTGCGACGTTTCGTGGCGGACGTACGTAGTAGAATCAGTATCGGTCAGGGCGAGTTCGACTCCGACGTAGAAAGGCGTGATGACCACATTCATCGTACGAAGGCTCCTATGGTTGCCAGTCCTGCTGATGATCGTAAGCTTCGTCACCTTTGTGCTGGGCTTCTACGGCCCAGGCGATCCCGCCGAGGTCAGACTTGGAACTCGCGCGACCCCGGAAGCTGTGGAGCGCCTGAGAGAGCAGTTGGGCCTGGACCGGAACTTCTTTGTGCAATACACCTCGTACGTCTGGGACTTCGTTCGTGGCGATCTGGGCGACAGCTACATCTTTCAGGGTAGAAGTGTACGAGAGCTAGTCATGCCCAAGGTGTGGATATCCGCTCAGCTAGGCCTTGCGGCGATGCTCATTAGTGTAGGCCTAGGGATCCCGCTGGGTCTGATAACCGCCTACAAGCAGGGGACGTGGCTGGACACAGCTTTGGTCAGTCTCTCCCTGGTCTTCCTGTCAACACCGGTCTTTATCTCCGCTCCCTTCCTCATCCTGTTCTTCGCTGTGAACCTTGGCCTGTTCCCTGTGTCCGGGTGGGACGGGTTTTTCAGCACAAGCCTCATCATGCCCGCATTGGTCATGGGCACCCCGGGCATCGCCGGGATGACTAGGTTGACCCGTGCCAGCGCTGTAGATGTGCTAAGCCAGGACTACATACGCACTGCCCGGGCGAAAGGCCTGTCAGAAGTGACTGTCCAAGCCCGCCACGTGCTGCGCAATGCCCTGATGCCAATCGTGACCATCCTTGGGCTGGGCCTTGCTGGGCTGGTGGAAGGGGCGTTCATCACGGAGACCATCTTCGGGATCCCCGGCATCGGTCGATTGGCTGTCGATTCGATATTCAGTCGAGATTACCCCGTCATCATGGCGTTGGTGATCATCGTGGCTACAGTCTTCGTGTTGGCGAACCTGCTCGTCGACCTGCTGTACGGCTTTTTGGACCCAAGAATCAGGCAGAGTGTGGACGGTTATGGCAGAAGGTAATTTGGATAGTAATGTGCCGCTAGAAATCGTTGACGCCCGGGACGAGCCCATGGAGCGGTCAAAGGGGCTTTGGGCGCAGGCTGCCAGGCAGTTGTTGCGCCGTCCCAAGGCGATTTTTGGTATTACGGTCATCCTCCTTCTGTATGGCGGAGGCATCCTAGCGCCATTCCTGGCACCCCAGGGGTACAACGAACAGGACTTGTTTGCCGTCAGACAGGGTCCCAGCATGGACCACTGGCTGGGCACGGACTTTGTAGGCCGGGACGTGTTGAGCCGCACCATCTTCAGCCTGCGCACCAACCTGATCATCACAGCGGCCTCGGTAGCTACAGGCAGCCTGGTCATTGGCGTGACCATGGGGCTGGTATCAGGGTACATCGGCGGCAAGCTGGACACCCTCATCATGCGCATTGGTGAGGTGTTTTTGGCCTTCCCCAGTCTTCTCTTGGTCATATTGCTGGCAGCCACGGTGAAGCCTCGCGTTCTCAACTGGGTGAGGGACTTCGAGGACGCCACTGGAATCGATGGCCTGGTCCAGTGGGGCGTAGCTGACTACCTTGTAATTTTCGGCGCGCTGGCGGCATTCAGCTGGGTCGGCGTAGCTCGATTGGTGCGAGGCCAGGTCCTCTCACTGAAAGCAATGCCCTTCATTGATGCAACGCTGGTCATGGGGGCATCGACAAGCAGGGTCATGTTCCACCACCTGCTGCCGAACGCGCTCCCACCGGTGGTCGTGATAGTGACCATGGGCATGGGTGCAATTGCCGGTGCAGAGGTGGTGCTGAGCTGGTTGGGCATCGGCATCCAACCTCCTGTGCCAAGTCTGGGTAGCATGATCCGTGAAGGTCAGGACGTGTCCATTCTTCGCAACTCGCCGCACCTGATCCTGCCGCCGATCGTGGTGGTGGGCTTGCTCATCTTCGCCTGGAACCTTCTGGGCGATGCCCTGAACGACGTCCTCAACCCTCGCCAGGGTTGAACCCTGGACCCATATGACCTGACGGTTATCTAAGGGTAGGTTGAGGTGCTGGTTTCCCGGTCTCAGGAAGAAGGGCACCAGCAACCATGAGACTCCACGCCAGCACTGAGAAGAGGGCGAGCCCAGGGATATAGCTCCCCCAGATGTCGGTGGTAATACCGACTGTCAGCGGCGATACGATGGTGAAGATGCTACCGATACTCATCATCGCCCCGAACGTGACTGCGACGCTGTTGGCATCGCTTCCAGGCAATTCCATCGGAATCGTGAGCAGGACGGGGAGGTAGAACCAGCTTGCCGCCCCCAGTACCACCACAGCCAGCAACACGAACGGTGTGTCTGCCAGGAGGAAACTCCCAAAACCGGCAAATCCTACGATGACGCCGGGCACGATGAGCATCGGTCGCCTGCGGCGTATTCGGAGCACCAGCAGGCTAGCCGCAACCAGGGAGATGGCCCCTGCCAATGATAGGAAACCCATCAGCGATCCCGCTTCAGACAGAGACATTCCGTGCACTTCATGATAGAAGGTAGGCAGCCACGCAACGGCAGCGGTCAGCAGAGCGTACGGCCCTGCGTCTGCCGCGGCAATGAGAAGGGTGTTTCGGGACCGGACGATACGCAAGGTGCCTTTGAGCGAAAGGTGCCCTACTGATTGGACGGCTGCTTGTGTCCTTTGGCCTAGAGCCATCCAGCCGATCGCGCCGATCAACGGCACTCCCCCGAATATACTGAGTGCAGCCTTCCACCCTACGGCTTCGGATATGGGTGCCATGGCAAAGGACGAGATCGCCATACCAAGGGTGAGGGCTGCGACAAACAACCCGTTGAACACGGGAAGCTCCTTAGGATGGAACCAGTGCATCGCCAGAGGCCCTACGGAGGGGAATACCAGGGCCAGTCCAACCCCATAGAGGACTCTGGTAGTGACCAACAGAGGGAAACTCACTGCAAGGAAGCTCAATAGCGGGGCAGACCCCAAAAGCGCGCCCAGGAAGATGAGATTTCTCGATCCTATCCTGCTCACCAGCATGCTACCGGGTATAGCGAACAGCAGGTGTATGAAGGGAATCAGGCTGATCAAGAGGCTGGCAGTGCCTCGATTGATGCTGTAGTCGTCCATGATCAGTGATGTCACAGGCGACACCGAGAACATGCTCAGACCAAGGGTAAAGCTAATCCACACGACCATTCCAGCAACGACGAAGCGAAACGGACTGGAGCGATGATCCTCTGCAGATACAGACTTACTCTGGGGTTGAGATGTCACTGCGAGGCAACTTCCATCGACTAACGTGCGCCTGGGACTATGAGCCTGGAGGTCACCTGTGTCGGCGTGATCACCATGAGTTGTCGCTGCTGTTCTTCCAGCATCGTGGAGAAATCCTCGCGAAGGCTGGTGGAGAAGAGGGAGAAGATGCGGCGTGTGCGAGGCTCCAACTCCTCCTCGGAGATGATGGCCGTACCCTGGACCTGCACGTAGTTAAATGGTGGTTCTTCATGCAGGGCGCACAGGGTGACTCGTGAGTCTCTCAGTACGTGGGCTGTCTTGGAGCGCGTCTTGGTGATAGACACGTAGAGCTTTCCATCGTCGTAGAAGTAATAGACCGGTGTAGTGAAGGGTGAACCGCTCTTGCGAAGGGTGCTGATTGTACAGAATCGGTGCTCTTTAAGGAACTGTTCTTCTTCCGGCGTCATGGGGCTACCCCTTTATTGACAGAGATTAGACCTTGAGATTGAAGCACTTGGCCGGGTTGTCCCATAGCAGTTGTTTCATGAAGTCCGGCGTTACGCCTTCCACACCAGTCAGGATGTCCAGGGCGCGCGGAAAGTCTATCATCGCGTCGCGGTGAGGGTAGTCTGAAGCCCACATCGTCACGCTGTCGCCCAGAGTGCGTTGGATAGCAGGAAGCGCTTCCTCGCCAGCCTCGCATGACACGAAGCCCTGGCCTCGTCGGAAGTATTCAGAGGGCTTTTCTTTGCCGCCGTACCCCTCGCTCAGCATCGGGTTATCAACCTGTGCGTCGAGTCGCTCAAGCCAGTGGGGGAGCCAACCGGCACCTGACTCCAGGAACGAGACGGTCAGCTTGGGGAACCTATCGAAGACGCCGCCGCTGGTCATCGCCAGGCTCGCTGCCATCTGCTCCATAGGGTGGCAGGCCGAGTGGTGGGCGAAGTGGGTGTTGATGCGGTTCTCCGGGAACCAGGGCAAGCGGTTCTGGATGCCCTCATGGACGGAGATGTTGATGCCGTGCTCCTCCGCGATGGCGTAGATAGGATCGTATGCGCGGTCAGACATCAGCCTACCCATGTGTGGGTTGGGTCGCCAAAAGATGCCGACCATCCCCAGTTCCGTGGCGCAGCGCTTCAACTCCTGAGCTGCCAGCTCGATGTCTTGGAGAGGCAGCAGGCAAACGCCTTTGAGTCGATCGGGGTCATGGGACATGAAGTCATAGAGCCAGTTGTTGTAGGCGCGACACATGGCCGCAGAAAGCTCCGGGTCAAGGTCGTCTCCCCAGGTGGCATAGAGGCCGATGCCGGTAAAGCACACGGCGATGTCCACTCCCTCTTTGTCCATGTCCTCCAGGTACGCCTGAGGTTCAAAATTATGGGTCATGCCATGCTTGAACTTCTTGCGCCAGATGGGGTCCTGAGCCATACCACTCCCGGGCGATCCCAGCGAGTCATCGTTCTGGAGGACACCGCCGATGCGTGTGGCGAGGGTGAATCTGCCGCCCATCTGCACATTGTAATGCTGAAATTTGGGGTCGAGGTACTTCTCCCACATATCAACAGGCTCTACAACGTGGCGATCGCAGTCGATAGTCTTGAACCCTGCCCTCATAGCATGCTCCTTATACGATTCAAATGGCTGAGTTGAAGATACGGCGCACCCTACCTACTGTCAAGGAGGGTTTAACCCTCCACCCAAGAGCCTGACGGCTACCTAAGGCAGATGTGTTTTATCTGCGGCGCCTTCCATATGCCAGCAGACCGAGCAGCAGCAACGCTCCTGGCCCTGCGATGTCGATTGGCGCGTGGGTAGTTCCGCGGCCGCACCCCCCGCTGCTTCTGGGTGTAGGTGATGGAAGCGGCGGGTCAACGAACTGCGGAGATGGCGCGGTTGCAGTAGGGGTGGCAACGCCGAAAGGCACCAGAGTGGGCCGTGGCATCGCGGTAGGAAGGGCAGAGCGGCTTGGTGTGGCCTCCAAAGCCGGCGCACCGATACTCACGCGCCATTCAACCTCCAACCCCGTGCGATCGAAGCCGTAGGCAGATGTGAGGGCATCGTCGATGCCCATGCCCGCCCGCATGCCTTCGAGAAGCTTCTGCAATGGCGCTGCACCATACGTATCGACCATGTACGCCACAACGCTCCGGGCTTCGCCGTACATCAGGATGACGTCTTCGGGCTTGCCTGGCACGGTGGTCAACGACGTGAGGGGCAGCAGCGTGCCCTCGGACAATCGGAAGTCCAACGCGCGGTCATAGCTGCCACTGGGTTCGACATTGCCGTACTCCGCCAGCCCCTCGTTTAGCCATGCAGGGACAATGCGGGATAGGTTGCCAGTAGCGTGACGCACCAGAAAGTGGACGGTCTCATGGGAGGTGACGCCCTCAACTCTGGGGGTACTGCCTAACACCAGGATCACGCCGGTATCGCCGAATGACACACCTTCTGTGATCAAGGACTCTTCCTGCACAGCGCTGGTGGTCGGCAACGCAACCCGCATCTCAGTGACGCCGTTGTACATGGTCATGCGTAAGGGGCCGGTGTCCGTCACGCCCACCAAATCGCCCATCGTGGTCAGCGTGCTTTGCGCGGCGTCCAGCACCCGTTGGGCGCGGTCACGCTGAGGGCCGTGGTAGTAGATATAGCCCCCTGGGGAATCGAGGCGATGCCACTGGAACCGGGGGTCTAGGAGGATGAACCGTTGTGGCTCGGTCTCAGTGAGTAGACCATCCTCATCGGTGATTTCCAGGGCGTACTCAATCTCTGCACCGGGCGGGATGTATCGTGGACTCGTATCCGTACGCACGGTGAATTCGTTTTCCAGTTGCGTGGTGGGCTCGAAGTCGAGTCGACCATATCGCGTTGCGCGTTCACCGAGGACTCGGTAGCGCAGGCGTACATCGACGATCTGTCGAGAGCCTGACACGGAGATATCGAAGCGGATGCCGTCGGGGAAGCGACTCCGCACGATGGTGGTGACTAGGGCATCGCTGACCCCTGCGCCTTCTTGGGCCCGGGCGACTTCAGGGAGCAGGAGCACAAGGAGGGTTGCCGACAAAACAAGCAGGAGCCCGGAACGGGCGCGGAATAGGGAGAGGCTCATGGATTGAAGATCCTAGCTGCCAACGGCGCTGGTGGGTCCGATGGGGGCCTCTTCCGGCCTGGCGGCTGCATGCCCTTCCAGCAGGTCTTCCTGACCAATGGTGCTCAGAATCCGCTCCAAGAGGGTAGCCTCCGGCACTGCACCCAACACCTCTGCAACACCGTTAATGATGGTCTTGGGCACGGCCTGCACCCTATGCAACTGGGAGAGGTGCGGGAACTCCTGGGCCTCAACCACCTCTGCATGCACCATTGTGGTCTCCATTGCCATTGCGTGGGCCAACCTGGCCACGGTGGGGCAGTGGGGTCAGCCAGGGGTCACGAACACCTGTATGTGGACTTCAGTCTCAAGCTTGCGTAGGGCTTTGCGTGTAGTGAGCTGCAAAGGACTGACACGGCGCGATGCAGCTACGATGTCCTCAATGAGTGTCAATATCTCGAAGCCCGCGGGGATGCCGTAGAACAGGAGGTTGGATGGCTCGTCGCCCTCAGCTTGGAGTGTGATGCAGGGGATACGGTCTATCCCTCGCTCCTGGGCTTCCTCCGCCTCCGTGTAGAAATCTTTAACAGTCAGGTTTATGTGAGGCGAGATCTCCGTTATCTCAGTCAGGAGCTCTTCCGTTTGCTCACAGGTCTGACATTCCCTTCCAGGCAGGATCAGCCCACCAAAAGAACGCGCCGTGAATAGCGTCAGTGTGACATCGCGCTTTAAGTCTTTTTTGAACCGGGTCTCAAGGGTCTTCCTATCCTGGTCTGAAAGGATGGGCATGGTGCTCCTTGGTGCTAGTCCTCGGTTTCCTCTTCCGGAGGTTCGGCGTCAGTAGCTTCAGTAGTGACCATCTCTATTGTGGGCTCGGCTGCTGCCCGTATCTCTTGCTCGATCAAGTCGGCGGTATCCCGGTGTTCGCGGAGGAACTCCTTGGCAGCCTCCCTACCCTGACCAAGCCGCAGGTCTCCGTAGGAATAGAATGAACCGCTCTTCTTCACGATATCATCGGCTACCCCTAAGTCTACCAGGTCACCCTCTTTGGAGATGCCGTGGTTGAACATGATATCAAACTCGGCGACACGGAAGGGGGGAGCGACCTTGTTCTTCACTACTCTGGCTCGCACGCGGTTGCCAAGCACTTCGGTACCGTGCTTGATGCCTTCGATACGACGAATATCGATGCGAACTGAGGAATAGAACTTGAGGGCTCGACCACCAGGAGTGGTCTCCGGGTTGCCGAACACAACGCCGATCTTCTCCCGCAACTGGTTGATGAAGACGACCACGGTGTGCGACTTGCTGATGGATGCCGTCAGCTTGCGTAATGCCTGGGACATCAGCCGAGCCTGGAGGCCCATGTGGGTGTCACCCATATCGCCTTCCATCTCCGCCTTGGGAACAAGGGCTGCGACGCTGTCTATGACGATGATGTCCACCGCGCCGCTGCGTACCAGGTAGTCAGTGATCTCCAATGCCTGCTCAGCAAAGTCCGGTTGGGAGATGAGCAGTTCTTCAACGTCAACGCCGATGCGACCCGCATAGCTGGGGTCCAGGGCATGCTCAGCATCAATGAATGCAGCCGTACCGCCAAGGCGTTGTGCTTCCGCAACCATGTGCAGCGTCAGGGTTGTCTTGCCACCTGCTTCAGCGCCGAACACCTCGATGATCCGGCCACGGGGGATACCGCCGACACCCAACGCCAGATCAAGGGAGAGGGAGCCGGTTGGGATGGCCTCTCGCTCCATGGAAGCGGCCTTTTCACCCAGTCGCATGATTGACCCTTTGCCGAACTGGCGGTCGATATGGCTCATTGCCATCTCAAGGGCTTTTTGCTTTGCGGTCATTTCCTTGTCGGTTTTTTCGGCCTTGTCAGTCGTTGTCATGCGTCCCTCTCTGATTAGAACATCTGTTTTAAGATAACGTTGTGCAATAGTACCACACGCCCCTACCCCTCTCAAGGGGGGATTTATCGGGTTCTCACGCGTTGACAGCGCAGCGTGTCATCCATACACTCGCTGAGGCTTTATCAAGCTAAATCCAAGAATTTTATGGAGGCAACCCATGCAAGCCGTTGCTAATCCCAGGACGCTCATTGATGTCATTGTGCCGCAGTTCAAGGCCGATGACCGTACCTATGCCATCGTCAGGAACATCGTGCTCATGGTTGGGTTTGCGTGGTTCGTAGCGCTGTTCGCACAGATAGCCATGCGGCTCCCCTGGACTACGGTGCCGATAACCGGCCAGACCTTTGCTGTGCTGGTCACAGGTGGCGCGCTGGGAATGCGACGTGGGGCAGGCTCCCTGGCAATCTACATGCTGATGGGGATGCTCTTTATCCCGGTTTTTGCTCCAGGGTCCGGTGCTACTAGCGGGAGCTGGGATGTGCATTTCATCCTGCCCTGGAACGGGACGGACAACTTCGTATGGGATATCTCCAGTGGTGGCTACATCGTGGGATTCATTCTGGCAGCGGGCCTGGTAGGGTATCTGGCCGAGCGAGGTTGGGACCGCAAGCAGTGGGTGCACCTGGGCATGTTCCTTGGCAACGCGGCGATCTACGTTCCTGGGCTGCTCTGGCTCGGCTACCTCATTGCAACCGATTGGATCCACCCGGCAGCAGGGAAGCCGCTTGGCGACCTCATATCCGGATCGAACACGCTCGATAAGACGCTGATGGGCGGTCTATACCCGTTCATCGTAGGCGATATGATGAAGCTGTTCCTGGCTTCGTTGACACTGCCTGCTGCGTGGGCCTTGGTATCGAAGTTCAAACGCCCCTTCTGAGCGGGGGACCCATGTGCCCGCGAGATATGCAGGGGACTGACCTGAGGGCCAGGCAAGCTTGTCCTTCGACAGGCTCAGGACGAACGGTTAGTTGCTAGACTTTTGCCACCGCACATTCGAATTCCTGTGGAGCAGAACCAACGAAGTCAGCTAGACCTTGGCAGCTACTGCTTCCTTTGCCGCAGCTTCGATCTTCTCCAACGCTTCTTCTACGTCCTCTCCGTTGATGCCCCAGTGGGTCACCATGCGGAAACGGGGTGCAGCGCCGGAAATCTTCAGGCCACGCTCGTTTACCTTCGCCAGGAAGTCCGATCCAGGTCCGCCCTGCCACTCGAAGAAGACGATGTTCGTCTGAATCGAAGCGGGGTCGATGACGATGCCCGGCACTTTTGCCAAGCCGATGGCCAGTCGCTGAGCGTTCTCGTGATCCTCTGCCAACCGGGGCACCATCTGCTCAAGCCCGATAATACCCGCTGCAGCTAGTACGCCGACCTGTCGCATCCCGCCGCCCAGCATCTTGCGCCCCTTGCGAGCACGTTCGATGAACTCGAACGAGCCGCAGAGAGCTGAGCCTATCGGCGCGCTGAGACCCTTGGAAAAGCAGAAGGTCACGGAGTCCACTTCCTCAGTCAAATCTGTAGCCGGGACGCCCAGGGCCACTGCGGCATTGAAGATCCGTGCCCCATCCAGGTGGACGGGCAGCCCGTGGTTGTGGGCAACGTCTGCAACGGCCTTGGTATCAGCTGCCGTCAGTACTGCGCCGTTGCATCGGTTCTGTGTGTTCTCCAGCGCAACCAGTCCGGTAGGCGACACACCACCTCGATACGTGCGGATTGCCGCTTCAACATCAGCGGGGTTTAGTCGACCCCCTGCGTCATTGGGGACGGTGCGAAGCAGAGTGCCTGCAACTGCCGCGCTACCTGCCGATTCGTGCCAGAGGATGTGCGCTTCCGTGCCAAGGATGACCTCGTCGCCACGGTTGCACCAACTCAGGATGGCCAGGAGGTTGCCCATAGTGCCGCTCGACACGAAGACCGCAGCCTCTTTTCCCATGCGTTCTGCTGCCATCGCTTCTAATCGCTGAGCCGTAGGGTCGTCGCCCAGAACATCGTCGCCAAGCTCGGCCTCGACCATAGCTTGGCGCATCTCCGGCGTAGGGTGGGTCACGGTGTCGCTACGGAGGTCAATGGTCCTCATATCACGCTCCAGCAATGAGATTGGGTTCACTTCCATCATACGCCTAGCAAGGCCACTCCTGCACATTCTGGGTTGCCTAGTGCCCAGGGTTCAGCCGACACATGATGGAATCCTGTAGGCCAAATGGTGGATACCATGTTTCTACGACCGTGGCTTCACCTATAAAATCTTTGATAGTGCCTGAGTGCTCTCTATTACTACCCTCAGGAGCCCACCCTTGGCAGAGCATCCTACATGCCAGCACTACCATCGCGTTGAGCTTGACCAGGCGACGCGTGCGGATGTTGAGCCGAAATTTGAGGATCTGGATCCGTCTGCCGGATTCAAGTTTGATGCCAATGGGTTGTTACAGAAGGGGCCTTCTGGCTTAAAGCTGTCTGAGGCGAGTACTTTTTGCTGGTGTCCGGATTGCACTCACATCATTGTGAAGTGGGACGGCAACGGAACTCCCTTTGAAACCGCGTTCTACGATGAAGATATCGCTATTGCCTTTCTCAAGAAGTTCGGACCATCTTCCGGCACGTGCAAGCACCATCACCGAGTGGGCATCGATAAGGTGATCCGCAAAGAGTTGGAGCCGAACTTCAAAGGGTTGAACCTGTCCGCAGGGTTCAGGCTTGATCCAAACAAAGTAGTGCGGGAAGCGAGGCTCGCCAAAAAGGTCAGTGATGCAAGCATGTTCTTCTGGTGCGCG